>PMCR01000334.1 GCA_003155465.1 Myxococcales bacterium | reverse complement strand
TAGATGACCGAGACGTAGCCGTTGAGGTTGAAGAACGCCACGTCCAGGCGTGACAGGTCTGATGGGCGCAGGATGGCGTGCTCCCAGACCAGCATCGCGATCACCACGGCCACGCCAAGAAGATAGATCCAGCCCAACTCCGCCGTGTGTCCCACGACCAGCAAGGCCGCGGCAGTGGCCGAGTGGAGCGAAGCGGAAATAAGAAGAGCCGCTGGCACGCCGAAGTGTACCGGTATGGAATGAATGCCAGCCTTGCGGTCGAAGTCCCGGTCGTGGAGGGCATAAAGGACGTCGAAGCCGGCGATCCAGGTCGCCACCGCGATGCTCAGCCAGAGGGCTGGCGCATCCAGCCGTCCGCGCACGGCTATCCAGGCAGCGGCGGGCGAGCTGCCGATGGCAAGTCCAAGAAACACGTGGCACAGCCAGGTGAAACGCTTGGTGAATGAGTAACCGAGCACGAGCACGAGCACGATGGGCGCGAGCCGCAGGCACAATGGCCCCAGCCAGGCCGCGGCCGCGATAAAAAGGGCGGCGCTGGCGACGGTCAAGCTGGCAGCCGCAGGCAGCGAGACCCTACCGGTGGGCAGCTCGCGGCCAGCGGTGCGGGGATTGGCGGCGTCGATGCGGCGGTCGACAATACGGTTGAAGCCCATGGCCGCGGTGCGCGCGCCGACCATGGCCAGGGCAATGGCTGCGATCTGCGCCACGGTCACTCCGTGCCCGCGCGCCGCGATTGCGACCGCAGCCAAGGCAAAGGGCAGGGCGAAAACCGTGTGGCTGAACTTCACCATGCGCCCGAAGGTCACGACCGCGAGCAAGGGGCGACGGAGCGGCGTCATGGCCGGACCACCCAGCTAACCTTCGGCGATGCCGTCCCGACCAAAGAGGCACAGGGCGTCCGTGCGTCGACCGGGGTGACATCTATCATGCCGGGCCGCTTGCCAGGCGCAAGGGAGCCGAGCGCATCGAGGCCCAGCGCCGCCGCACCAGCGGCAGTGGCAGCGCGAAGCCAGATCTCGGGCGCGATGTTCGGGAGGTGCGACGCGAGCGCGGCCATCTCGCCCCACAGCGAGAGGTCGGGCGATGAGCCCAGGCTGTCGGTGCCAAGAGACAGCGGCAGGCCAGTGGCGAGCAAGGCGCGGACGTCCGGTAGACGGTCCCCGATGTGCAGGTTCGAGCGCGGGCAGAGCACGAGCGGGGCGCGGTGCTTCTGCGCGAGCGCGATGTCTTCTGCGCTGGCGCACACCATGTGGACAAGAAGCGGGGACCGGTCGCCGGAAAAGGCGCCGAGTCGTTCGAGGTAGGCGAGCGGACCCAGGCCGGGCGTGCGCGAGCCGGCTGGGACTTGCTGCGAGGCCAGGATCTCGCCCCAGCGCCCGGTGCCGTCGCGCAGCAGGCGGATCTCGTCTTCGTCCTCGGCGACGTGGATCGACGTGCGATGTCTGGCGCTGGCGGTGGCCGCAAAGATCCGGCGCAAGAGATCGGGTCCTGCCGAGTAAAGCGCGTGCGGCGCAGGCACGCAGGCGAGATTCGCGGGCCAGGGGCTCGCCTGAACGAATTCTCGGTATTCCCGCGCTGCATCAGCCAGGGCATCGCCGGTGCTGGCTTCGCGCGAGCCAAGCAACTCGTGGAAGAAGACGCCGGCCAAGCCCGCTGCGGCCAGCGCGGGCACGGCGACAAAGGTGTTGCCCACGTCGCCCACGGCCGCCGTTCCAGCTGCGACGACAGCCAGGGCCGCGCGCCGGGCGGCGTCGAGGCGTTGCTCCGCGGAAAACGCGGCGACCTCGCGCCCCACCTGCATAGCCCAAGACGGAAGCCCCTCCCCACCGCGCAGGCGTCCGGCGAGGACCGAGAGTTCAAGGTGCGTGTGGGCGTTGACCAGCCCGGGCAAGAGCGCACCCTGCGCGCGCTCCTCAGGCAGCGAGGCAAACGCCGACCTGATCTCGGCGCGCGGCCCGACCGCGACAATGGCTCCGGCGCCGTCCACGACCACCGCTGCCTCGGCCCTAGCAGGGCCTGAAATGGGCAAGACCCAGGTCGCGCTGATCAGTCGAGCGGGATGCGCGCTGCGGAACTCGGAAAGCACAGCAAATGCCTAGCACAGTATTGGCATCTTCGATTGACCGCCACGGCGACAGCGGATACTCTCCCAGCATGCTTAGCGCCGCTGTCCGATGGATTCCCAGGCCGCAGGACATGGTGTTGATGAACACGGAGCAGTTGCGGGACACTTTTCTGGTCACGGATGTTTTTTGCGCTGGCGACCTGCGCGGCGTATTCACGGGCCTCGACCGTCTCGTAGTGGGCGGGGCGATGCCGCTTGCCCCCTTGGAACTGCCGAATCACCCAAAGACCGGGCGGGCTTTCTTTCTGGAACAGCGCGAACTCGGCGCGATCAACATCGGTGGGCCGGGCGTGGTCCACGCTGACGGAAGATCCTTCTCGCTCGGGCGACTGGATTGCGTGTATGTGCCGATGGGCACGCGAAACGTGGTGTTCGAGAGCGCGAACACGAAAGAACCGGCGCAGTTCTACTTTCTCAGCTGCCCCGCGCACGCAGCCCATCCCGCGGCGACGATGAAGAAGATGGACGCGACGCCGGCGGAACTGGGCACGCGCGCGAATGCGAACCAGAGAACGATTTACAAGTACATCCACGCGGGGGGCATTCAGAGCTGCCAACTCGTCATGGGCTTCACTGAATTGGCGGAAGGTGCCGTCTGGAACTCGTTCCCGCCGCACACCCACGATCGGCGCGCAGAAGTCTATCTGTACTTCGATCTGGGCGAGAGCATTCTTGTGCACCTGATGGGTGAGCCGACACAGACCCGGCACATCTTCGTGCACAACCAGCAGGCTGTGCTTTCGCCCCCGTGGTCGATCCACTGCGGCTGTGGTTCTGCAAACTACCGCTTCATCTGGGGTATGGCGGGCGAGAATCAGAAGTTCGATGACATGGACGGCGCAGGGCCGACGGACCTGCGGTAGGGACGATTTTCGAAGAGCCCGCGTCCCTGCGAACCGTTTCTGCTCGCAGTGATAGGGGCTGAACGGGCCTCATGTCGCGCCGACGCTCTTCTGATGCTGTGCGGCTGGCGATTTGATTCAAAATTGCATTGACCCATTTTGGTGGGTCCCTCCCCCGTTAAAGGAAATATGTTTATGCACGGTTCATGTGCGTCCTCTTCCTTTTCCTCGCCGACCAAGTCACGTGTCGGGAGACGTTGCCAAAGCGCGCAGCCTGGCGAGAGGAAAGCCAGCCCGAGGCGCTTGAAAAAGGGTGAAGGATGGGTGTAGAAGCCGCTCAATCGCCCGGCCAAACGGCGAGCAGTCAGCCCGATAGACTGCATCGTCGCCACCTTCGAGTCTGGCAGATTCAGCTTGATGAAAGCATTTCAGAGAGAGCAGTCGCAATTCTAGCAAACAGCAAACCGAGGGCGGCCGGTTCCTCTGCCACCGGACGCCACTAACCCAGGGGGACACAGTGCGAAACGTGAAACTGTCGCTTCAAAGATGGAAACTGCCGCTGTTGGGACTGGTCGTCTTCCTCGCATTGCCGGTCGCGAATGCGCACGCCAAGCGGAAGTCGCAGAAAGCTGTGGAGCAGCCTGCTGAATCTGCTCAGCCTGCGGAGGCACCTGTCGCTGAACCGATAAGAGAGGAGGTTCAGCCGGAACCGCCACTTCCGCCACCGCCACCGCCACCACCGCCGGAACCGGCTCTGCCGCCGCCACCACCGCCGCCGCCGCCGCCGCCACCGCCTTCGGACTTGTACACCCGACAAGCCTACGAGATCTCCAAGAACGACTGGAAGGCGACTATCTACGGCATCGTGGAGTTGGACGTCATCCACGACACGACCCGGAGCTTCGATGCCGAATCCGAGGGCAACGGGATCATCGCGCGCACGGACGCCTACGCCTATCATAACCAACGCACTCAGTTCACCGCGCGAAACAGCCGGATCGGCGTGAAGGTTGAGGCACCTAAGTTCCAAGGGATCAAGCCGAGCGCAAGCATTGAGGTGGACTTCATGGCCAGTCCGGCCGGGTACAGTGGCCCGCTTGCTGCCAGCGGGCAGAAGTACGAGAAGGGAGCCAGCAACCTGTCCGAGGCTTCCTTCTTCAACAATGGCGTTCTTCGCATGCGCCAGGCCTGGATGAAGCTGGAGAGCGACTATTTCGATGTGCTCGCTGGACAGACCTACTACTTGTTCGGCAACCAACCATACTTCTTTCCCTGCACTGTGGAGTACCTGGGCCTGCCCAGTATGATCTTCGGGCGAACGGCCCAGTTTCGCGTCTCGCGTGGGTTCAAATCAGACGCCGTCAGTCTGGATCTCGCCGCCGCGGCGGTGCGACCACCTCAGCGGGATGCGAATCTTCCCGAATTCCAAGGGTCTCTCAACCTCATGTTCAACCGCTGGAAGGGCATGCACACGCCCGGCTCCGGCGGGACCAAAGCTGACCCGGCTGCGATAGGCCTATCCGGCACGGCCCGTCGTTTCAAGGTGGACGACTTGGCCCAGGGACCGAACACCGCCACCTCGGCCAACGGATTCGGATTTGCCGCCGAGCTGCTTCTTCCCATCGTTCCGGTCAAGGACTCCAAGGACCGGGGCAACGCTCTGACTCTGAATGCCGAAGGCACATGGGGAAAGGGCTACTCCGACCTGCTTGGCGGATTGACCGGAATGAACACCGGAGGCGGCCAATTGAGGATGTGGCCCGACGTTATACCAATGGGCGATGACAAGCAGGCCGTCTACCCAGCGGACGTCGACTACGGCCCAGTGATCTACACCAAGAGCGGTATTCTTCGCAGGATCGAGTGGCGAACCTTAATGGTCGGCCTTCAATACTATCTGCCTCCCTCCGGCCGCGCTTTTATTTCTGTGAACGGCACGTACGGGAAATCCCCCAATATCATTGACCCCAAGACGCAATACAACATCGCAAACGTGGTCACAAGAGCACTCTACGCCGATGCCAACTTCTTCTTCGACATTGTGCCATCGGCTCGCCTGGGCCTCAGCTATCACATTGCTCGACAGACCCGCTATGACGACTACCAAGTCTCTCAGCAGCCGCATCACCAGCGGTTCATGGGAACGATGTTGTACTTCTTCTAGAACACCTCGCCTTTCGGCCGGGTGGCATACCCGTCATGCCGTGAGCAACACGGTTCTGTGCTGGACATGCCTTGGACTCTCTTGCGACCTGTCCCGCGCCAGTATTGCGATTGCCAGCTCGTGACTATCGTGGTTTGGCCCAAGTAGGCTCGATTGGAGGAGAACGATGAAGTTCAAAGTCAAGGGATTGCGCTGGTGGATAACCGGTCTGCTCATGCTCGTGACCGTGGTGAACTATCTCGACCGGAGTTGTCTTTCCGTCGCCGCGCCTACGCTGAAGAAGACGCTGGCCATCGACGAGCAGCACTTTGCCTACATCATCATGGCATTCCAGTTGTCCTATCTCGTGTTCCAGCCGATCAGCGGCCGTATTATCGACTGGCTGAACTTGAGGAAGGGGTTTTCCATCGCGATTGTCTGGTACTCCATCGCCCAGATGCTAACGGCCTTGGCCACCGGATGGGGCTCATTCGCGTTTTTTCGCAGCCTGCTCGGTGCAGGCGAGGCCGGCAACTTCCCGGGTGCCGCCAAGACCATCTCGATCTGGTTCAAATCAAAGGAGCGGACGCTCGCAACTGGGATTTTCAATACCGGCTCAAGCTTCGGCGCCATGCTTGCTCCGCCCCTTGTGGCCTATCTCATCCTGGCCTTCAGCTGGCAGGCAGCCTTCATCGTTACCGGAACCATCAGTCTGATGTGGGGAGCCCTGTGGCTGCTCTTCTACCATGCTCCCGAGAACCATCCCCTTATCACCAAGGAAGAACTAGCGAAGATCCAGTCTAGGGATGAGGAGATTGAGGTCCAGGATGCTCCCAAGGAAAAGGGAGTGTGGAAGGTCGTCATCCCACAGCGCAACTTCTGGGGCATCGCGGTCGCGCGTTTTCTGTCGGAACCGGCGTGGCAGTTCTTCACCTACTGGATCCCCCTGTACATGGTTTCGGAGCGCGGCTGGAACCTGAAGCAGATCGGTCTTTTCCTCTGGATGCCGTTCCTGGCGAGCGACCTTGGTTGCCTCTTCGGGGGAATACTTTCGCCGATATTCATCAAGTTGAAACTCTCCGTGTTCAACGCGCGCAAGGCAGCGGCAACGGTGTCGGCTCTCCTCATGGTGTTCGCCATATTCATCGGAACGGCGCCGTCTCCCTACTGGGCCATCTTCTTCTTCTGCGTGGCGGCGTTCGCCCATCAGTCGATGTCGTCGACCCTGCTCACTCTGCCGGCCGACCTGTTTCCCAAGCGCACCGTGGCCACGGCCAACGGGCTCTCCGGCTCCTTCGCTCACTGCGGGGGACTGCTGTTCACGTTTGTGGTGGGCTATGTCGCGGTGCACATCGGGTACAAGCCCCTGTTCGTGGCCATCGCGTTTCTCGACATCATAGGCGTATCGTTCCTGTGGCTTCTTCTCAAGAAGCCAAGGGGGCAAGCCGCTGCGGGATGAACAGTAGCCTTGGAACAGGGCTGGGCGGGTTCTAGACTTCCGAGTTGAAGCAGACTCGGATTCCGTTCTCTTTCTCTTGGCGTTTGGCTTCCGCGGGGATGTGCCCTAGGATGAGATCCAGAACCCTTCCTGGAGATCCAATGCTCATCGTCTCATTGCTCGCCCGCTCCGGCCGCTACCGGTGGCTTGTCTGCACGCTGCTATTCTTGGCCACGACGGTCAACTACATCGACCGCCAGATCCTCGCGTTGCTCAAGCCTATCCTTGACGACTACCTGCACTGGACCAACGCGCAGTTCGGGCTGGTCAATTCGGCCTTCCAGGCGGCCTACGCGGTGGGGCTCTTGCTGTTCGGCGCTTTCGTTGATCGTTTCGGAGCGCGGATCGGTTACGGGGTGTCGATTGCCGCCTGGAGCCTGGCGGCCTTGGGACACGCGCTGGTCGGCAGCGTGTTCGGGTTCGGGGTCGCGCGGGTGGCCCTCGGCCTGGGCGAAGGCGGCGCCTTTCCCGCGTCGATCAAGGCGGTCGCGCTCTGGTTTCCCAAGAGGGAGAGAGCCTATGCGACTGCCCTGTTCAATTCAGGTGCCAACGTTGGGGCCATCATTGCGCCCGCGTTCGTTCCCGTCTTGGCCCTGGCCTGGGGCTGGCGGGCTCCATTCGTGGTCATGGGCCTGGTCGGGATCCTATGGCTGGTGCTGTGGATCCCGTTCTACGACGACCCGCAGAAGGTGACGCGGGTTTCGCCGGCGGAGCTGGAGCACATCCGAAGCGAGAACGACGCCACCGAGCGCACCGAACGGATGTCCTGGCGCTCCCTCATTCGCTACCCGCAGACCTGGTCCTTCGTCGTGGGCAAATTCATGACTGATCCGGTTTGGTGGTTCTTCCTCATTTGGTTGCCGGACTATTTCAAGAAGACACGGGGGCTCAACATCAAGACAAGCTGGGTTCACCTGGTGACGATCTACGCGATCATCACGGTGCTCAGCATTGCCGGCGGCTGGCTCACAGGGCATCTGGTGCGGCGCGGGTTGGGCGTGAGCCGCGCACGCAAGACCGCAATGTTTATTTTTGCCTGCGGTGTGTTGCCGATTTTCTTCGTGACTCGGGCCAGCGATTGGGTCGCCGTGCTGCTGATCGGCATCGCCGGCGCTTCGCATCAGGCGTGGATGGCAAACCTTTTCACCACCGTGTCCGACATGTTCCCGAAGAGCGCCGTGGCCGCAGTGGTGGGGATCGGCGGAATGGCCGGCTCGATAGGGGGAATCATCTTCCCCATCTTCGCCGGCTGGCTGCTAGACCGGTTCCAGGCCTCCGGCAACATCACGGCCGGATATGCCATCCTCTTCGCTTTCTGCGGGTCCGCCTACCTGATCGCGTTTGTCGCCAATCACCTGCTCGCCCCCAAGTTCGAGCCGATAAAGATTTCGGCTGACCGAGGGTAGTCAGGCACCCTCGTGCCATTGGTGTTGTCTGAACTCCGTGGGATCACGTGGTGGTTGACAGAAAGGCGTTTTTCGGAAATCTTGGTGTGAGATGACGCACACAGGAAGGGATGCTTGTTCGATTTGGGCACCACACAGGAGGACGTTATGAATAGGAATCGGCTACTCGCGCCCGGGCTGCTGCTGATTTTCGCTGCCGGATGCGCTACCACGGCTCCGAAAATCGAACAGGTCGAAGGTCCGGCGACAAAGATGCAGCAAGAGAGGGCTCAAGCGGCCGCTGCTGCCCCCATGGGAAAACGCTACAAGCGCAAGATCGCCATTACGCGTTTTACCAATGAAACCAACTACGGCAGGTCCTTGATGACTGACGAGGACTATGACCGCCTCGGCAAACAGGTCTCCGACATGCTCGCCAGCCGACTGGTCAAGTCAGGCAATTTCATGGTTTTCGAGCGGTCGGATGCTGCCAAGTTGCAGAGGGAACAAGGCGTGTCTGGTGGGAAGATGGTCGGTGTCGACACCGTGATCGTCGGATCGCTGACGGAGTTTGGTCGTTCCATTGGCGGCAAGACCGGGTTCCTGAGCTCCACCAAGACCCAGGTCGCCCGGGCCAAGGTCGACATCAGGCTGGTGGACATCAGCACGGGGCGCGCGTTCTTCTCAGCTACCGGCGCGGGAGAAGCCAGCACCGAGTCCGGAGAGATTGCTGGGTATGGCAGCCATGCGGAATACGATGCCACCCTGAACGACCGGGCCATCGCGGCCGCCATCACCGACCTCATTGACAAACTCGTCTCCACCTTGGAGGAGAAGCCATGGCGGACGGACGTCCTTGATGTCCAGGGCGGTCAGGTTTTCATTAGCGGCGGCTCGCGGCAGGGGCTCAGGGTGGGGGACGCCATGCGGGTCATGAGCCCTGGAAAGAGAATCACAAGCAAACAGACCGGGATGGATGTCCAATTGCCGGGCACGCCGGTCGCCACGATTCGCGTACGGACCTTCTTTGGAACCAGCGAGAGCGACGAGGGTTCAGTTTGCGAGATACTGAATGGCGCGGTCGACGCGGCCTCGGCTGGTAATCTCTACGTTGAAGAGGCTAGACCATGAAGAACTGCATCATTATTCCTCTGTTTGCCTTGGCGGTGGCCCTGTGTTCATGTGCCATGCCGAACACCGCTGTTCGCGCGGTTGACGACCGTCCGACAATAGCCATCAAGGGGGCTCCTGCCAATGCGGTTCTCTATGTCGATGGTCTTCCGATGGGCGCGGCCAGTCAGTACGACGGTGAGCCCCAGACATTGACGGTGGAACCAGGGTCGCACACGGTGCGCGTTGCGGTCGGGAATCAGATCATCTACGAACAGCGGGTCTTTGTCGAGAGTTCGCTGAAGACCATCACGGTTCGCTAGGGAAAGCGGGGGATAGGATGAAGACAGCATTGGCGTGTTTCTCTTCTGTGGTCTGTCTGTCCATGTTTGCTGGTTGCGGGAGCCACACCCAATACGAGTGGCGCGGTTACGACACCAAGCTCTACGACCACTACAAGAATCCAAGCGAGCAGCAGAAGTTCACCGAGGAGATGAAGGAAGTCGTGATGCGTGCGGAGGAAGAAGGGCGCGTGCCGCCCGGCATCTACGCCGAATACGGATTCCTCTTGCTTGAACAGGGCGACCGCCGAACGGCGGTTCAGTATTTCCAGAAGGAAGCCGCCAAATGGCCTGAGTCCAGAATGCTCATGGAGAAGATGATCGCGGTGGCCGAGAAACGCTTCACGAAGCCAGGCGCTCCGGATCAACCCCCACCGGCAGGTTCTGTCAAACCCGCGAGCGCTCCGAGCGCGGCCACCACCAAACCGACTGGAACGGGCAACCAGGAGGTAGCGCGATGAGACGGCTTTCCCTTTTCCTGTCCCTTATAGTCGCCCTGGTATTGTCCGCTTGCGCCCATGAGGAGCCGAGCAAACAGGAGAAGTTCCTGGCTGCGGCGCCCCGTTCAATTCTGGTTGTTCCCCTGGTCAACAAGAGCGTCGACGTGACAGCGGCAGACTACATGCTGTCAACCGTCAGTTTCCCTCTTGCGGAACATGGCTTCTACGTTTTCCCAGTCAATCTGGTGAAGCGCATGTTGGAGGACGATGGGTTGGCCGACGCCTCCCTGGTGCATTCGTCTTCCACGACCAAGCTCGCGGCACTATTTGGCGCCGATTGCGTGCTCTATATTACGATCGAGCGGTGGGACGCGAAGTACGCGGTAGTCTCGACAACGGTGACGGTGGGGGCTTCCTATGAGATTCGCGATGCCAAGACAAACGACGTGATTTGGAAGAACAAGGCGGAGGTGGTCTATACGCCAAACAACAACAGTGGCGGTGGTGGTGGTATCGGCGCCCTGCTAGGCGCAATCGTGAGCGCAGCCGTAGCCAAGGCGGCGCCGGACTACATGCCACTCGCGCGGCAGGCGAACAACCAGGCTTTGCTTCCCTACCCCGGCAATGGGATTCCACCTGGGCCGTATGCTCCCAAAGAAGGGAAGTAGGCCCGTCGTCGAATGATTGAGGGCAAGAGGCCCTCGGTGCCGAATCCAGGGCTCAACGGGATGTCGCGCATTGCTACGCGACGTCTGTGCTGTTCCTGAGCCTCGATGGCGCGTTACGCGCGGCAGCCTTCAGCACCAACGCGGCCCTCGCTGTGCTCCAGGTGGCTGGCCGGGGGCTGACCTTCGGCATGGCGGTGAGGGCCGTCGGGCTGCTGGCCCGGATCCTACGCCTCGGAGCGTTGGCGGCTACTTGCAGTGCAACGTCGCCGGCCGCTGATGAACAGGCCCATGACGCACAACGCTTGACGGTGACGTAAGAGCCCAGGCCGAGTAGAATACCCCACCTTCGGCGTGCATGGGTCTCCAGCGGATGGACGGACAGAAAGGAACACCAATGACCAGGCTAGCTCAATGCTCTCTTGCCCTCGTGCTCCTGGCGGCCCCGTTTGCGGTTGTCGGCTGCAGTGCAAGTAACAACAACAGCGGAACGACCGGTGGAACGACCGGAGCCGCGACCGGGGGAACGACCGGAACTGCAACCGGTGGAACCACCGGAGCTGCAACCGGGGGAACGACCGGAGCTGC
>PMCR01000332.1 GCA_003155465.1 Myxococcales bacterium | reverse complement strand
GTCAGCGCCCCGCGGGTCATGAGCAACTGCTTGCCGACCTCGACGATTTCCAGCAGCTTGGTCGGATTCGATTCGAGGTCGATCATGTTGCCCGCCTCTTTGGCGGCCTGGGTGCCGCTGTTCATGGCCACGCCCACATCCGCCTGGGCCAGGGCTGGGGCATCGTTGGTCCCGTCGCCAGTCATCGCCACCAGTTTGCCTTTGGCCTGCTCGGCCTTGATCAGCCGCATCTTGGCCTCAGGGGTCGCCTGGGCGAGAAAGTCATCCACGCCGGCCTCGCGCGCAATGGCCGCGGCGGTGCGTGGGTTGTCGCCGGTAATCATGACGGTGCGGATCCCCATGGCACGGAATCGGTCAAAACGGTCGCGGATGCCGCCCTTGACCACGTCACTCAGGCGCACGACACCGAGGACGGTTTTCCCCTCGGCCACCACCAGGGGCGTGGCTCCCTGGTCGGAGATCCCGTTGCAGATTCCGTCCAGGCTCGCCGGGATCTCGCCGGCTTGCGATTCCACCCAAGCCTTGACTGCCTCGACCGCCCCTTTGCGGATTCGGCGCTCGCCCAGATCGCACCCGCTCATGCGTGTCTCGGCGGAGAATTTCACAAAGTGCGCCCCCAACTTGTTCACCTCGCGGCCGCGCAGTTTGAACCTCTCCTTGGCCAGAATCACGATCGAGCGCCCTTCCGGCGTCTCGTCGGCCAGGCTGGCCAGTTGGGCCGCGTCGGCCAACGACTCGACCGTCACCGCACCCACCGGAATGAACTCGGTGGCCATGCGATTGCCCATGGTGATGGTCCCGGTCTTGTCGAGCAGCAAGGTGTCCACGTCGCCGGCGGCCTCGATGGCTCGGCCACTCATTGCGATCACGTTCTTTCGAATCAGGCGGTCCATGCCGGCAATCCCGATGGCTGACAGCAACCCGCCAATGGTTGTGGGAATCAGGCAAACCAGCAGCGCCACGATGGCCGTGGCCGACAGGCGAATCGACGAATACGCAGCCAGCGGGACCAAAGTCACGCAGGCCAGAAGGAACACGATGGTCATGCCAACGAGGAGGATGTGCAGCGCGATCTCGTTGGGGGTCTTCTGGCGAGACGCGCCCTCGACCAACGCAATCATGCGATCCAAGAAGGTTTCGCCCGGATTGGCGGTGATCCTCACCACGATGCGATCCGAAAGCACCCGCGTGCCCCCGGTCACGGCAGAGCGATCCCCACCGCTTTCCCGAATGACTGGCGCCGATTCGCCGGTGATGGCTGATTCATCCACCGAGGCCACTCCCTCGACCACCTCACCGTCTCCTGGAACCAGCTCGCCCGCCTCGATCACCACCAGATTCCCGGCGCGCAACAACTCGGCACCCACCTGCTCTTCCGGCCCTCCCGGGCTCCGCAAGCGTCGGGCCATGGTTTGCGTGCGCATCCTGCGCAGGCTCGCGGCCTGCGCCTTGCCCCGTCCTTCGGCCACCGCCTCGGCCAGGTTGGCGAACACCACGGTGAACCACAGCCACACCGACACGCTTGCGGTGAACCAGATCGGCGCCGATCGCGCCGCAGGAACAAACACGTCGCGCAGCACGATCAGGGTCGTGAGCAAGCTGCCCACCTCGACGACAAACATCACTGGATTGCGCATGACCTTGTTCGGCGCAAGCTTGCGCAGGCTCTCTTTGGCGGCCTCTGCGAGAATCGCGCGATCGAAAAGGGAAATGGCTTTGGCTTGCGAACGCATCAGAACACCTTTCCGGCCAGGGCCAGAAAATGCTCGGCCACCGGGCCAAGGCAAAGAGCGGGGAAGAAGGTCAGTGCCCCCACGATGAGAATCACCGACACCAGCAGACCGGAGAACAACAGCCCGTGCGTGGGGAATGTCCCTGGGCCAGGGGCCACCGAACGCTTGTCCCGCATCGATCCCGCGATGGCCAACGCCGGGATCATCATGAAGAAGCGGCCAAACAACATGGCCAGCCCCAGGCTGGTGTCCCACCAGGGGGTGTTGGCGTTCAGTCCGGCAAACGCGGAACCGTTGTTGCCGGTACCACTGGTGTAGGCGTAAAGAATCTCGGACAGTCCGTGCGGTCCGGCGTTGTTGAGCGACGAGGTTCCGTAGCCGGCGACCGCTGACCAGGCCGAGAATCCCAGAATAATGAGGGGGAAGATGAGGATGTAGAACATGGCGAGCTTCATCTCGCGCGACTCGATCTTCTTGCCCAGGTATTCCGGCGTACGCCCTACCATCAGTCCGGCAATGAAGACCGACAGGAGAACNNATTCCGAAGAGTCCAGCGCCCACGCCACCAAACACGACCTCGCCGAGCTGGATGTTGACCAGCGGAACGATGCCGCCCAAGGGATTGAAACTGTCGTGCATTGAATTGACCGCGCCACACGACGTCCCGGTGGTGACAGTCGCGAACAAGGCCGAGTTGGCCACCCCGAAGCGCGTCTCTTTGCCTTCCAGGTTGCCGGCTGATTGATCCACCGACAAACCGGACAGCGCGGAATTGGCCTGCGATTCAGCCCGGTAGCTGACGGTCACGCCAACCAGCAGAAGGAAACCCATGGCCGCAAGCAGGGCCCACCCTTGTTTGGCGTTGCCCGCCATGCGGCCGAATGTGTAGGTGAGCGCGGCCGGAATGCAAAGGATGAGCAGCATCTCGATGAAGTTGGTGAAGCCAGTCGGGTTCTCGAAGGGATGCGCACTGTTGGCATTGAAGAACCCACCGCCGTTCGTCCCCAGCTCCTTGATCACTTCCTGCGAGGCCACCGGACCAAGCGGAATGACCTGGGCCGCGCCCTCGACCGTGGTCACGTGCAAGTAGGGCGAAAGCGTCTGCACGACGCCTTGTGAAGCCAGCACCAGGCCAGCCACCACGCTGATAGGCAGCAGGACGTAGACGATGGCCCGGATCACATCTACCCAGAAATTGCCCAGGCCCTTTCCGTGCTGCCCGTCACTCTTCCGGCACAGCCCGCGCGCCAGGGCCAGGGCCACGCCCAACCCCGCCGCGGCCGAGGTGAAATTGTGCCAGGCCAAAGCCGCCATCTGCGCCAAGTAGCTCATGGTGCTTTCACCGCTGTAGGCCTGCCAGTTGGTGTTGGTGTTGAAGCTGACCGCAGTATTCCATGCCAGGTGCGGCGCGGGCGGCGGCAGGTGTTCGGGGTTGAGCGGCAACAGGTGCTGCAGGCGGATCAGGGCGTAGCTGAACAGCACACCCAGGACCGAGAACGCCAGCAGGCTCACCGTGTATTGCTTCCAGTCCTGCTCGGGCGTTTGCTTCAGCCCGCAAAGACGCAGGAGCAGCCGTTCCACCCTGCCCAAGGTTCGTGGCAAGGGACGCGCCTCGCCCTCGAAGACCCGAAACATATACAGCCCGAAAGGTTTCGTGATGGCGAGGATCACGAGGAGAAAGGCACCAATCTGCATCCAGCCGGTCATTGTCATGGTCAACCTCAAAACCGCTCAGGGCGGACAAGCGCGTAGACCAGGTAGACAGCGAGGGCGACGGAAAGAATGCCGCCGAGCCAGTAGTCCAGATTCATGGCTATCTCCTATCTAGAGACGTTCGCAGGCCCGCACGTACAGCCAGGCCACAGCAAAGAACCCGATGGTGATTGAAACGAAGATCAGATCAGTCATGGCTTTTGTGATGATCCTCCAGCATCGACCGTGCCATGACCCGAGCCAGGCGGTGAGCCGGCTTTGTGCACGCAACCAAGGCAAGGGGATTGCAAATAGCAAGGGTCGCGCCGCGCCTGGTTGCAGAATGCAGAATCGGCGCTGTGACCTGACTCTGACCTGTCTTGGCGCCCGTACAATGCTTGGCGCTTGCGCATGCACATGGGATCATTCTTGGCGCTCGGTTTGCTAGGGAATGCGCTAGCCTTTCACCAGCCCATGGCCACCCACCCCACTCGTCCCCGACCCGAGGACTTCCTCGAACTTGTTCAGAAGAGCAAGCGGGGACGGCTGAAGCTGTACATCGGATTTGCGGCGGGCGTGGGCAAGACCTACNNCACGCGCTTCGCCAGCGCAACGTCGACGTGGTCATCGGCTTCATCGAGTGCCATGGCCGCCCGGAAACCGCGGCGCTGGTACAGGGGCTGGAGGTCGTTCCGCTTCGCCAGGTCGAGTATCGCGGCGTTGTCGTCGAAGAGATGAGCCTCAACAAGATCCTCAAGCGCAATCCTGCCGTCGCGCTGGTCGACGAACTGGCCCACACCAATGTCCCGGGCAGCCGCAACAAGCGCCGCTACCTGGACGTCCTTGAACTGCTGGAGGCCGGCATCAACGTCATCGGCGCCTTCAACGTCCAGCACCTGGAAAGCCTCAACGATCTAGTCGAGCGAATCACCGGCGTGGTGGTGCGCGAAACCGTCCCCGACAGCTTTCTCAGGCAGGCCGACCAGGTCGTCAATCTCGACCTCGCAGTGGAGGATCTGCAGGAACGGCTTCGCGCCGGCAAGATTTACCCCACCGACCGCATCCCATGGGCACTTGAACACTTCTTCAAGGAACAAAACCTGGGGCCCTTGCGTGAGCTGGCATTGCGCGAAGTGGCCGAGAGCGTGGAACGCGCAACCGTCGCGCGCCCTATCGCGGATCGCTCTTCGGGCGCGCAGACATCGACGCGCAGCCGGGTCATGGTCTGCGTTTCATCAGGATCGCCGCGCACGCCTCATCTGGTTCGCCGTGGGTCGCGCATGGCCGGTCGACTGAACAGCGAATGGTTTGTGGTCTTCGTGGAAACCCCCGACGAGGCACCCGACCAGATCGATTCCGAGACGCAACGTCACCTTTTCGCCAACATCGAGAAGGCCAAGGAATTGGGGGCCGAGACGATTCGTCTCAAGAGCCGCGATCCGGTACAGGCCATCCTGGAATTCGCGGCCTCGCACAACATTGGGCACATCATCGTGGGTCGCTCTTTGCAGCCATGGTGGAAGCAGCTTCTGGGGCGGTCCATCCCCCTGCGCCTGGTTCGTCAAGGGGCGCGCTTCGATATTCACATCGTTTCGGTCGAGGACGAGGTGAACGGATGACTTTTCGCACGCGGCTCATGCTCGCCATGGCGCCCCTGGTTCTAGCGCTGGCCGCGGTTGGGGTGGTGTCCGGGTTGGTCGCCCGCGTCCTAGCCCGCCAACCCGGGCTGATTCTCGCCGACAACTACCGCAGCGTTCTCGCCGCGCAACGTATGAATGAGGCGGTGGAGCGCGTCGACCAATCGGTTTTGCTCGAGCTTCTGGGCCAGCCCAAGGACGCCGCCGGCCTTGAGCAGCACGTGGCCCGATTCGAGCACGAGCTGGCCGCCGAGTCCGAGAACATCACCGAGGCCGGCGAGCAGGAAGCCGCCGACGAGGTGCGGGCTGGCTGGAGCGACTACAAGCAAGTCCTGGTCCGCGTCGAGCGAACCACCGCCGACGACGACAAACTCGCCCTGTATTCCGGGGATCTGGCGCATGCGTTCGCCCAGGTCAAGCGTGGCACCGACGAGATCCTGAACATCAACCAAGACGCGATGGTGCGCAAGAGCCAGCGCACTGAACGCCGCGCCGTGGGTTTCGAGCACAACCTCACCCTCGCCGTGATGGTGGCTTCGATCCTTGGCCTCTTGGCCTCGGTCAGTTTGACCCGCCGCCTGTTGCGGCCTCTGGGCGTAGTGTCGGCCGCGGTTCGCCGCTTCGGCCAGGGCGACACCCAGGCGCGCGCGCGCGTACGCGGGGCGAACGACATCGCGCAACTGGCGCAGGAATTCAACACCATGGCCGACCGACTGGAGCGCTATCGCAAAAGCTCGCTGGGCGAGTTGATCCAGGCCCAGCAGGCGGCCCAGGCTGCCATCGACAGCCTGCCCGATCCAGTGGTCATGCTGGATGCGACCGGCGGGTTGCAAGGCTGCAATCAAGCCGCGGCCAACTTGCTTCGCCTCGACCTCAAGGGATCCGGTGCCCTGTCGTTCGACGAAGTCGAGCCCGCTGTCCGCTCGCTCGTCGATCGTCTGCGGGCCCATGTCCTGGGGGGCCGCGGCGCCTACAATCCGAAAGGCTTCGAGGACTCCTTGCGGGTGACCACGCCCGAGGGTGAGCGAATCTATCTGCCGCGCGCGACGCCGCTTTACGGCGAGTCCGGGAACGTGGCCGGCACGGCGCTGGTGCTTCAAGACGTCACGCGCCTCTTCCGCTTCGACGAACTCAAGAACAACCTCGTCGCCACCGTGGCGCACGAGTTCCGCACCCCGCTGACTTCGCTGCACATGGCGATTCACCTGTGCACCGAAGAGACCGTGGGCCCGCTCAATCCGAAGCAAGCCGACCTGCTTTTCGCCGCGCGCGAAGATTGTCAGCGACTGCAAACCATCGTCGATGACCTGCTCAATCTGTCGCGCATCGAAGCCGGCCGCATCGACCTGCGCAAACGCCGCGTGGATCCCGATTCGCTGGTCAATCTGGCGGTCGACGTTCACCGATCCGCGGCCGAGCAGCGCAAGCTCAGTTTGCGCACTGAGATCGATCCCGGATTGCCCGAGGCCTTCGCCGATCCCGACCGCTTGCAACTGGTTTTCACCAACCTGCTCACCAATGCGATTCGTTACTCGCAAGCGGGCGGCGAGATCGTGATCCGCGCCCGCGCTGAAGATGCGCCCGCGCAAAGCGGGGCGAGTGCTTTGGTCAAGACGGGCTGGATCCGTTTCGAGGTAGTGGACAACGGCCCCGGCGTTCCAGTTGAGCACCAGAGCGGCCTGTTCGAGAAGTTTTACCGCGTTCCTGGCAGTCCAGCGGGTGGTGCCGGACTTGGGCTGTTCATCGCCCGCGGCATCGTGCAGGCCCACGACGGGCGCATCGGAATCACAAGCGAGCCCGGCCAGGGAGCCACCTTCTGGTTCACAGTTCCCGCCGCGCCCGAACAGCCCACCGCCGCACAGGTTTGAATCAGCACCGGGTGGCGGCAATCTCGATTCTCTGTAAGGTTGTGTGGCCTCGCGCTACCAGGCAACGTTGTCTTCTATCATGCGCAACCCGCCCCCATCTGCCTCACCCCCCAGGGAGGGCCTGGATGAGAGCGGGTTGGGTGGAACAGACTCCCTGGCCGAGCTGTACGATCGCTATGCCCCGCAGGTCGAACGCTGGGCCCGCCGGCTGGCCGGTCCGCGCTTCGACGCCGAGGATCTCTTGCACGACGTCTTTCTGGTTGTGCTGCGCCGCCGCCACGAATTCCGGGGCGAGGCCAGGATCACGACCTGGCTCTTCCGCATCACAGCCCAGGTGGTGCGCTGCCGGCGTCGCAACGACGCTCTCCGCCGGTGGTTGTGGGGCATGCATGCGCAAGCCCTGACGGAATCAAGGTCCGGCGGCCCCACGCCGGTCGAAGAAATCGAGCGGCGCGAAGAGGGCCTGCTGCTTTACGCCGCCCTGGATCGCCTGCCGGAAAAGTACCGGACGGTCTTGATCCTGTTCGCGCTCGAAGGATCCACGGGCGAGCAGATTGCCTCGCTGCTGGGCATCGACACCAATACCGTCTGGGTACGCTTGCACCGCGCCCGCGCCAGGCTGGCCGATTTGCTCACCGAAGGGAGACTGTCGCCATGAGCGAGACGAAGCCCACAGCCTCTGTCAGCAGGCGCGATGAAGGCCTGGCTCTGGCCGACGCACTGCTGGAAAGCAACCGGCGGCTCCTGCCCTTGCCGGCCGCCGCCCACGAGCGGGTGAAGCGCAGATTGCGCGCGCGCCCTCACGGCCCTGCGCCCCGACGAGCGCGCTGGCTCCGTCCAGTCGTGGTGGCCGGCTCGCTGTTGCTTTGGGGAACCGCGTTCGGCATCGCCATCGATCACTTCGTGTTCGAACCCCGCTTGCCCGCACGCCCGTCGGTGGAACCCGTGGCTGCCCCTGGCAACCCGCACCCCCGTCGGCCCAAGGCAAAGGCCAGACCAACAGAGGAAGTTGTCGTCGAGCCCGAGCCAGGAGCGCCATCTGCGCAGGCAGTTCCACAAGACCTTCTCGCCCCGACCATCGCACCCGCCTTGCCGGCTAAACCCGCGGCCCCTCTGCCGCCGCCGATCGCGCCGCTACGAGCACGGCAGGTTCCTGTTCCCGGCGATCGTCCTGTTCCCGCGCCCATCGCATTTCTGGCTCCCAGCAGCGTCGTTTCGCCTGCCGCAAGGGAGTCGCTTGCCAATTCGCCCGGCTTGATCATCGGGGCAGCCTGGCCAGCACCCCTGCCAGTGGCGCCGGCCCAGGCGCCTGCTCTTGCTGTCACGGCTTCGCCACCTGCGCCGTCCGGCCCGCCCGAAAAGCCGGTTGTCGACCAGGGGAATCCGACCGAGGAGCGACTGCTGGCCACTGCCGTGCGTGCGCTGCGCGCCCAGCGGAACGCCGCTTCGGCTTTGGTTGCCCTTGATGCCTATCGCAACCGCTATCCGCAAGGCCGAATGTCTGTCGAGGCGGCTGTCCTGCGCGTCGACGCGCTGACCGCTCTCCATCGGCAGGGCGAGGCTTTGCGCTCTCTCGACGAACTCGATCTCACCCGCATGCCTGGCGGTCTGGAGCGCCGCTTGCAACGGGGCGAATTGCGCCTGGCCAGCGGTCGCTTTCACGAAGCCCTCGCCGATTTCGACGGGGTGCTCGCGCAGGCGCGGGAGCAGGAGTTGATCCAGCGTGCGCTAGCAGGACGTACGCAGGTCCGCCAGCGCCTGGGTGACATTGCAGGAGCGCGCTTCGACGCGGGCGAGTATCTGCGGCGCTTCCCCACCGGCTCGTTCGCTCGACAGGCCAGGGACATCGCACAGCCGGGCAACCCCTGATGACCCCCGGATTGATCTTCGGCCTGCTGCTGGCCGCGCAGCCCATGGTGACCTCTGACAGTAATTGTCCGTCGACCCGCGATATCGAGGACAACCTGGCGGTCCTATTGCCGGCCGAGGTGGCCCGGCCGGGAAGCGCGGTTGTCATGTCCCGCAACGATGGGATCACCATCGAGTTACGACCCGAGGGCGCGCGGGAGACCGAAGAGCGCTCAATCGCGGTTGGGGGCGGATGTGAGGACCGCGCCAGGGCCGCGGCCGTGGCCATCGCCACCTGGTGGCCGACCAGGGCAGCGGCAAAGGGCAGCACGCCTGAATTGTCAGAGGCCGCGCCTGCGCCAGAAGGTCGGCGCCCCGCCGCGCGCATCGTGAGCGTGGCCGCGGGTGGTTTCGCGTCGCTGGTCTCTGGCAGCACCGCCCCTGGGGTGCGCGCGGAGGTGGAGTGGGCGCCTTGGGCCGGGCCGCTTGGGTTTCGTCTGGATTTCGCGGGCACCGGTGCGCATGGAGAGGGTCTGGTGCCAGGCCAGGTCACGTTTCGCCGGATCGCCAGCGAAGCCGGCGCGGCTTGGTCGCACGGGCCGTTGCGGCTCGACGGAGCAGCCGTCATCAGCCTGCTCTTTGCCGAAGGCCAGGGCTTTACCTCGAACCAACAATCGAGTGGCACCTCCTTCGGGGTCAGCGCTGGGGCCCGCCTGAGCTGGGCACTGGGCCGCTTCGCCCCCTGGCTGGAATTGCGCGGAGTCGGATGGCCCCAATCGCAGCGGATCTTCGTGACTGATTCGGCCACTGGAATGCGCAGCGATCGCGCGCTCCCGCACGGCGAACTGCAACTGGGGGCTGGTATCCGTGTTTCCCTTCAGTAAGGTCTGGCCCACTCGGGCTACTGGAGGAGCATGACAACCCATAACTTGCTTCGTGTGACAGTGACCGCCCTGGCCTTCACGGCTGCTTGCAAGAGCGACTTTCAGGCCGGAATCAATGGAAACGATGGCTCTGCGCAAGAGGTGGCTGTCTTGCATGACAGCGGCTCTCCCGCCGGCAGCATCCCATGGTCCTGCGACCCGTTCAATCCAACTACCAAGCCCATCACGTTTGTCACGGTGCTGGGCGCAGGGCGGGATACGGATGGCACCCTGTATGTCGTCGATCAACCGCAAGCCGACAGTGAACAACGGGTGTTCGTCTCGTCAGGCGGCATCCTGCAACGCCAGCGCGTCGCCGGATCGGGAACCGAGAGCAGCGGGGGTGGTGTCGTGAGCTACACCCTCTCCGTGAGCGATCACGTGCCACCTTTCACGCTCAAGTTGGAAACCAATGCCGTCGGTCCCACAGCCATGGGCGTGCTGCAGGGGACGTCGGATTCCAAGACCTTCACGATTGGCCAGCAGGGCATCGTTCTCACCCTAGTTTCCACCTCCCAGGTCGCCGGTCTACCTGTGGCCAATATCCCCGCGGAGACATCTGTCGAGTACAACGCGACCCTGTCCGACGGACGCGCCCTGCTGGTGGTTCGCCCTCGCGATGACTGGACCTATCAAGATTTCCGCGCCTTCTTTGGCGCCCCGGATCACATGGTCGAGCGGCCCGTAAGTCAGGTAGTTCGGTACCAGGACGGCGGTTCGACCACCATCAACTTCACGGTCGATGGCGTCCCGGCCGTTGCGAGTTTCCCCGTCTCTTTGACCGGCGTGGCGGCCCCGCCGACCCTGACCATCGGCGCCACCAAGTTCACCCTGACCTTGGGGCCGATTGTTTCCCCCCCCGCTGGATACAGCTACTTCTGCCTCGGAAATCCGCCTGTTGATGGTGGTGTTGACGCCTTGAGCACCCCGGCTGACGGGCCGGCCGCCTGCCGTGCGCCATCGTCTGACTACGGGCCGACGTCGACCTTTTCAGTCCTCCCCAATGATACGCCCGAAGAAGCCACAACCTGCTCGACTGCTTGCGGAAACTCGGCGTGGCTACCCGGTTTCTCGTCATTTCCCAACATCGACATTGCGCTTCCCTACGGACCGTGCGCGCCTGGCACTCCCTCATGCTCGACAGGTGCGACCGTCCCGTGTGCCTGTGCCCAGGGGACGGGGGGACCCGTGCACGGCTTTAACTGTAGCTGCGAGGGTGGTAACTGGATCTGTCGCATTCGTTCAATGGGAGGGTCGATGTGCATGCCGTGTTCGGACGGTGGCGTTGGCAACACCGACGGGCGCAAGGACGCTTCGGCGGTGCTGCGAGGAGTTTTTGCGCCGACGGGCAGCATGGGCGTGGCAAGATACGACTCGACCGCGACCTTGTTGGGCAACGGGAAGGTGCTTGTCGCCGGTGGGCTCAACCCGGAGCTCGGAAGTAGTGGGAAGCTCCGGATCGCGGAGGTGTACGACCCAGCGGCCGGCGCCTTCGCCGCAACCGGCAGCATGTCTGTCGGTAGGACCGTGCCCACAGCGACGTTGTTGCCGAGCGGAAAGGTGCTCATCGCCGGTGAAGGGAGCGCTGAGCTGTACGATCCATCGGCCGGGACATTCGCAGCAACCGGCAGCATGACCGTGGCAAGAGAGAGTCACACGGCGACTCTCCTGCCCAATGGGCTGGTGCTCATCGCCGGTGGAGATTACGGCAACGTGTCGCTTGCGAGCGCTGAGCTGTACGATCCATCGGCCGGGACATTCGCAGCAACCGGCAGTATGACCATGGCAAGAGAGAGTCACACGGCAACTCTCTTGCCGAGCGGGATGGTGCTCGTCGCTGGCGGAGGGGCTTATGGCGTCGGGTATCTCGCGAGCGCTGAGCTATTTGACCCAGCGGCCAGGACATTTGCTACAACCGGCAGCATGACCGTGGCAAGGCAGTCGCCCACGGCGACGTTGTTGGGCAGCGGGAAAGTACTCATCGCCGGCGGAATCGGCGGAGTCGGGATCGGTGGTGGAGTCGGCCCTCTCGCGACCGCTGATCTCTTTGACCCAGCGGCCAGAACGTTTGCTACGACCGGCAGCATGACCGTGGCAAGGTATGGTCACACCGCGACGCTGTTGGAGAGTGGAATGGTGCTCATCGTCGGCGGATCGGCGTACGGTGACGGGGTTCTCGGGAGCGCTGAGCTCTTTGACCCAGTGGCCGGGACATTTGCAGCAACCGGCAGCATGATCGCGGCAAGGTATGGTCACACGACGACGCTGCTGCAGAGCGGGATCGTGCTCGTCGCTGGCGGAGCGGGTGTAGTCGTGGCCGGTAGCAGATACCTCACGAGCGCCGAGCTGTACCAATAGCTTTGCTCACCGTAACACCGACCACCGCAGGCTGCTGCTGCCCAGGCTGCCCTCCTTCACCGAAGCTGCTACACTTGGGTCCTGTCGGGCCCGGTGGCCCGGGAAATTCGGAAAGGGAGGGCATCCATGGCTGAAAACAGACGCATTCGCAAGGTTGTCAGGAGTCGCGCGACCATCGAGGGGGCAGGCGTTCACCTGCGTCGGGCGATCGGTTTTGGTGACCCGCAAGTCTGCGATCCATTCTTGCTGTTCGACGACTTTCGCTCGAACACACCCGAGCACTACCGGAAAGGATTTCCCTGGCATCCGCATCGCGGGATCGAAACCATCACCTACGTCCTGCGCGGTGAGGTCGAACATGGCGACAGCTTGGGCAACAGCGGCGTGATCTCGGCTGGCGACGTGCAGTGGATGACCGCTGGCAGCGGCATCATTCACCAGGAAATGCCCAAGGGCGATCCAGAGGGCGCCATGCACGGCTTCCAGTTGTGGGCCAACCTGCCCGCGGCGAGCAAGATGATGGACCCGCGCTACCAGGGCTTTGTCAGTTCGCAGATTCCCGAGGCCACCCAGCTGAGCGGCACGCGCATCAAGGTGATCGCCGGTGCGGTCGACGGGGTCAAGGGGCCGGTCAGCGACGTGGTCATCGCCCCGGAGTATCTCGATGTCACCGTGCCTGCAGGCGCGACCTTCACCCGACCCACCCCGCGCGGTCACACCGTGCTGGCCTACGTGATCGGCGGCAAGGCCGTGTTCTGCCAGCAGAGCGATCCCTACAGCTACGACGCCGAAGGAGGCAACTACTTCGACATGGAACGGAGCGCTCTTTTGGGGGACGGCCACATGGTCCTGTTCGACGACGGGGACAGCGTGACCATCCATGCCGGCGACGAGCCAGTACGCTTCTTGCTGATCTCGGGAAAGCCCATCAAGGAGCCCATCGCGTGGTACGGGCCCATCGTGATGAACACGCAAGAGGAACTGCGGCTCGCGTACGAGGAACTGCAGAAGGACACCTTCGTGAAGGTGCGCGGCAGCGGGGGTGACATGTCTCCAAGGTCGTCGGCCCCGGGGAAGCCGAAGCCGCGGTAGACATCGGGCGAAACCGCGTTGAAGGCAACGGGCTGTTCCAGCGCACGGCTGAGCGCGGCGGCCGTTTCGGCACCGGTGAGATCCTCGCCCGCCACGCCCACGGCCTTTCCAATCAGGTCAGGACGCCTGAAGATCCCAAACGCGCACTTGCCGATGTCTTCCACTGCGATGCCGGGCAACTTCTTGCTTCCCATCAACGCCCTTGCCTGACGCATCCATTTCCGCGTCAAATGCAAGATCGAAAGTGCGGCTTGATTGATCGAACCGCCCATCCAGCGGATGATAGTCGTGCGCGCTCCGAGCGTCCCAAATGCCTGAGAACGATCCGCTCAACCTCTCCGGACAGCTTGTCGCCGAGAAGTATCGCATCGAACATCTTGTGGGCGAGGGTGGGTTTGCCGTGGTGTACCGGGCCGAGCACACCATTTGGAAACAGCCGGTAGCCGTGAAATTCTTCAGCGGCCTATCGCAAGCCCCCGCCGAACACAGGGAAGAGCTGCTGCATCAGTTCATACAAGAAGGTGCTCTCCTGACCGAGCTCTCGAGCCAAACCGCGGGCATTGTGCAAGCCCGAGACATCGGCGCCTACACGACGCCCGCTGGGCATTGGATGCCCTATATGGTTCTTGAGTGGCTCGACGGCTCGCCACTTGATGCCATCCTTCAGCAAGACCAGCGCCAGGGGCTGGCTTGGACTGAGGACGAGGTGGTTGGTTTCTTGAAGAGGATCCTGCCCATTCTCGATGTGGCCCACCGGCGAGGCATTGCCCATCGAGACATCAAGCCGGCAAACATCTTCGTCATGGGCTGCGCTGTTCGCGCGCCTGAAACGCCCTGCAAGCTGCTCGATTTCGGGGTGGCAAAGATGGTCTCTGACCACGCCAAGCTCAACGCAGCCCTCGCCAAGACCGGCATGGCCATCACCTCCTTCACGCCCCGGTATGGAGCGCCAGAACAGTTCACGAGAAGCTACGGCGCCACCGGACCGTGGACAGACGTGTACTCGGTAGCCCTGGTGGCCAGCGAGATGCTTGCGGGAAGAGTCGCCCTACAGGGAGAGGACCTCGTCCAGTTCGGATTCTCCTCGGCCAATCCCGCGCAGCGACCAACCCCCCGCTCCCTGGGAGCGCAGGTCTCAGACCATCTGGAAGCCGTGCTCCAGAAAGCACTGGCGGTGCTCCCTGCTGACCGCTTTCCGAACGCGGGGGAATTCCTCGATAGTGCTCTCGCGGCGGCGGGACAGTTCACTCCCTCGGTTTTCAATGCGGCTGCTGCTTCCCGACCGCATCCTGCTCCGTCTCCCAGTATCCAGCTCGCACCCACGGTCCTCGTCCCGTCCGAAACCCAAACCGCCTCCACTTCGACGAAGAAACCAGAGCCGCCCCCGCCGAGGCAAAGCAAGCTCGGGACGGCGCTGATCATGCTCATCGCGCTGGCTGCCGCCACCGTCGCATTCAGCGCCACCGAATTCAGGGGTGCAAGAGAGACCCGTGCGCTGATCTCTTCAGTGGTTGATGTCGTCAGAAGGGAGGCGGCACAGTGGCTCCCCATCCTGCACGACAGCGCTCAACAGGCCATCAGTCGCGCCGTGGCCAGCCTGCCCGGCGTGGGCGGTCAGGCCGGAACGTCACCCGAGTGCCCGCCCGGCACACGACCTGTGCCCCCGCTTCCAGCCAATGACCAGAACACGGGAACCAGCCACGGTGAGCCAGCCCAAGACGTCTCGCCCAAATCCGTCTGTCTCGGCGAGCACCCAGTCAGCGAAGTCGACTATGCCACATGCGTCGCGTGCGAGAAGCCAAGACTGCCCATTTCGAAGGCCAGGACCAGAGCCCACTCCGAGTTCTGCGTCACTGGTAACAACGCGACAGCGGCTCCCATTCAATGCATTACCTGGAGGCAGGCGGACGCCTACTGCCAGAGCCACGCAGGGCGGCTCCCCAGCGAAGATGAACTCCGCGCGGCAACCAATCCACCGACGGCTGAGCCACCGATGGAGTGGACCCACGCGCCACCCAAGGCAGGCCGCGAGAAGCTGCTCCCATTTCGTTGCGCCAGCGACCAGTAGGCGCGCGCCTGCGTGAGCCCCTTGATGATGCCCGCGACAGATCCTGTCGACTGGCTGGAGAGGTTCGCTCTCGGTTTCACCATTCTTCCCGTCACTGCGCCTATCGCCTGGGCTGCCGCTGCTCTTGAATGGGAACTCCGCGATTCGTGCGACCGCCACATTCTAGCTACGGCTTTTCGGGTAATTGCGGGCCGCCCGCAGGGGCGGCCCGCGGTTCGCGGCCCGCCCAGCGGACCCGAATTTCCCGACAAGCCGTAACT
>PMCR01000568.1:10548-11840 GCA_003155465.1 Myxococcales bacterium | reverse complement strand
AAGCTATCGAGTCTCAGCATCAACACGCGTCCAGCCAACGAAGTGATGTACCAGGCGGGCGCGTACATCTTCCGAAAAAGCCTGTTGAAGCCGTCCGACGTGACCGTAGTGGAACCCCTGTCGGACAAGAAGGTGTTGGCCCCTACAAGCGCCAGCTCCTGGCTGGCGGACCATCCATGGCTTCCTTACGCGGCTGCGGTTCGCAAACAACTCACCGGCACGGTCGAAAAACCCCTGTCCGCGTTGGATCAGGTGGCCGCCCTTTTCGAGGAGGCGGGCAAGAAAATCGTCTCTTCCACCGGTGAATTGGCGCTGGACTACGGCAGGGGATTGCTGAAGGTGGATGCACCTTGCGTGCAGGGGTTTGTGGGGACAGTGGGGACGGGAAAAGCCTTGAAGGCAACCGACCTGACGTTGAAATCTGACCCGAGGAACCCTTGGGCCGGCGTCTTGGCAGTCAGCCTGGACGGCAAGCCGCTCGCGCAATCCGCCCATCTTGTGGTTTTCGCGGCCGCCAAGGAGGAAAACTCCGGGCAGGTGTGGAACGCCACCCGAACTGCCCTGAAGAACCCGGGGCAAGCGCCGGTGATGGAGCAATGGGTGAAAGGGACAGTGACACTGAAGGTGGAGGGGAAGGGAACCTTCACTGCGCGAACCCTGGACGCTTCAGGGAAACCGGGCAAGCCCCTGCCCACCTCGCGCAAACACGGCGAACTGACGATCCCGCTCTCGCCGAAAAATGCCAGCGGCTACTACGAAGTCATGCGCAAGTAGTATAATGCGAGCCATGGGAAACCTTGCTGTCTATGCCGGTCTGGTGGGAAGTCTTGTGCTGTCCGTCGGTCTTGCGAGCTGCGGGCGAGCGTCACGCTCGCAGACGGACGCAGCGGGAGGCGGAGGAGCCGTGGATTCCGAAGTCCGCACGACAGCGACAGACGATGGCAGCGCGGCGGGCTGGGATGGGGCAGCGAGTGGGAATGGCGGAACGGCAGGTGGAAATGGCGGCGCGGCAGGCGGGGACGGTCCAGCAGGCGGAAATGGCGGCGCAACGAGTGGGCACGGCGGAACGGCGGGCGGAAATGGCGGCGCGGCAGGCGGGGACGCGGGAGGTGGGGATGGCCCAGGGAGTGTGGATGGCGGCCCAGCAGGCGGGGATGGCCCAGGGAGTGTGGATGGCGGCCCAGCAGGCGGGGATGGCGGCCCAGTAAGGGGAGACCTGGCAGGGGACGCGGCCGGCGTCACGTCCATGGTTCTGATCGTCGACGAGACAACGGACCAATTCGCTGCCTATG
>PMCR01000568.1:243-10399 GCA_003155465.1 Myxococcales bacterium | reverse complement strand
CGCTACCTGGTGGCGGCCAATACGGCCCTCACAGAAGCGGTCATCCTCCGGTTGAGCGACAAGAGCGTGGTCTGGCAAGGCAGCCCGGCCGAAATGCCCATCTTTTCTCCTGACGACGCACATTCCATCAGTGTGCCAAGCGGCTATCGAGTCCCATTTCAACAGGTTGACCTCGAGACGGGCGTTGCCAGCGAGCCGGATCTGTCGAAGCTCCCCTTCCCCTTCGACTCGACCAGACAGCACGTCTCGGTGGAGACGGCTGTCAATTCCGGCGCTGTGATCACGGCGGACTATGGCTACGGGGACACGCTGACCACGTCCCTGTGGTGGGTGGATTGGCAAGGCAAGATAACGGCGCTTGATCCTGCCCGTCCGCGATACGTGTACGACCAATTCACCCGCTGGAACGCCACCGGCACCCAGGCACTGTGGTGGCGGATAGCCGCATCGAGTGTCGATCCCGGGCTTCCGCTCGGCTATTTTGCCTTCGATCCTTCCACCATGCGGAGTCAAGCGTGGACTGACGTGGGCAAGGGATCGCCATCAGTCCCGGCGGGCACGCGACCGATTGACAGCACGGACTGCTTCGGTGGTGCGGCGAGTACGTTCTTTGGAATCGTGGGCGATTCCCTCATGTCGTGCGATTGCGCGAGCGGCAATTGTGCTTCGATCGCGAGCTTGGCCCCCGCGTCGACCGAATGGGATCCGAGTCTGGTCGTCAGCCCCGATCATCGCTTCGTTGCGGTTCCCTTCTCCTGGACCCTGTCGAGCCGAACGCCCACCACCGGGAAGGACACGTTGCTCTTCCAGTCCGACGGCACACTCGTAGGTTCGTTGCCGCGCGGCGGCGTGGAGTTCGACCGCCTGAGCGAGCTTCTCGTGACCACCAGCCTGGGGAAGGCCCCAGAAGACAGAGGGATCGTCAACCTGTCGACAGGTGAGGTGACTTGGCTGGGCAAGGCCACCAATGCAGTAGTTGTGTACGAATAGGTGACCGCAACAGGCGCGGAGGAAATGCACTCTGGGTTGGCCTTGCGCGTTCAGAGGGGGAGCGTTAGTCTGCCAGGCAGTAATGGCCATGCGAGGTGCGACGCTTGCTCGTGTGGGCCAGCGCCATGTGAAATGCTTCCGTATCGGAGGAAACGATGAACTGGACACAGGCTAAGCGGGTTGCACAGTCACTCGTTGGCATCTTGCTTCTGGTCGGCTGCGGGGGAGGGAGCGGCAAGAAGGCTCCGGTGTCCGGAGGAGATGGCGGTGAAAGTCCCCCGGTGTTCGGGGGAGCCAGCGGTAGAAATCCTCCGCTGGCCGGGGGAGCCAGCGGGGCGGGATACGGGGGCAATGGCGGCGGGGGCACCACGACCGAGAGTGCCCCGGTGGGCGGCGCTTTGGGCCTTGCCGGCAGCTACGACTTCGGAACGCGAGAGCCTTGGTCCAGCGTCGCTGACCCGCCGGGAGCCACGACGTTCGGGCCCAGCACGGTCGCTGAGACATGCGCCGAGTATACGCCGACCGCGAAGGCAGTGGTTGTTCCCACCGAAAGCGATTGCGACGTCGTTGCCAATCAGTACGAAACACTCTCATATCGCACGAATTTGTTTGGCTGCTACATGGATGGCACGCCCGACCAGTCTTGCACTATGACGGCGGACACGCAGTCGGCTGATGCATGCGGAGATCCCGCCGGTTGGCGGCTGATGGCATCTAGCATTGCGTTTTGGGGTGGCGGTTGCGGCTTTTGGGTTTTCGATGAGGACTACAGCGGGTGGGACGGAATCGGCATTTGGGCAAGGCTCGAAAAGGGCACGAAAGCTGAGTTCCGCCTGTCGATGTTGGACAAGACCAGCAAGCCCGTCATCGATCCAGCCACCGGCTACCAAAGCTGCTACAACGCCGGCTCTGCCACTGGTCAAGACTGGGATCACGATGGCGTGGCCAATCTCAGCCCGCCGCCACAAAGCCTCAGGTGCAAAGGTTGGTCGGTCACCATTGCGATTGACCAGCAGTGGCGCTTCTTCATGCTGCCGTGGTCAGTTTGGCAGCCTGATTCCGAAAGCCTGGCCAGTGCAATCGATCCAAATAGCTTGAGCGTTCTGTCGTTCCAATTTCTACCCTGCTCCGACTTCGCCCTGCAGCTTGGCTGGGTTGGGGCATACCGGGCAAAGCCCTGACGGGGAGGAGTCGACCATGAGCAAACCTATCCTCTGCTTGGCGATGGTCGGCCTGCTTGGCGGATGCAGCCGTGGGTTGTCGCTCCGGCCCGACAGTGGGTCGAGTGGTCTCGGTGTTTCGAGCGATGCCGATGCTGTCTCGCCAAGGGATGCCAATGGTTCAGGCAACGCCGATACCGCGAATGCCGTCGATACCTCGAACAGGGCCGATGCCTTGAACAAGGCCGATGCCTCGAACGCGAATGATTTCGTGCGCCCGGTTGGCGGGATTGCGCCGCCGACGCCTGAAATGGACCCGGTGCAAATCGACAATCCCACGGGTACTCGGCTGGTCCAGCTTGTGGTTGGTCCGCCCGTTCTCGCCCTGTTCGAGGACGGCTCGGTCTACGTGTGGGACTACACCGCCAACGACCAGCTCGAACTCGAGCAGACCTACGCTGTGAAGCTTGCGGGCCTCGATGGCACAGTCCAGCTCGACGTCTGGACAGTGCTCGCCGAGACAGGCACTGTGGGCTACTGGAACTTCGGTCCCAACTACGTGCGCGTCGTGGTGCAACAGATCCCTGGCGTTGAGAGGGCCATCTCCCTGTCGCAGGGCTGCGCACTCATCGCCGACGGCAGTGTGCGGTGCTGGAGCGAGCCACCCGACAACCTCAATCTCCGCATTCCACCGGATCACGCGGGGGTGGAAATGGGCGTGCCGCCGGCAGTCGAGCTCGCGAGCAACTTCCACAGCCGCTGCACTCTGGTCCGCGACCAAGCCGGCACCGTCACACGCTTCCGCCCGGCGCTGCTCGGAACGACGCTGCAAGCAATCGAAGTCTCCGCGCTCACCCTGCCCTCGCCTGCCCATCGATTGTTCGACGGCTGTGCGATTCCCAATAGCGGCGCACCAAAGTGCCTTTGGGCCGGGGTGATAGGCCAAGCGACTGTGAGCGCGACATGCTCCGAGGCGCAAGAGTTCGAGGTTGTCGCTTCTGGCTCCGAGCGTCTCACCCTCGCAAGCCTGGGCGGAAATCTTCGCGGCTGTGCAGTGGGCGAATCCGGCCAAGTCTACGTGACGCTCGCACAACCCGACCCGGGATCGAAAACGATCAGCATGGATCCACTACCGGGTGTCTCGCGTGCCGTATTCGCCCGCGCTGGTGAATACGTCTCTTGCGCCGTCGAACCTCCCAAGATCGTCTGTTGGGGTCACGAGGGTCTCAACGCTTTCAAGCCGATGCCCGTGCAGTTCTCACTGTACTGACACCTGCGCCTTCACTCGGCGACGGAGTGGCTCAAGGCACGCACTCAACACCCTGGGTCGTCTGCACGACCTGTGTGATGGCGCCGTTTGCGTCGTAGCGTAGCTCATCGACGTTGATCGATCGTCGATAGTCGCCCCCGCCCGGAAGCTTGCCATTGTGATAGAAAAGATAGGATTTCCCCTTGAAGTTCTCGACCACGGAGGCGTGGTTGGTGGAAATTCCATCGTAATCGAGAACGATGCCCTGGAACGCAAATGGGCCGAGCGGACTTGCTGACGTCCCATACGCAATTTGGCCGGGCCATCCTGTCGAGTACGAGAAGTAGTACGTCCCGTTGTGCTTGCCCATCCAGGGCGCCTCGGCGTAGTTGTTGCCGCTCACGCTCATGTCGATAATGGGACCATCCAGGTGGAGCAAGTCCGCTGTCAGTTTGACGACCTTGGGTACGCGCGTTCCAAAGTAGAGGTACGCCTGGCCGTCGTCGTCGATCAGAACCGCCGGATCGATCGGCTCATCCCCAGCGTTGACGTCGCGATCCTTCTGAATCAACGGCGCTCCCATCGCGTCCTTGAATGGTCCCGTCGGACTGTCACCCACCGCAACGCCGATTTGCCAGCGGTCGATGGGAGCGAAGAAGTAGTACTTGCCATCCTTCGAGACGACATCTGGGGCCCAGGCAGCCCATTTCCCAGACGCATAGGCGAATGCCTGCAGCGTCAGGACGGTGCCCTCGTCGGTCCAGTCCACGAGATTGTCGGATGAGAAGGCATGCCACACCGTCGAATTCCAATACGTCCCGTCGTTGGACTGATCGTCGGTGTCGTAGACGTACACGCGCCCGTTGAAGACATGTGCCGCCGGATCGGCAACGAACCGGGTCACGAATGGATTTCCTGAGTGGCGAATTCCTCCATCCGTGGAGCAAGCGCCGGTCGGATCCTGTGCTGTCCCCCCGGCGGAGCCCCCGGAATCCACACAGGCAACGAGCGAAGCCGAGATGACGGTGACAAGAAATCGATTTCCTATGGCTTTCAACAGTGCCTGCTCTTCCTCTGCTTGATGCGTCTTCGAGTGGGAGGGAAACAGACCAGCTCCCTGCCCGTCACATCGCACGCCAGGTTGTCCTGGAACGGCCATTGTGTCAACCACGTCCCCACAAGGGGCTCAGATGCGGTGGACTGTGCCGTGTGCGACGCGCCTCTCACGATTCTCTGCCGGCGCTCTAGTACTTCCAGCAAAGTCAGCGCGACCCGAGCGTCAGCATGCCGGGGGGTGCACACAAGCAACGCAACGCTCGGTTTGAGTGGCGCCGGCAGTACGGTCGGGCCAACCTCCATCGTCATGAAAGGGGGGCAGCTTGCAGTCTGGGTGCGGAGCACAAGGACTCCAGGGGCCGTTGCGCTAACAGCGAGCGGCATGGGTCTTGCCCAGGCGTCCGTCTACCTGACCAGCCAGGCGGTGCCCGGGCTGCCGTCGGTTGCCCGCCGGGAGATGACGGCTGCTCAGTGTTGACCGTGCGGCGCGCTTCACAGTGACGGTGCTTTGCCAGCGTCGTTGATCCAGGCCAAGAGGCCCAAATGAGTCGTTGACAAAGTCAGTGTAGCTGCAATACCATTTTTGCCGCATTGGGACACCGCGATAGCTCGCAGTGTCAGGCCGTAGTCGGGGTGGATGCATTTCCAGGGGGACTGCACCCGATTCCCAACTATGAAATATCCAATTCGGAGAGAACGCATGTCTAGAGCGAACCAGCACAAGAATAGTCTCTTACGTACAGCCACCCATCTCGGACTCTTGGGCGCATTGGCGGCAGGTTTCACCGGGGCCTGTGTAAGCTCAAACAACGGCAACAACGGTACTGGCGGAGCCGCAGCGACCGGTGGCGCCGATACCGGGGGAAGCATGGGCACGGCAGCGGGTGGATCGACCAGCGCAGGTGGGTCGAACATCGTCAACGTCACATGCGCTGCTGCGACCTCGTATCCTGACTGCACCTTGTTGGACGGGGGCGTAGCTGCGGGAAACGCTTGCCCGCCGAAGCCGCCGATATTTGCCATCGATGCCTCGTGCACGATTGGTCAATGGGCAAGCGATGGCACCTCATCCGGATACTTCTATCAACCGTGGTGCAACAGTCCCACCACTAGCGACTGCAATCTGAAAATGACCTGCGCCACCAACTCAATGCACATCACGGGCTCGTATTTGGCCAGTGGCGGAGCAGAAAGCGTGGATGGCAATGGCGGATGGGGGCTAAATCTGCAGACAACGTACCCCGATGCTGGTCCCGGCTGCCAAATGATCAGCGGAGCAGGGCTAACTGGCCTCACGGTGGACATCAATGTAGCGACACTCCCCACCGGCAATCACTTGTACATAGGCATGTATTTGGCCAATGGCAATACTGCTAGTTATTACCCCACTCTCACTGCCGGAGTGCAGACCCTCAGGATACCTTGGGCCTGCTTCAAGAATGAGAAGCTATGCGGGCCCGTTCCTGGACCGGGCATCATGAATCTCAACTTCAGCTTTGACTGGCTCAATGATAGCGGCGCCACCCACCCGGTGGACGTCACCATCTCCAATCTCGGATTCTACTAGGCCCAGTATTTGACGATTGATCCGAGCGAGCTTGGCTTGGCTGAGCTCGCTCGTTTTGTGTTTGCCATGCGCAATTGCGCGACATACGCAGTGCTTCTGTCCGCCCTCTTGGGTGGTTGCCTGCGCCCGCCCAACCGCTTTGGAGCAGAGGCGCTCGCCCAGGAGCGCGACTCCGACACTCACTGGGCAGGCATTGTTCCGTGCAACGCTGGCGCGAGCTGCACAGCATCGGGCCTGGAATGCACGAATTCATCGGGCATCCTGTGTTCCTGTGTCGGACCGAGCGGCGCTGCGTATGTCACTTGCAACAGTGCAAGCACCCCGTCTTCGCCGGGACCATCAGTGGCCCTCGCGGCTGACTCGTCGCAGGTCGCTCTCGCGAACGGTTCCTTGACCCCGCAGGGGGTGCGTTGCTCGGATCGCCCGCCCTGGAAATCTGGCGGGGAACCCGTCTATCGAATCAGCGTAGACGCGAAACAAGCGGGCCCGGCATGGAGTCGATTCTACGAAAAAATGGTGGCCGCCGACCACGCGAACACGGTTCTTGAGACCGCCTGGGGTCGCAATATCCAGGGCGCGCTGCGAAAGGGTCACGAGCTTGCCGGCTTCCAATACGTGCGATTTCACGGCATTCTCGACGGCGACATCGGCATCTACACCGAGGCAAACGACAAGCCCGCTTACAACTGGGCGCGTCTCGACAAAGTGTATGATGCAATCATCGCCGCCGGCATGCGGCCATTCGTGGAAATTGGCTTCACACCTCCGCCACTCGCCTCCAACCCCGCCAAGACCTTGCATTGGTACAATAATGTGCCTGCGAACATCAGCCCACCGAAGGACTGGAATCGCTGGATGGATTTCATGGCGGCCTTGGTGCAACACCTGGAGCAGCGCTACGGCGTCGAAGAGGTACGCACCCATTGGTACTTCGAGATCTGGAATGAGTCTTCTTGGATGTATTCCCTCGGAATGGCCGGCTACAACGAACTGTACGACTACACGGTGCAGGGCCTGGTTCGTGGCGACCCGGAGATCAAAGTGGGCGGACCAGCGGAGTCCGGCGGAGGCTCGGCCGTCGGCATCACCAACCTGGTCGACTATTGCCGGAAGCACAACCGCAAGCTCGACTTCGTCACGTATCACACCTACGGACAGACCAGCGATACAACCGTCGCGCTTTCGGTTGCGACCCAGATGTTCCACGAGTCGATGGTGGGCGCGGTCAAGAGTATCGACTTCTTCGGCGATGTCTTTGTCACAGAATGGGGCGCCTCCTATTCCGGTGCCCTAGCGCGCGACACGGAAATCAGTGCGAGCTTCGTCGCGAAAACGATTCACTTGATCGGCACTGACAATGGCATTGTGCCGCCCAGGGGCTTTGCCTACTGGACGATATCCGATCTGTACGAGGAGTTCGACAGCGGAACCAAACTCGCGTTTCGCGAGGGAAACTACGGCCTGATGCTTAAGGGCGATCCCCGATATCCTGATTCCTATGACGTTGCAAAGCCGGCATTCAACGCGTTTCGCTTGTTGCACATGATGGGCGAGACTCGCGTAGCCACGAGCGGGGGGCGCACCGGCGACGGAGTCAACGCCGTCGCCACGCTGGCCGTTGATGGCAAGTCTCTGCAGGTGTTGGTCTACAACCACGTGGACGGCGGAGAGGCCGATCCTCTGGCCTCCAGCTTGGTGTCCGTCCAATTCAACAACATCCCATTTGCCTCTGCCGGGATCCGCGTCCGACATTATCTCGTCGATCACACCCATTCCAATGCCTATAACACCTTTGCTCAAATGGGCAGACCGCCGCAGCCCACACAATCGCAATGGGCAGAGCTCCGCCGCGCGAGCGAGCTTTGTTACTACGAAACCACGGCCACCCCCAGGGATGGGGCCTGGTCCGTGACGTTTCCTCAGAACATCTACAGCGTAGGACTGCTGGTGCTCACCGCTCAGCCCGAGACGACTCAATAAGTAGTTGTCTCATTGATGGCAGGCCGGCACGGAAACGGGGTTTGGGTGCCGGCACCGAAGTCCCGGCTCAATCCGTCGTGAATTGAAGGTCATCGATCGTCATATCGACGGGGAATGTCGTTGGATTGCAGGGAGTCACTGCGTAACCGCCGTTCAGACTGCAGGGATCCGTAAACGAGAACGCAATGCCCGAAATTGCATCGGGCGTCGTGACACCCAGCTGCGCCCAGGTGAGCTTGACCGTTGTCGCCGCCGCCGAAACCGGAATCGACACGCTGGAACCACAGGTTGTCGCTGTGCACGTGCCGCAGCTCTTCGGATTGCCTGCTGAATCCAAAGCAGGCTTCATTGTGCTGGGCGTCGAAACTGAGAAGAAGAAGCTACCCGTGGTCGCAGGGCTGACAGCGGGACCGGCGTTGCCGGACACGGTAAACGATATGCCGGTGTAGGCCGACGCATCGATGGTGCAAGCTTGCACGTAGTTGGGTCTTGCCGTCGTACCTGCATTGCAGTTCCACCACAGCCCTCCGCCTGAGTAGGTGCCGACGGTTCCCTGGATATTCCAATTTCCACCGGTCAGATTCTGAGTCACCGGATAGCTGCTTGGCGTCTCGTCGCAGGGGCCGGGAGTCGTGATAGCACGAGGATAGATGTACGCACCTCCATAGACGCTTTGACCCCAAGGCCCGAACACAGCAGGCCCGGTGCTGCCTGTGGCAATAGAAAAATCTGCAATGAGAGCCGCTGGCGGCGTCGTTCCCGTACATTGAGTGGCGACAGGTGGATTGCAGTCCACAGTGGTCGAAGCACCAGTTCCTGTCGTTGAATCTCCGCCAGTGTTGCTGACCGTGCCGCCCGTTTCGACAGACACGGAACCACCAGTCGCACCTAGGTTGCCGCCCGCGGAACTTTGCGTACCCCGGTTGCTCGAATCGCCTCCAGCTGCGCCGGTTGTTCCGCCGGTCGCCGTATCGCCGCCGTCACCGTTTCCGGCTGGATTGTTCTTCGTCACTGACGAACTGCAGCCAAACGCCAGCGTGGTTAGCAACAAAGTCCGGAAGCCAACTCCTCTTGACACTGAAAGGCGACGAGTAGTCATGATGTAAACTCCCATTTCGCAGACCATCTGAGCTCCAGCTTGTCTACGGAGTGATTATCTAACAGGTACAGCAGAAAACTCAAGCAGGCGGCGCAGCCTACGCGCCATGGCCCAGGGCCACCGCGCGGCGGAGTGGCGCGCATCCCTGCGGACTCAGTTCCGCCTCGCGGACTCGGGCCGGCCCGCCGGCGGGCGTGGCGGCGGCCGACGCCGCGAGGGTTCACCAAGGCAGAAGGGAAGGGCGCAGCAGGTTCGAGCAAGTCACGCCCGACGGGAGTCCCTGGACATGGACCCTGCCCGAGCATTTCCCGCCGAGTAGGGTCTGGGCATCACACGGCTATTGCCAAGTGGCGCTCGACGCGAAGAGTTCGACCTGGAAGCCCTGACTTTTCAGAAAGCGGCGGCGTCTCCCCCGCTGTCCGACGGTATCGCAGGCGCGAGTTCGTCCGGTCACTTCGCGGGCGCCGGCAACGCAATGTCGCGGAGCGAGTACGAACTCGTGGCGGCTCTCAGCATTGCCTCCATTATTTTGGGGTGAAAGACGCTGTGGTTTACGCGGTCGATGAGTGCGAAACTTTCTCCCCCGCTGCCTTGACCGCCGTTGTCCCAATACACTGGGACGAGCCCGCGATCGACCGCGGCTTTGGTAACGTACTCCATGTAGTAGCGTCGATAGTCCTCGTAGCCATCCTGGTGGCTGGCGCCATACTCACCGATAATCACCGGGACCCCCTGATCGACGTAGCNNAACTGAGCCACGATGTAGTCTTCCTGCCCCCAGTCATCCCTTCCCGGCGAAGCCCGACCCCAGGTATGCGTCTGGCCCATGAGCGCGAACAAGTAGGGGTCATAGCAGTGAACCGACAAGATCAGCCTGTTCTTTGCCGAATCGATCGGTAGCTTGAAGCCCTTGAGTGTTTCATCGATGTTCGTGTTGTAGCCTGGGACGATCAAGTGACGCTTGCTATTGTTGCCGCCACTTGCCCGCACCAGGTTCACAAAGGCCTGATTCAGCTCGTTGATGATTTGGATATGACGAGGATCGGCCTTGCCAT
>PMCR01000568.1:0-142 GCA_003155465.1 Myxococcales bacterium | reverse complement strand
ACAGGAATGCGCACCAGTGCAAAACCTGCCTTTGCAACGGTGGCGAGAAGCTCAGGTGTCACCATCGGGTTGCCCCACGCCGTCTCTCCGTTGGGCACGTCCAGACTATTGCCAAGGTTCCAACCCAGGCGAAGCTTCGCGA
>PMCR01000327.1 GCA_003155465.1 Myxococcales bacterium | reverse complement strand
GTGCTTGATATCGAACGCCTCATTCAGATCAGCCACCGTCAAATGCGCGGCGATCTCCGGATCGGCGCCCACCCGCTCGCGGAAGCTGGGCGCGGAGCCCGCCGGTTGCCCCAGCGCGGCCGATGCGGCCAGGGCGTGCTTCTGCACCAGCCCATAGGCCGTCTGGCGCGCCAAGCCCTTGCGCACAAGAGCCAGCATCACGCCCTCGCTGAAGAAAAGCCCGCCCGTCATCGCCAGATTCTGGCGCATGCGTTCTGCATTGACCGCCAAACCGTCGATTAGACTGGCAGCCCGACGCACCATGAAGTCCGCAATCCCGGTCGCATCCGGGCCGATCACTCGCTCCACCGACGAGTGCGAGATGTCNNATGTCGCGCTCGTGCCAGAGCGCCACGTCCTCCAGGGCCGCGCCGGCATAGGCACGCAGCAAGCGCGCCAGCCCGCACAAGTTCTCGGAAAGGATCGGGTTCTTCTTGTGCGGCATGGCCGACGAGCCCTTCTGCCCCTGACCGAAAGCCTCCCCCGCCTCGCCCACCTCTGTCCGCTGCCAGTGCCGGATGGTGAGCGCGATACGCTCGACCGCGGTGCCCAGCCGGGCCAGGGCCATGAAGTAGCCGGCATGGCGGTCGCGCGCCACGATCTGGGTGGGCACGACCTCCGGGTGCAGACCGAGCGCACCCAGAGCACGAATCTCGATTTCCGGGTCCAGGCTGGCGTAGGTGCCGACCGCCCCAGCCAGTTTGCCGACCGAGATCTCTTCGCGCGCCGCCACCAGCGCCCGTCGCGCGCGGCCAACCTCGCTGAAAAAGCCGGCGAACACCAACCCCGCGGTGATGGGCTCGGCGTGAATGCCATGCGAGCGACCGATCATCAGGGTGGCGCGATGCTGGTCGGCCTTGCGCGCGAGCGCCTGCATGAGCTGGTCGACCCCAACCACGATCTCATCGGCTGCCTCGCGCAGCAGGATTGCCAGGGAGGCATCCAGCACATCGGAGGACGTCATCCCAAGGTGGAGCCAGCGCCCGGGCTCGCCCGCGAGTTCCTCGACATGGCTGAGGAACGCGATGACATCGTGCTTGGTCCGCTCCTCGATTTCCAGGATGCGCTTGGCCTGCAGTTTGCCAGCGGTCCGCTGGCGCACGCTTTCGGCCGTTCCCGCGGGAACGCGGCCCGCGGCTTCCATGGCCTCACAGGCCGCCAATTCCACCCGCAGCCAGGTCTCGTAACGGCGGGCATCTGACCACAGTTCGGCCAGCGCGGGTCGGGTGTAGCGGTCAATCATGGTGCAGTGCCGTGCAGAGCGTGTTCTTTTAGCGGATCACGGCGAGCGATTCAATGGAGTCCAACTGAAATGGGAACCCTGGGAGGGTTCGCTTCGCCCTTCGGCCCCCCACCCGCCACACCCTCCACGCTCGCTTCGCTCGGCCTCGCCAAACCCTTGGGCCCCCCACACCCGCCACCCCACCCCGCTCGCTTCGCTCGACCTCGCGCGATGGTGCGCGGCGAGCAAGGCTCGCCGGCTCCCCACGCGACTACTGAGCTACCGCAGTCCAATCGGAATCGCGCCAAAGCCCACCATGATGGCCAGCACCCCCACGGTCACGAACACCATGGCCCGAACCGTGGCCCCGTTGAGGTAGCGCTGAATCCCGCTCTCGCGCGCACCGCGGGGTCGGGCCAACGCTTGGGCCACACCGCTCACAATCAGGATGGCGCCGCTGAGTACGAAAAACTTCAGTCCAGTCTGCGCGGGGTTCATGTTTGAGCCTCGACCAACTGACGATAGAGCAGCACCAGGCGCTGGGTCACGGCGCCTGGCTTGCCATCACCCAACGCTTGCCCATCAACCCGAGTCACGGGCATCACACCGCGCACCGAGCTGGTCAGAAAGGCCTCGTCAGCCCGCCGAAGATCGTGAGGGCTCATGAACGAAACCTCATGGCACATAATGCCATTCGCACTTGCCAACGCCAGGATCTTCCCGCGGGTCACGCCGTCCAAAATTCCCACCTCGAGCCCTGGTGTGCGCAGTTCGCCGGCGACCACTGCGAACACGTTGCTGGTCGCTCCTTCAGCCACGCTGTCGCTGGCCGCACACAGGATGGCCTCGTGAACCGAGGGACGGCGCCGACGGGCCTCGCCCATGGCAAGCACGTTGTTCAAGTAGTTGCCCGACTTGACCGCGGGATCGATGGCTCGCGGCGAGTTTCGGGTCACCGAAACGATCTCGACTTCGGCGCCTTTCTCGTATAACTCCGGCGACGGCCCTCCCAACGGCTGGACGATGACGACCAGACGAGGTTGACCGGCCGCGGCGGGATCTAGATCCACGGCACCGTCCCCCCGAGTCACGATAATCCTCACCCGGGACTCGGGGTTGTTCGCCGCAATGATCGTCTGCGTCACCGCCCGCTCGACCTCGTCGCGCGGGGGTAGCCGCAGGTAGATCCGTTCGGCGGAACGGGCCAAACGGTGCAGGTGGTCGTCGAGAAAGACCGCCCGCCCGCGATTCGTGCCCACTGTCTCGTACACGCTGTCGCCAAACAGGAAGCCCCTATCGAAGACCGGGACGGCGGCCTGCTCGGGCGGACAGGGCCGGCCCCCGATGAAAACACGGATTGACATCAAAGAAACCCCAAAGCTAGTACAATCATGATAGGCAGGCCACCATCCGTAGCAAGCCCCTGAGGAGGGGGTGCGCATTGAACATTCTGCGTGTCCGCTGCAGAAGTGCTGAGGAGTTTCGTGGTTTCTACAACACTGATCATCCCGAAGGCGGGATCTTCTGCCCGACTACCAAGCAGCTTGCACCGGATGCCGAGGTGGTAGTCGAGATCGTTTGCAAAGCGCTTCCCAACCGGGTTTTCGTACGTGGCACAGTGCTGTCGTGGCGGCCGGCTCTGCCCCGGCTGCGCGTGCGAGCGGGTGCCATGGTGAGATTCGCGACCGAAGAAGGGGCCAAGCGCGATTTCGTGCTGGAGACCCTTGATGGGCATCGCAAGCCCACGCCGCGGCGACGGCACACACGGATTCCCATCGGCTTGCCGGTCAAGCTCCGCCTGGCCAGCGATCCCGAACCAATAGACGGCGACCTACGCGAGATCAGTGCCAGCGGAGCGCTGGTTTGCGCGCCAGTGGTGCCCCCGCTCGGCACCGAGGTGGTACTGGACTTCGTGCCGCCTGGGAGTGTGGCGCCCATGGCCATATCCGGCCGTGTGATCTATCACGCTGGCCCTGGGCAAAGCGGCATCCGATTCGTGTTTCGCGAGGGTGGCGGTTCGCGCCGCTTGCGTGAGCTGGTACGTCGGTTCAGGAGTTCCTAGTTACGTGGGGAGCCCGCCAGCTCCCCATGGGCATGGAAACCATTCGATGTTTCCCATATCAGCGAGGCTGCGCATCACACACAGGTGGCCGATCCGAAGTTGGGCTGCGCTGTCTTGGCCTTGCACAGCATGATGTCATTCATATCTGGACATGTGGGGTGATCAACTCCACGACGCGACTCACGGAAATTCCTGTTACCGCCGATATGGAAAGAGCCTGTAGTATTACGTTGCCCATGAGCCATCCGCTTTCCGCAGACACCAGAGGAAACAACCAGATCGCCGCGGGCACGCTGGTCGGCGGTCGATTCCAAGTCCAGCGCTTCTTGGGCGAGGAAGGCGGCAGTGACGTCTACCAGGCGCAGGATTCCCAGGGTGGCGCCACGGTAGCCTTGCGTGTTTTCAGCGCAAAGGGAATGGCGCGGACAGTCGTCGAAGCCGACCTTGGCCAGGCTTCCCGGGTGCCACACAAGAACCTGGCGACACTCGTTGCCTGGGGTCACGAGAACGACCGCGTCTACGTGGCCGCCGAGGCAACCGATGGCGCTAGCCTCCGGCAGCTGATTGATGCCAGACGCAGCGAAGGCGGCGTAATCGGCCTGGCTCATGCCAATGTCTTGTTGGGGCACGTGGCCAACGCCCTGGATACGGTGCATTCGGCCCTGGTCCATGGAGGCATCAACCCCATGGCCGTCAAGGTCACCTCTGCGGGTCGGGTCAAGGTGACCGACTTGGGCCTCTCTCGTGGCTTGCCCGGGTTGGCTCGGCGAGGCGGTCCTGACGCCAAATCGCAGGGCGCGTACCTGGCGCCCGAGTTGGTGGCGGGCGAAGAGCCTTCGCCTGCGGCCGACGTGTACTCCCTCTCGGCCATCCTGTATGAGCTGCTCACCGGCCATGCACCGACGTCGCCACTATGGCCGCCAAGTCAAGTGAACTCGGGCATACCACCCGCCGTGGATGCGGTGGTGGCGCGCGGCATGGCCCCGTTGTCGGAGACCCGTTTCTCCCGGCCCAAAGAACTGTTGGACGCGCTGGGGGCGGTTGTTGCCAACATGGCGGGGGGTGTGCCGGCCGCGGCTGGCCCTCCCAAGCGGCGCTCTGGCGCCCGTCTGACGGTGGGGAAGTCGTTCAGTGTCGCCGATGCCGTGCGCCTGACCGAGGAGTACGAACGCTGGCTCATCCAAAAGGACAAGCTCGACTACGGTCCCTTCTCCCTGGCCCAGGTCATGGCCCAGATGGACAAGGGCATCTTCAACGGCGACGACACCATCGTGGATGTGGATTCGGGTGACCGACAGAAAATTCGCGAGCATCCGCAGCTGATTGAGTTCACCCGCGCCACCGAACGCCGACTCGAAGTGCAGCGACGGGCTCAGGCCGAGCGGGCCCACGAACATGTGGAGCGCAAGAAGGGCCGCTGGACGATTCTCATTATCGGTACGGCGGTCGTGGCCCTTGCCGGTGGCCTCACCTGGTTCATCCACCAGCGCGTCGCGGCCAAGGTTGACGTCCTGGCCTCTCGCGTAAGCGAAGCCGACGTGGATGCCTTTCTCAAAGAGGTCAAGATCTCGTTCCCGGAACACAAACGTAGCGTACGGAGGAGTGGCGCTGGCCCGGGCGCCGGCCCGGCAGGCGTGGCCGGCCGCGCGGAGGACTTCACCAACAACATGGACCTCGGCGACGTCAGCCAAGGTGGTGGCGACGCAATCCTAGACGAGGGCACGATCGACAGAGTCATGCACGCCAACTATCGCCGGCTGGTTCCTTGCATCATGGGCAAAGGCGTGCCGACCATCGAAGTCGACTTCGTGATTCAGCCCACCGGCCGGGTCAAGGCGGTGCAGGTCAATGGTCAGCGCAAGGGACCGCTTCCGATGTGCATCTGGAATCAGATGCAGGGTTTCGGCTTTCCCCCCTACAAGGGCAAGAACACCATCGCAAGCTGGTCCATGTCGATCCGGTAGTGGCCTGACAGCCGCAACCAAGGGGCCTCACCTCTGTGTGCTCGACGGCGGGTGGCCGAGGAGACGAGTCACCTCACGCCCTTTTGTCGCAGCTGTCAGACTATTTCGCGAAGCCCGCGAGGCGCTCCTTGCCAAGATGGGCAGCCAGCACACGCAGGCCCAGAATGAGGTCATAGGTGAAGCAGAAATGCTCATCCTTGACCGTGTGCAGGCACAGATACTTGTCGCGCAGTTCGACCCGAATGACCTTGTTCACTGGCATTACATCGCCCGGTGCGGCCACAAGGAAAATCGCTTCGCGCTCCTCTGGAATCGCAAAGGTGTCTTGGCTGGCCGCAAGGCCCTCGGCCGAGAGCGCGGTACTGATGGTGTCTTTGGTCATAGCTCCAGTCTACAACGAGCGAAGCCCTTCCAGGGTACGCGCGATTGCGTCAGGCAAGTCGCCCGCCATAAGGTTGTGCGAACCCAGTGTCTGGATCGCGTTCTCCGCAGATTCGCCATGCACGAACACGCCGACGCAGGCCGCGTCGGGCGCCTGCAGGCCTTGCGCGAGCAGGGACGCGATGACCCCGGTGAGAACGTCGCCGCTGCCGGCCGTGCCCAGGGCCGGATTCGCGGTCGGGTTGATATGGGCGGTTCCGTCGGACGTCGCAACCACCGTACGCGCGCCCTTCAAGACGACAACGGCGTGCGATCGCTCGGCCAGCCGGCGGGCGTGGCCCAAACGGTCCTTCATGATGTTGCCGACAGGCAGGCCGCACAGACGCGCCATCTCGCCGGGGTGAGGTGTGAAGATACGCGCAGCGCGGGCCGAAGACGCCACACGCGCCGCATCCTCGCCCAGCAGGTTCAAGGCGTCCGCATCAACCACCAATGGGATGGGCAACTCGGCCACCAAACGGCGCACCAGAGCCGCCATACCGGTCCCGGTGGGAATGCCCGGCCCCAACGCCGCTGCCTTCATACGACCCGCCATGGCCAGGATGCGGGCGAAACTCGCCTCGTCGGCATCGTCTCCGTCGGCGTAGCAGGCGGTCATCTCGGCAACGACCTTGGCATCAAGCGCGGTCTGGCCAGCTGCTGTGGTAGCCACAGTGGCAAGGCCCGCGCCGGTGCGCAGCGCAGCCCGCGCCGCCAGCAAGGCTGCGCCCGTCTTCCCAGCCGACCCGGCGATGATCAAGACGTGACCGGCCGTACCCTTGTGCGCTCCTGGGCCTGGGCGGGGCAGCATCCGAGCCACGCCTTCACGCCCAAGCCAGTGGCAAAGCGGCCCCTCGGTCTTGGCGGCTTCCACGGCCGCATCGAGGGGGACGCCCAGATCCACGACCTCGACCCGCCCAACCGACGCCTCGGGATCCAGCACCAGTCCAAGCTTGCGGCAGGCCATGGTGGCCGTCACATGGGCGACAAACGCAATCCCGCGCACGACGCCCGTGTCCGCATCCAGTCCCGAGGGAATGTCGACCGCAATCCGCAGAGCATCGACCGCGTTCATGGCGCGAATGGCTGCCGCCGCCGGGCCGGTCACGTCCGAACGCAACCCGGTGCCAAACACGGCATCGACGATCACGTCAGCGCCGGCCAGGTACGCGCGCCAGGTCGTGGCATCCTCCTCGAACGAAGCGTCGCGCACCAGCGCGCCGGGCAGGGCTTCGAAGGCGCACGCAAAAACCGCGGCGTCGCCGGTCATCTTCTCGCGCGGTAGGGCCAAAAAGACCTGCACCTGCGCGCCCCGGTCTAGGAGGTGGCGAGCCAGCACGAAGCCGTCACCACCGTTCTGGCCGGCACCGCAGACCACGCGCACATCCAGGCCAGACAGATGGGGCTTCTCCCGGGCAATGATCTCCGCCACGCCCCGACCCGCGTTCTCCATCAGGACCAGGCCCGGCAGCCCGAGCTTTTCGATGGCGGCGCGGTCAACCGCTTTCATCTGGGCTGCAGAGAGGACCAGCGTCAAGAGAGTCTCCTACCCCGCGCCGTTTGCGCCGGCTGCGATGGCCGCGCGCATGTCGGCCACGGCGCGTTCCATGCCGACCAGCACCGCACGCGCGATGATGCTGTGGCCGATGTTCAGTTCCTCCAAGAACGGCAACGCCGCCACCGCTCCCACGTTGGTGTAGTCGAGACCATGCCCCGCCGCCAAGCGCAGCCCGGCGTCCGCCACAGCTCGCCCCGCCTTCTCCAGTCGCGCCAGCTCGCGGCGAGCGGCCGCGCTGTGGACCACGGCGTGGCAGTAGTCACCCGTATGTAGTTCGGCGCACACGGCGCCCAGGTCGGCGCTGGCCCGCGCCGCGTCCTCCTCGGGATCGATGAACAGGCTGACCCCAATGCCGGCGTCGCGCAGATCGCGCACCGCGCGGCCGATGACGGCGCCCTGCCCGCGCAGATCGAGCCCGCCTTCCGTGGTTCGTTCCTGCCGCTTCTCGGGCACCAGGGTGCAGAAGTCGGGTTTGACTTCCAAGGCAATGTCCACGATGGACGGCACCGCAGCCATCTCCAGATTGAGCACTCCGCGCACCGTCTGGCGCAGCAGGCGCACGTCCCGTTCCTGGATGTGGCGCCGGTCCTCTCGCAGATGCGCGGTGATGCCGTGGGCGCCGGCCAACTCGCACAATCCAGCGGCCAGCACCGGGTCAGGGTAGATCGTGTCGCGCTGCTGGCGCAGAGTCGCGACGTGGTCGACATTGACGTGTAGGCGAATCATTGGGCAAGCGCCTTTTGCATGGTTGCCACGATGTCCTCGGCGTAGGCGCGGATCGTGTTCTCGTCGGTCCCCTCAATCATCACCCGCGCCTTGGACTCCGTCCCCGAGTAGCGCACCAGCACGCGGCCGTCCCGCCCCAGAGCATCCTCCACCCGGCGGATGACCGCCTCGACGCTGGACAACTCGTGCAGAGGCGTCTTGCGCGCGATCGCAAAATTGATCAGCACCTGCGGGTAGCGAATCATGATCGCGGCCAACTCTGATAGCGAGCGCTCTTCCTGGACCATGACCGACAAAATCTGCAAGGCCGCAAGCAGGCCGTCGCCCGTGGTCGCTTCTTCGAGAAAAATGATGTGGCCCGACTGCTCGCCGCCGAAGATGAAACCCTGCGCACGCATGGCTTCGACGACGTACCGGTCGCCGACCGAGGCGCGCAGCAGCTTGCCGTCGCGCACGGCCAGCGCCCGCTCCAGGCCCAGGTTCGACATCACGGTGGCCACCACGGTGTTCCCCGGTAGCGCCCCGCGCGCCAGCAGGCGCGTGCCCAGGATGGCCATGATCTGGTCGCCGTCGACGATTTCCCCGCGCTCGTCCGTGAGGATCACCCGATCCGCGTCCCCGTCAAGCGCAACCCCGATCGCGGAACGGGTGCGGCGAACCTCGGCGGCCACCTTCTCGGGATGCAGGGCTCCGCAATTGTCATTGATGTTGCGCCCGTTCGGCTCGGCGGACAGCACGGTTACCTCGGCCCCCAGCTCTCCGAAAACCTGCGGTGCCGCCCGGTAGGCGGCGCCGTTAGCGCAATCGACGACCACGCGCACGCCATCAAGGGTACGTGCCTTGGGAAAACTGTGTTTGAGAAACTGCACGTAGCGCCCTTCCGCGTCTTCGATGCGAATGGCCTTGCCTATCTTGGGCTCGGGGTCTGGCGTGACCGCCTCTGCGCCAGCCATCCGCCGCTCGATATCCGCCTCCACGTCGTCGGGCAGCTTGAAACCGTCGGAAGCGAAGATCTTNNTTGATGCCGTTGTCCTGATAGGGATTGTGCGAGGCACTGATCACCACGCCCGCGTCGGCCCGCATGCTGGATGTGATGAACGCGATGGCCGGCGTGGGCAAGGGTCCCACCAGCATCACATCGGCGCCCGCCGAAACGATCCCCGCTTCCAGGGCACTTTCGATCATGTACCCAGACAGACGGGTGTCTTTGCCAATGACGATCCGGCAGCGCCGGGCGGGCGTTCGGAATCGTTCCGCCACCGCGCGCCCGAGGGCGAGAGCGATCTCCGCCGTCATCGGGTGTTGGTTCGCAACACCCCGAATTCCATCGGTGCCGAAAAGTCGTCGGGCCTCGTCTGTCTTGCTCATGCGAAGCGTCCTATTGTAGTACGAGTCTCGGAAATGCGTAGCCAGAGTCTGTGGAGAAACTCGGGGCCGCGGCTCGCGGGTTGCGTGGGCGTGGGCGGTAGCGTGTTCGTGGGCGCTACGCGGAAGGCGGGCCGCGGGTCGCTCACCCATGGGAGGCTTCGGGACGGACAGCCCACCCTGCCCACCCCTCGCGGCTCGCTCTCGCCCGTCGCGCTCACGCGAGCCGCCTACGCGAGCCGCTACACGCTGGTCGCTCACGCGACCGCTCACGCTCACGCTGGCCGAGTTGATCGAAAAGACCAGTCGTCAGTGTGCTCGGCTCAACCTGACGCCGCCGCACCAGCCGTCGCAGCTCGTTGGCCGAGGGGCGATATCAATCGAGTTCGCCAGTGCCCACGATAGCCTCGGCCACGCGGACCACGTCGTGCATGGCTGCGACATCGTGCACCCGCACCGCATCGGCCCCATTCATGATCGCTACGGTCACCGCCGCGGCGGTGCCAAAGACCCGCTCTGCAGCCGGTTTCCCGGTCAAATCACCTATGAAACGCTTGCGTGAGACACCCACCATGACGGGCACTCTCAAACGCGCCCGGATGTAGGCCAGGTGCCCAAGCAGGCGCAGGTTGTGGTCCAGGTGCTTGCCAAACCCGATGCCGGGATCGGCCCAAACTTCGGCGCAACCTGCCGCCCGCGCCGCGGCCACGCGGCTGCCCAGTTCGTCAGCCACTTCATCGACCACGTTCGCGAAATGCACGTGGGCCTGCATGTCGGCCGGCATGCCGCGCAGGTGCCCCACCACCATGGCGGCCCGGCCCGCCGCAGCCACGCGCAGGATTTCCGGATCCAGCAAGCCTCCTGACACGTCGTTGACCGCAGTGGCACCCTCGGCCAGGGCCGCGTACGCCGTGGCGGCCTTGTAGGTATCGACGGACACCCGCACGGTTGTCCCCAGACGTGACGTTAGCGCGCGCAGTACCGGAACCACGCGTGCGATCTCTTCGGCCTCGGGCACCGGAACTGAGCCGGGCCGAGTGGATTCGCCGCCCACGTCAAGCCAATCCGCGCCCTGCGCCACCATGGCCAGACCCGCGGCCACCGCATCCTCCACCGAAGAAAACCTTCCCCCATCCGAAAACGAATCGGGGGTCACATTGAGAACACCGACAATCCGCGTGGCCATCAGAGACGAGGGTGTCCCGGCCTTCTCTTCTACGCCTTCTCGGGGTCAGGCAGTGGTCTTGGGAACAGCCCCGGGCGTGGCCCAGGGCGGGCTTGCTTCTGCTCGCCTCCGCCCCTGCCCGCCGCGGAAAGCGGCGCCGTGCGGGCTCGGTCGAGTTTGCCGCCCGCAAACAAAACGTCAATCTCGCTGCCGTCCAGGGTCTCGTACTCGAGCAGGGCCTCGGCCAGCACGTTCAGCTTGTTCAGGTTGCCCGTGATCACCTGCTTGGCGCGTTCAAGGTTCTCGGTGACGATCCGGCG
>PMCR01000335.1 GCA_003155465.1 Myxococcales bacterium | reverse complement strand
CCATGATCACCACCGCGGGCATCAGCGCAGCCCGCTTGGCCATGTCAGTCGCGTGGGGAGCCGGCCGGCTCCGCCGGCCGCGCACCATCGCGAGAGGGGTTGGGAACCCTTTCAGGGTTCCCATGTTGTGATGAGTAGTGAATCTGGTTTCTCGCTGCTGGAAGTGATGATCTCCATCTCCATCCTGGCCATCGCCCTGGTCATCCTCACGCGCACCGTGACCGGCGACGTGCGCGCCACCCACCATTCCCGCATGGTGACCGCCGCCACCTTCCTGGCCCGCACCAAGATCTCGTCCATCGAGCAGAACATCCTGGAAGTGGGGTTCAGCGAAATGGAGGGCGAGGACGAGGGCGATTTCTCCGAGGAGGGCTTTCCCCACTTCAAGTGGTACGCCGCTGTCGAGCGAATCATGCTGCCCACCGCTGCGACCCAGCAGACGGAGCAGGCGGCGCAGAAGAAGACCCAATCCACCAATCCCATGGAGGTTCTGTCTGGTTTCATGGGCAGTTTCATGACCACGCTGATGGAACCGATCCGCCTCGGCCTGGAGGAGTCGGTTCGTCGCGTGACGGTCAAGGTCATATGGAAAGAGCCCGGCCGGCCCGAGCAGTCTTTCGATGTCGTAAACTTCCTCACCGACCCATCGAAGCTCGACATGGCCTTGCAGGGAGGCTCGACCACCAGCACGACGGGCGGCAAGACGCCCTCCACGCCGACTGGTTTTTCGGGAACGATGGGCGGGGGCACGTCGGCGTCGGGCCTTTCGAAGGGATTTGGCCGATGAGGCAGCAGCGGCTCACACGCCCCCCCAGCGGCTTCACCCTGATCGAGGTGATGCTGGCGCTCGGCCTCATGACCTTCGTGACCGCGCTTCTGTGGGGATCTTTCACCCAGACAGCACGGGTGAAGAAGCGCATGGAGGACGCGCAGGAGCGCACGCACACCATCCGCGTGGCGCTCATGCGCATGACCCGGGAAGTGGAGATGGCCTTCCTGTCGGCCTCCGAGAAGATTGGCGTGGAAGAAAAGCGCACCATGTTCGTGGGCACGACCCACGCCGACTTCGACGAGTTGCGCTTCTCGTGGTTCGGCCACCAGCGCCTGCGCGCGGATCGGCCCGAAGGCGATACCGCGGTGGTCAGCTATTTCTCCGAGCCCGATCACGACAACCGCATGGTCACCAACTTGATGCGCCGGGAAACCCGCCGTCTGGAAAGCAAGGATCCCGCGAAGATTCCCGGTGAAACCTACGTCCTGTGTCCGACCGTCACCGGTGTGAAGTTCAGCTACTACGACTTCAAAAAGAAGGAATGGAAAGAGGAATGGAACACCATGGGGGCAGACGGCCTGCAATACCTGCCCACCCAGGTACGCATTTCCCTGACCGTCCTTGACGAGCGCGGCCAGACCGCGACCTTCACCAGCACCGCACGGCTGCAGGTCACCGAGCGGGTCGACTATCGCCCGAGCCGGGCCTGAGGGCACGCCATGGATGCGCACAGGCCAGACTCCCCCGCAACGCTTCCCGCCGGACGCGCGCCCTGGGCCACAGAAACGGAAAGGCGGCAGCGCGGTTTGTCTGGTTTGCGCGGGACACTGGTCGCACGCTTCCGCGCACGCCGCGAGCGTGACCGGCAAAGCGGTGTGGCCTTTCTCATCACCATCGCGTCGCTAACCCTGCTGATTGCGTTGGTGGCCCAGTTCACCTACGGGACGACGGTGGACTCGGCCCAGGCGGCCAACGCGCGCGACGAGGTGCGCGCACACTATCTGGCCCGCTCCGCGCTGTCGCTTTCGCGCTTGCTCATCAAGATTCAGCTCCGCTTCGTCGAGCCCATCATGGCGCAGGCGCAGAAGATGCTTGTCGAGCAGACGGGCCAGGACCTCGGCATCAGCCTGCGGGTGACGGACTATGTGACCCCGCTCTTGGGCTTCTTTGCCGGTTCCAAGATGGAGACCGAGCTTCTGTCCGGGCTGATCGGGATTGATACCGCCGAGGCCAGCGGTCTGGGCATTCCGGCAGGGCACATGGGCGCGGAAATCACCAACGAGGATGGCAAAATCGACATCAACTGCGGCGGTGGCCCCGCCGCCGTCCGTTCACGCCAGCTCACGGTGTTCCGCCTCTTGCAGGCCCTGATGGCGTCGCCCCGCTACAACTGGCTGTTTGAACAGCGCAACGCCCAGGGCCAGTTCATCGACCGTACCGACCTCGCGCGGGCCCTCATCGATTGGGCCGATGGCGACGAGCAGGCCTTCGGGGTCGACGCCAATGCGGCGGGGCCGGAAGACTACCGCTACGACCAGCGCGACGATCCCTACCAGGCCCACAACAACAACTACGACACGCTGGAGGAAACCAACCTAGTGCGCGGCATGGATCCCGACTACGCCGAGGCCTTCGCGTCGAATCTCACCGTCTATGCCAGTGATCAGAACTGCAAAGTCAACCTGGCTTCGGTCAAGGGCGACTGCACCCCGCTCATCGTGGGTCTGGTGCGCGCGGCACTCTTCCCCGACCCCAGCAAGCCACCGTTGGACTCCAGCATTCTCGACGATAATCGTCTGTATCCGCTGGCCAGCATTCTGTGCGAGCGCAGCCAAGCGGTCGGGTTCGATTCGCTGGATACGCTGATCGGAGTGCTGAGCAACCCCGCCGCTTCCATCGCTCGCGATGATCCGCGCTACCAGCTCATGCAGTCCCTGACCGGGATTGCCATCAGCAAGGCCCAACTCTCGCAAGTGGCATACGTGGGACCGCCGCGCGTGTACCGGGTGGTGGCCACGGGCGAATCGGGAAAGGTCAAAAAACGGATCATCGTCATTCTGGACAGCGCACGCTATCTGGACAACCCCGTCACCAACAACCCCGAGGGCGAGCGGGCCGCGGGCGTGATCCAATACTGGCGAGAAGAGTAGGAGAGAGGCAAGAAACCCATGGCTCACACCATCACAGGAATCGACCTGGGCTCTCGGTCGATCAAGTTCGCAGTTATTGACGTGGGATTCCGCCGTGTGCGCGTCAACACGTCTTTCGAAGAACCCGTACCAGCGGGCGAGGCACCGCTGGACCAGCGACAAGCCGAGGCGCTGCGCGCGGGTGTGGCGCGTCTGCCGGCCCAATCGACCATCCACATGGCGCTGCCTGGCGAGATGCTCGCGTTGCGGGTGCTGGATCTCCCGTTCTCCGACGCCCGCAAGGTCGAACAGGTGGTGGGCTACGAGCTGGAAGGTCAAATCATGAACGACCTGTCCGAGGTCGTCATGGACCACGTCATCCTGTCGGCTCCCAGCACAGGGCAGGCCGAGGCCGCCGGCTCGCGTGCGCTGGCAGTTGCCGCGCGCAGCGAGGAGGTCGCAGCCTTTCTCGCTTGGCTTAGGCCCTGTGGCGTGGAACCACGCACGCTCTACGCGACCCCGACCATCTATCACGCCCTGCTGGCCGAGGAGCGCACCCCGACCGAAACAGCGCCGGCCGGCTGCCGCCTGTTCATCGACGTCGGACATCGGCGCAGCCAGCTTTGTTTTCTGCGTGGCGATGAGACGGTGTTCGGCCGGACCAGCAACCACGCGGGCGAAGAGCTGACCCTTGCCCTTGTGCGTGCCTCGAAGGACAAGTGGACCTTCGCACAGGCCGAGCAGGCCAAACACACCTATGGATTCGTGCCCAGCCGCACACAGCCACCCGCCACCCCCACACAACGCCAGCTCGGTCCCGTGTTGCGGGACGCGCTGGCGCCGTTCTTGCGTGACCTGCGCCAGACCCTGGCCAGCTTCCGCGCCCAGGACAAGATGCCGGTGGAGGCCATCCTGTTGGCCGGCGGAGGCGCGCGCCTGCAGGGACTGGCCGAGTTTCTGCAGGAAGAGTTGGACATCCCCACTAGCCTCTGGCCGGCCCCGCCACAGCCCGCGGTCGAGCAGGCGCCGGGGAGCGACGAGGTCGAAGAGGTGTCCGTGGTCGACGAGGAGGGGTCCGCGGGCCGCGCACGTCAGGCTTTGGCCTTTGCCCTGGCTTGGGCTGGGGTACGGGGTCACAGGGAACTGGACCTGCGGCGCGGACCATTTCAGTACCGCGTCAGCTTCTCGATCGTGCGGCAGAAGGCCGCCCACTTGGCCCTGCTGGCCGGTGCTTTGCTGGCGTGTGCCGCCGTGGACGGAACCATCGCGCTCCGGCGCCTGTCCAGTGAACAGCAGCAACTCAGGGAGAAACTGAGAGTCGCCACCAAGGATCTATTCGGGGAAGCGCGCTCCGATGCGACCGAGGTGACGGCGGCGCTCAAGCGTTCCTTCCGCGACGAAATGGCGCCCTTGCCGCGGGTCACCGCCTACGATCTGCTGGACCGAATCTCGCGCAAGATGCCCGCTGCAGATCAGGTGGCCATCGACGTGCAGGATCTGGACATCAAGTCCAAGAAGACCAGCATCAAAGGCACGGTGGATTCCGCCGCAGCGCTGGACGAGGTGGTGGCCAAGCTCAAGGAGATCGATTGCTTCGAAGAGATCAACAAGGGCCCCCTCACCGAGGTCAGCGGTGGCGGGAAGCAGTTCAGCCTGGCCATCAACTCGAAGTGCCCATAAGGAAGCCATGGGATTCCTCAAACGTCTGATAGGAAAAATAGCGATCCGGCTGCGACGACCCGTGGCCTATGCGACCGCCCAGTGGAACCAGATGGCGGCCCGCGAACGCAAGCTCATTTCGATTCTGGGCGGCGCGGTCGCCATCCTCGCCCTGCTGCTGGCAGCTTACCTTATGGTCGATTCACTGCAGGAGATGAGCACCAGCAACGAGGACACGCGCGAGGCGCTCGCCGCCATCGCCAGGCATCGCGACGACTACTTGGACGCCAAGTCGCGCATGGTCATGCAGGAGGCGCGCATCGGCGTCGAGCCGCCCCAGTTGGCCGCCGATCTCGAAGCTGCAGGCAAGGAAGCCGGCATCCAGATTCCGGAAACCGTGGATCGTCCGCCCAGCCCCGCGGGCAAACGCTACCTGGAGCACAGCCTGGACGTGAAGCTGCGCAAGGTGGGCCTGAAGGAACTGGCCACCTTCCTCAACAAGGTGGAAACCAACCCTCGGCTGATCGCAATCACGCGTCTGCAGATCCGGCGCAGCTTCGGCGAAGGTGACAAGCTGGACGTGGAACTAACCGCAACCGCCTACGAGCGATTGAAGGAGGAGCAGCGCAAGAAGAGCACAGGGAAGGGGAAGGGGTAGTTCAATGATGAGCGATCGCTTGCGCCGTCTCTTGAAGATCGGAGCCACCGCGGGGTTTGGTCTGTTCGTCTTCTTCTTGGTCTTGATCCTGACGCTGCCCTACGGCCGAGTGAAGGACTACTTGGTGGCCTTGGCCGATCAGCAAGGCTATGACGTCGAAGCCAAGTCGGCGGGGCCCGCCCTGGGACTGGGCGTCCGAATCAAGGACATCACCATCGCCTCGCGTCCGTCTGGCGGGGGAAAGCCCACGCGCATCGTGGTCCCGGTGGCCAAGCTTCGCTGGTCGCTCTTGGGAGCGCTGGCTGGCCGCAAGACCTACCAGGTTTCGGCCCGCGTATTCGACGGCGACGTGGACGTGGAAACCAGCCGCAGCAAGACCGAGAGCAGCCTGCACATAGCGGCGACGGGAATCGATCTGTCAGAAATCCCTTGGGTCAAGGCCGCGACCAACCTGCCCCTGTCCGGAAGACTGGACCTGCGGCTCGACGAAAAGATGCCAGGCCTGCTCGCCTCGGCGACAGTGGGCTCACTGACTTGGACATGCAGCGCCTGCGCAGTGGGCGACGGCAAGGCCAAGCTGGTCCTCCCGGGCAACCCCCTGCTGGCCGAGGGTCTCGGACTTCCAAAAATCCGTCTGGGCGACTTCGTGGGTCGCGTGTCCATCGACAAGGGGGTGGGCCGCTTGCAGGGGGTGCAGGCCAAGTCGCCTGACGGCGAGCTCTACCTGGAAGGCGAGATCAAGCTCAGCCAGCCCCTCTCCGCTTCGTCTTTCGATCTCTACGTCCGCTTCAAGTTGAGCGATGCCTTGCTGAAGAGCTCCGAGAAGCTGCGTACCATCATGCAGTTTGCCGGCTCGGCGGGCAAACGCCCGGATGGGTTCTACGGTCTTCGCGTCAGCGGAACCCTCAACCACATGGGGGCACCGCAGTGGACCAAGACATCGCCCTTCGGTGCCCCAGCGTCAGGCCCGAAGCCGGTCGCCGCCAGGGCAGGCGCGGCGCGCCCATCGCCTCCCCACCCAGCCGCACCGGTCGCGGCAGCGCCCGCTGCACCTCCGACTCCGCCGACTCCGCCGCCGCCGCCGTCGGGAAACGCGCCTTTTGATCCGAAAATAGACAATCCACCGGCCGAGGAGCAGGAGCCACCGCCAGCAGCGCCGCCGGTCATACCAAGTCCGGAGCAGCAGGCGCCCCCGATGCCTCCCGCCCCGCCACCGACTGAAGCTCCTGCGCCGCCTCCCCAACCCCCCGCGCCGACGCCGGCGCCACCGGCATCAAGTGAGCCTGCACCAGGTGCCCCCACCCCGTCGGCCGAAGAGTAGGTCGGCGCTCTCACTGGCTTGCCAAAGCAGCGCCTGAAGCAAGACCCATCCGCCTCACCCGGTCGCAGAAAGTAGAGCGCGAAATGCCCAGCGCCGCAGCGGCACGGCGGCGGCTGTTGCCATTTCGGCGCAGGGCCCAGACGAACACGTCAGTCTGGATCTGCTCGAAGGACTTGTTGCGCAAGGGCAGAAGATCGCAGTCGACTATGGGCGCCGCTGCGGATCGACCGAGGTCAGCCGTTGCTGCCATCGGCCCGGAACCGTCAGCCGCGCGTGACATCCCGTCCGCGCCGTCGCCCGTCGGTTCGATCTCCACGCTGGGGGCATCGATCACTTCGCTGCTCAGCAGCGCGGCCCGCCGAATCACGTGACGCAACTCGCGCACGTTGCCGGGCCAGTCATGCGCAAGCAGTTTTCTAGCGGCCTCTGCCGTGATGGCACGCGGGCCGAGATCGGGTTTGAACTCGTCCAGGAAGTGCTGGGCCAGACGAAGAACGTCGCCCGGCCGATCGCGCAGTGCCGGCAGCTGCAGCTCGAAACCGGCCAGGCGGTGGAAGAGATCCAGACGGAACGAGCCGCGTTGGGTGTCCCGTCGCAAGTCGCGAAGAGTGGTGGCCAGCACGCGCACTTCCACGGTGGTCTCGCCGCTGCCCCCCACCCGCCGGATGCGCCCGGTTTCCAGTGCGCGCAAGAGCTTGGGCTGCAAGTCCATGGGCAGCTCGCCGATCTCGTCCAGCACGAGCGTGCCCCCTGCGGCCTCCTCGAACCAGCCCGGACGGCGCGATCCGGCGCCAGTGAAGGCGCCACGTTCGTGTCCGAAGAGCTGGCTCTCCGCCAACTCGCGGGCCAGGGTGCCGCAGTTGACTGCGACGAAGGGCCCCTTGGGCTGGGGGCCCAACTCGTGCAGGACGCGGGCAAGCAGCTCCTTGCCGGTCCCGCTCGCGCCGGTCACCAGCACGGGAATGCGGGTGGGCGCCACCCGCGCCGCCCGCGCCAGCACGAGGCGCAGCGCCGGATCGTCGCCCACAATGGTCTCCAGGGTCGGGCTGGTCGGGATCTCGCTCATGCCATGCTTGTCGGCTTGGTTCCGCCAAAGTTGCGTGAAAACCCTGCCTGGTAGGTCGGCCGCTGCCAGATCTGCCGACCACAGACCATCTTTTCAGGTCCAGCCACAACGCTGCGACGTGACACGAGACATGAACTTGACACGGGACAGATGTTCCGTACCATACGTTTGTTCAGTAACCCGGGAGAGGAGCGCCTATGGGCCACCTGACTATCGTTCGCGACGATGATCCTGCCAGCGATCTCACCGACCGCCAACGCGAGGTACTGGACTTCATCTCCGGATCGATCAGCAAGTGTGGATATCCCCCGACCTTGCGAGAGATCGGCAGTCACTTCGGCATCCGTTCCACCAACGGGGTGAACGATCACCTGCGGGCCCTCGAGAAGAAGGGCTACCTGCAGCGTGAGGACCTCAAGTCGCGCGCCTTGCGCCCCCTGCTGGCCACCGGCCAAACCGTCGACGTGCCGATTCTGGGCAAAGTCGCCGCCGGGCAGCCGCTGCTCGCGGTGCGAAACTACGAGGACACGGTCAAGGTGGATCGCTTTTTTATCGGACAGAACCGCGAGGTCTTCGCCCTGCGGATCAAGGGCGAGTCCATGATCGACGACGGCATTCTGGATGGGGACTACGTGTTCGTGCGCAAGCAACTCCAGGCCAGCTCGGGCGAGGTGGTGGTAGTCATGATTGACGACGAAGCCACGGTCAAACGCTACTATCCGGAAGGCGACTCCATCCGCTTCCAGCCCGCCAACCCCAGCATGGAACCCATCGTGGTGCGCAAGCGGGACTTTCGCAGCGTGAATCTGCTGGGGGTGGTAATTGGGGTGTATCGGAAACTGCACTAGCAATCTCTGCGCTCGGTTTGACTTCCCGCTCACCCAGGGGTAGCACTCGGGCCGCCGAATCCGGTCTTGCCGGAACGGGGGAACCAAACCTTTTGGGGCTAAGTGCCAGTCAGC
>PMCR01000292.1 GCA_003155465.1 Myxococcales bacterium | reverse complement strand
TGACACTGGTGGCGGTGCTTGGGAAGCAAGCCTGCTCGCTGGGCATCTGGGGCCGGGGCGCCGACCGATTGACCGTCGGCCTCGGCATGATCCCGCGCGGCGAAGTCGGGCTCATCTTCGCCAACATCGGCGTGGGCCTCACCGTGGGCGGCGAACCGATCATCGATCGCGGGACCTTCTCGGCGGTGGTCGTCATGGTGATCGTCACCACGCTGGTCACCCCCATCGCGCTGAAATTCAGTTTGCAGCGGGCCGATCGACGACGGAGTTCCTAGCGAGGCCACGCTTCTGCCCGCCAGACATGTGGCAATTTGTCTCGCGTGGCAAAATGTCACGCACCACGCGCTCGTACGCTGCCGTCACGTTCTCGCGACGTAGCACATCCTCCACGAGCTTCGAGTTCTCGTCCCTGGCGTTCTCTCCGCATGCCCCCCGCCCGCTGCGCGGGGCGAGGCGAAGTTCCTGGACGCTCGCAGGCTGTCGATTCTGTCCAACATTCAAACCGTTCGGCGCTCTGGGCACACGCCGCGCGGGTCAGCCGCCGTCGCCCATTTACTTCTTATGATGCGCCACCTCACGCACTCGACCGATTCCTGAACCGACCCTTTCTCCTCCGAGCTTGGGTCTTCTTTGTCGAGAATCCACTGAGCCAGAAAGGGTACGAGGTGCTACTGCACGTGCGAAGGAGCTACATGAAACTACACAAGCTCGCGATGGGATTCCTTCTTCTGACCGCCTGTGAAGCCGGGGGAAGCAACCCAGCCGCTACCGGCGGTACCACGGCCTCGGGCGGTACCGCCAGCACCGGCGGCGCCCGGACGGGCGGTACCACGGCCTCGGGCGGGACTACCACGAGTGGCGGAAGCACGACGGCCTCAGGCGGAACTACCACGAGTGGGGGAAGCACGACGGCCTCGGGCGGGACCACCACGAGCGGGGGAAGCACGACGACATCGGGCGGGACCGCCAGTAACGGTGGCGACAGGACTGGTGGCACGACGACATCGGGCGGGACCATGACGAGTGGGGGAAGCACGACGACATCAGGCGGAAGCACGAGTACAGGGGGCGTTCGGACGGGCGGGACGGCCGGCTCTAGCGGAACCACCAGCACTGGTGGAACCACAGCAACGGGGGGCAGGGCGGGCACGGGCGGTTCGACCGGCAGCGGGGGAACCGCAGGTACGGGAGGCAGTACCTGCACTGGTGGAACCACCAGCACCGGGGGAGCGGCCAGTACCGGTGGCCGCGCTACCGTATGCAGCTTCGCCAGCGGGCTGAACGTAGCCTGGGTCAACTTTGCCAACGACGTTCCCAATCCGAACCTCACGGCGTTCAACGCTCTCTTCAAGAACACCTACAACGCTGGCGGCCGCGTGATTCGCTGGTGGTTCCACACCAATGGATCAGTCACGCCAGGCTACAACGCGGATGGCACGGTCCAGAAGATTCCGCAGTCGCACATCGACGGCGTCAAGGCCATCCTAAACGCCGCGGCCACCAACAAAGTGGCTGTTACCATCAGCCTGTTCTCTTTCGACATGGGCCAGGACAACGCGGGCACCGCCTCCGCGAAGAACCAGGCGTTCCTGACCACGAACAACCTCCGTCAGTCCTACATCGACAACTACCTCACGGACTTGGTGAAGGCGCTCAAGGGTACGCCGGGACTGTATTCGTACGAGATCTTCAACGAGCCCGAGGGAATGTCGACCAAGGGCTGGGCAACCAAGTTCAAGATTGATGAGAAATACATCCAGATGTGTGTCAACTGGTTTGCCGACGCCATCCACGCGGCCGATCCGACGGCTCTCGTGACCAATGGCGCCCAGACCTTCGACTACTGTTCGAGTGTGAGTGGCAAGACCAACTACTACTCAGATTCGGCTTTGCGTACTGTCGGCGGAAAACAAAATGGCACGCTTGACTACTACGAGGTCCACTACTACTCGTCGAATGGCGATTCCAATTCCTGCTTCTTGCACCCGGCTTCATACTGGGGATTGGACAAGAAACTTGTGATGGGCGAGTTTGCAGCCATTGCATCGAACGGTGTGGCGCAAACTGCCTTGTACACATACCTTTACACCAACGGATACAACGGCGCGTGGGCATGGGCCTACGACTCAGACTGGCCGTGGCCGTCGATGCAGGTGCCGATGCAGAACCTTTACAACGCGCAGAAGGCGACCATCGATAGTTGTCCCTGATGAACGAGAGATCCAAGAAGATGGCGGTTCGAGCCCTGATCGTTGGCGGTGTTGCGGTCCTCGCTTTGGTGACGACCGCTCGCCGCTGTGACCAACCCACGCCGCGCGAGTCAGTGCAGGAGAATGCGACTGCGCCTTCCGCACCGGCCAATCGGCCAGTTCTCGCGGCGCCCAAACTCCGCCCGCCTGCGTCGCCGTCCACCGCCCCGACGGCCGTACCGGCACCGTCGTCGGCACGCTCGGCTCCGCTCAACGAGGCTCAGGTCATGGCGCGGCTTCGTGGCATCAAGGCAAGCGATCCCGCTGCTGCCATCGAGCTCGCGCGCGACGGCAACAAGCGCTTTCCAGACACGGCCGACGCCCCGGAACGGGCTTCCATCCTGATCCACGCGCTGGCCAGCCAGGGCGCCTCGTCCGAGGCGCGTGGCGAGGCCGAGCAGATGGTGAACCATTACCCCGACTCCGATTGGGTTCGCGAAATCGAGCGTTTCACCGGGGCTCACCGCCATCGCAACCTTCGGGTCAACGACGCTGGGCAGATCGAGTACTACTGAGGTTGGCCCTCTTCACCGCGGGGGTGCCGAGGGCACGGCGGCGGCACCCAACCCCGTCCTGTCCCAATATACGGTCGGCGAGAAGGGGCGCAAATCCAGATGGTTGGGCGCAGTGCCAGTGGTTGCGAAGGGCACGGAAGGGTGTAGAGGGCGCCTCGTGACGAGGAAGAAGGACGAGCCCACTGGGTCGATGCTGCCGCTGCCGTTGCAATTTCTGGCAGCGTGGCTGGCGGTGTAGCTCGGACGGGTGCGAGAAGCTCGGCGGCCGAAAGCTGCGACTGACGGATGCCGAGCGGCGGCGGCTCGCCGTGCTGGGAAAGGAACTGGGGCGCAGGGTGCTGGCAAAGGTGGCGACCATCGCAACGCCAGAAACCATCTTGCGCTGGTAGCGCGAGCTGGTGGTCAAGAAATACGACGGCAGCCAGCGACGTGGACCAGGCCGGCCTCGGAAGCGGGGCAAGATCGCGGAGCTGGCCTTGAAGATCGCGTGGGAGAACGAGTGGGGCTACACGCGGATCAAAGGCGCCTTGCAGAACCTCGGTTACAAGATCGGGCGCAGCACGATCCAGCGGATTCTGCGGGAGAACGGCATCGATCCTGCGCCGTTGCGAGGGATGTCGTGGGGGACGTTCATCAAGGCGCACCTGGGTGCGATCGCGGGAATGGACTTCTTCACGGTGGAGGTGGTGACGCTGCTGGGGCTGATCCGGTACCACCTCTTGTTCGTGATCGACATCGGGAGCCGGGCGGTGGAGATCGCAGGGATCGGACGCGATCCCGGCGGGCGATGGATGGAGCAGATGGCGAGGAATCTGGTGGACGCGGAGGATGGGTTACTGCGGGGAAAGCGGTATGTGATCATCGATCGCGATCCGCTGTACACGGCAGCGTTCCGAGGGATTCTG
>PMCR01000038.1:4896-5042 GCA_003155465.1 Myxococcales bacterium | reverse complement strand
GGTGGTGTTCCCACTGCCACCGCAACCGCGACCAAGACGACCGACGAGAAGCCAGTCGCGCCTGCCAAGGCCGCGGCCGACAAGCCCGTCGCTCCGGTCAAAGCCGCAGCCGAGAAGGCCGCGCCCGAAAAGCCCGCGATCAAGCT
>PMCR01000038.1:0-4874 GCA_003155465.1 Myxococcales bacterium | reverse complement strand
GGCGGCGCGCGCCCCGAAGCCAGCCCCGTCCGAGGAGGCTGCCCCAGCCCCGAAACCAGCCCCGTCCGAGGAGACTGCACCCGCCGACCAGCCAACCCCCGTCAAGAAGGCGGTCCGCGCGCCGAAGCCAGCCCCGTCCGAGGAGACGGCGCCCGCCCAGAAAGCAGCCCCGTCCGAGGAGGCTGCCCCAGCCCCGAAGCCAGTGCGGGCAAAGAAGGTGGCGCCTGCCGAAGCGGAGCCACCGGTAGCGCCGGCCCCGGCCCAGCCGTAAACTAATCGGATGTCATCGATCCCCTTCGTCAAGGCCGAAGGGCTGGGGAATGATTTCCTCGTCGTGGATCTGCGCCCAGGCCAGCCAGCGGCAGGAATCCCATCCGCGGCCGACCCGGCAGTCGTGCGCGCGCTGTGCGACCGCCACTTCGGAGTGGGCGGCGACGGCGTGCTGGCCATCCTGCCGCCCGTGCATGGCGATGCCCGCATGCGGGTGATCAATGCCGACGGCAGCGAAGCCGAGATGTGCGGCAACGGCATCCGCTGCGTAGCCAAGCTGCTCTACGAGAGAGATCCCTCGCTTCGCCGTCCGGTGCTACGCATCGATACCGGCGCGGGCCTGCTGGAATGTCGGATCGACGAGCGCGACGGTCAGGCAGAGACAGTGGCGGTCGAGATGGGCCGACCGCAGTTGGACCCGCCCCAGATCCCGGTTGCGGCGCCGGGTGGCAAGCGCCTGGTGCGAAGCCCGCTGCGCGCGGGTGATCGGCAATTCGCGTTTACCGCCGTGTCCATGGGCAACCCGCACGCGGTGATCTTCATCGACGATCCGGCGGCCGATCTGCGCGCTTTGGCCGAAGCCTACGGACGCGGCATCGAGCACGATTCCTTGTTTCCCCGTCGGACCAACGTGGAATTCGCGCGCGTGCGGCAAGGGTCAGCCGGGACGGAGAACGTGGAGTTCGCGCGCGTGCGGCAAGGGCAAGCGGGGACAGAGATCGATCTCGTGGTGTGGGAGCGAGGCTGCGGCATCACGCTTGCCTGCGGCACCGGTGCTTGCGCCACAGTGGTGGCGGCTTGCCTGGAAGGCCGGGCCGCACCTGACCAGGAGATTCCAGTACACCTTCCCGGCGGCACGCTCTTCATCCGCGTGGCCAGCCAGCCCGCAGGTGGCGGTTCCGCGAGCTACACCGGCGTGTCCATGCGCGGCCCTGCCCGCATCGTGTTCGAGGCCGAGATCGATCCCGCGCAGATCTGCGCGCCGGCCGAAAAGCGATAGGCAAGCCAGACCACGGTCAGGTCATGTGCAAATCAGGTCGCAGGCTGCGGGCATGGTGTTGCTTGCCATGTCTGCGCAGGACCAGACGTTCACGGCGTCCACACACATTTTGCCCTGATCGGGGTGATAGGTCATGCCCGCGCTGCAGCCCGCCTGTTCCGGGGTGGCGCAGTTGGCGGCCTGCTCGCCGCTGGTACACGCAGCCACCGAGGCATAGCCCATCCCAGTGAGTCCCACCTGACCCGAGCAGGCGAAGAGGCGGGCACAGATCCCGGACTGCACCTGCATGCACGCTTGCTGTGCCGAAAGCCCGCCAGTCCCTGTGCTCGTACCAACAACGGTGCCACCGGTTCCGCCAATCGTGCCGCCACTCCCGCCGATCACACCGCCGCTGCCACCAACGACACCGCCGCTTCCGCCGACGGCGCCGCCGGTCCCCACAATGGTACCGCCGCTGCTGCTAGTGAAACCGCCGCCTCCACCGCTGGCACCGCCGGTCCCGCCCATGGCGCCACCGCTTCCAGAGCCGCTGGCCGTACACATCAGGGTGCAAGAAGGCGGCGTGATGGATGAAGAACACGCCATGATCTTGATCGCATTGATGCAGGGTTGGGCCTGCTCGGGATGATAGATTTCACCTGTCGCGCACGTGCCGTCGGTGCTGCACGTCGCCTGCCCTTGGGCCAAACAATCGGCCAGAGAGGAGTAGCCCAGGTTCGCCAGCCCGCTGGCGCCCTGGCAGCCATAGGCCCAGTTGCACATCGCGGCCACCCCTTGAAGGCAGGCGTCCACCTGCGACAGCCCGCCAATCGAACCACCGCCGCCGCCAATGGAACCGCCGATCCCGCCACCCGAACTGCTACCGCCACCGTACCCAGTGCTTCCGCCGCTGCCTCCACCATACCCAGTGCTTCCGCCGATCCCGCCGCCGTACGTGCTTCCGCCGATCCCGCCGCCGCTTCCCGAACAGACCAGGTCACAAGATGCGGGGTAGTTGTTCGCGACCAGGTTGTTGCATGACAAGACGTTCATATTGTCCACGCATGCCTTGGCCTGATCGGCGTAAAAGGTGCCCCCCTCCGCGCAGCCCTGGGCCGGGGCGGCGCAGTTCAATGCCTGCTGGGCAGTCGTGCACGCGGCGACCGAGGAGTAGCCCCCCAGAGCCATGAGTCCCGCCTGGCCCGAGCACGCGAACGTCCGGGTGCAGAGCGCGGCGATTGCCTGCATGCACGCCTGCTGCGCCGAGAGCGTGCCAGTCCCAACAGCCGTACCGCCACCGGCACCGCCGTTCCCACCTCCGATGATACCGGAGCCGCCGCCGATGATGCCGGGGCCGCCCCCAACTCCGCCGGTGACTCCGCCGCCTGCAGAAGCGCCACCGGAGCAGACCAGGACGCAGGCGGGCGGCTCGTTGCTGAGGTCTGAACAAACCTGATTGTTGAGCGCATCCACGCAGGACTTGACCTGGTCCGCGTGATAGGTCTGGCCGTAGTCGCACTTGACCGCGCCACAATTCTTGGCCTGCTCTCCCGCCGTGCACTGGCCAACCGAGGAGTAGCCCTTGGCGGCGAGACCAGCAGCGCCATTGCACGCAAAGGCCCGATTGCACTTCGCGGCCATGGCCTGACCGCAGGCGTCCACCTGCGACGATCCGTCGCTCCCGCAGCTGACCAGACCTATGGCGAGGGATCCAAGAAACGCGAGTTTGGTGACGTGCCGCATGTTTTCTCCTAGGTTCGAGTTAGGGTACCAAAGCATTGTCCTCCTTCCCACCTGCACATGGCAAGGCCTCTGGCGGAGACCGCAGAGCCCCGACGAGAAACGCAACGCCCGCCGCGACAAAGAGCAATGAGATAGTGGCGTAGCTGGCGGGTCCGGGCACATCCGATGCGAGCCAGGCGATGAGCTGCGGCAGCAGGACCAGGACGGAAAGGGCCAAGGCCGCGCCCATGGGTCTGCAGAGCCGGGGTGCCAGGCAGGCGAGGATGGCGAGGTAGTAACTGGAAAGATTGAAAACAACCGGCGGCAAGAGGACGGAAAGGGTGCCGCGATCCGCGTCGGTGCGCTGGCGAAGCAAAGCCAGAAACCAAAGCGCTACGAAGCCCACACGCAGAAGCCAGGTGCTGGCCGCGGGCCAGCCGAACACTGCCGCGGGCTGGCCCATTCCGATGCGATTGGCCGATGTGCTGGCCGCGTGCTTGACGCTGTTGTGGAAGAAGTCCACCCATAGCCCCAGACCGTCTCCGGTGCACGACAAAGCAAAGAGCAGCGCCAGTGTCAAGAGCGCGGCGAGGAGCAAGCGCACCCGAGCCATGTGGATGGGACGTCGGCGAATCCAATCGGCGGCCAGGGCCAGACCAGGCCCGGCGAGAAGAAGAGCGGGAAANNCCGCCCCCGGTGCAGGCACCCGAGCCCTGCGACCGCCGCCACCAGCCACAGCGAACGGCCCAGGCCGCCGCCGGTCCACAGGGCGATCCAGGGAAAGCCGAGTCCAATGATCAACGCTCCCAGCACCCCGGCGCGCGCGCCGAACCCCCACAGCAGGCACAGCAATAGAAGTCCATAGCCCAGGTCGTCGAGGTGGCTCAGGGTTGCAAGCCATGCGAGCGAGGCCGGACGATCGCGCAACACGGTTGTGCGCAGGAGCCACGTCCACACCGGCGTGGCGTTGTAGCCATGGTCAGCGAGAAGGGCGCCCCAAGCCGCGGGATGGAGCTGCGATTGAAAGAAGACCACGTCGCGACGAAAATCCGCCCAGCGCGAGGGCGCGAAGCCAGCCGTGCACAGCGGCCCGTTCTTCAGCGTGTCCGACAAGGGCCGCATCTGGTTGCTGCGCAAGTCGCGAACCGGCTGGCGCGAATCCGAAGGCCACCGTTGTTCCTGCCACGCGGCCGTGGCGAGACAATCGTAGAGCCGGGTGTAGCCCAACTCGGGTGCATACTTGGCCCCGAGAAAGTAGTGGGCGGCATCGTGGTAGTGGACCGACCAATAGCCAGCGAAGAGACCAAAGTTGGTGTAGGCCAGAGGTGCCGCAAGGGCCAGCAAGCCGAAACCCAAGCTCTGCAACAAGGCCTGCCGGCGCGTCCGACGCCATCCCCAGTGACCGAGCAGCAGCACCGCAAGCGCCAGGGTTGCCGTGCCCGCGAAACCAAAGGTGAAATGCACGGCCAGCAAGCCTCCCAGAGCCCCAAAGATGCCCCCAACCAACTGCGCGCGAGCCGAGCGTCCGGGCCAGAGGAAGACAAGGCAGAAGACGCCGCATAGTCCGATCAGGAGCTTCCGCCACGCCTGCCACCGCACCAGCTGCGCAGCCGCGGGGGCCACCACGGCGGGACGAACCTCCACATCCAAGACCGGCGGTCGCCGACAGAAGACCTGCAACTCGGAGAGCGCTATCGCACCCTGCCCCGACACCGGCCGCACCCGCAAATAGCGCCCATGTCCGCCGAGTCCAGTCGCCATGCGCGTGCGCAGCCCTGCCTCGGCCGAGCCCATGGGCCCCGCCTGCCAGAACGGCTGCCAGCCCACCTGGTCAGCCGACAGCTCGACCAGAACCGTCGCCTCGGCACTGGCCTGCAACAACGCCGCACTCAAATTCGCGTCG
>PMCR01000097.1 GCA_003155465.1 Myxococcales bacterium | reverse complement strand
GGAGTCATCGACATACTCGCCGGTACCTTCGTGTTTTTGCGTGGCCGCGCAACCCAAGAGGGCGGTCAGGAATGCGAAACAAGTCAGGAACCGAACAATGCGATATCTGTCTGACATGACGCCTTCTCCATGCTTCTTGTTGTGGCCGATTGATTGTTACAGCTTGGGAATTCGAAGGGTCTTGCTGATCATCAGGCTGCCCGAGAGCGCGAACATCAGAACCAGCGGGTGCAGAACCAGGCCCAGTTCGACTGAGCCGAAATACAAGGCCGCCCCCAGCCGCCCCTCCCAGGCCGCCACGGCCAGCACTATGACCAGGACCACACTCGACGGAATGGGCGTGCCCTCGAAGTACTTGACCTTGTCGCCCCCCGCGGATAGGGCCTCAGCGGTCACGTTGAAACGCGCCAGTCGGCTCACCCCGCAGGCTACGAAATAGATCAGCACGAGCCAGTCCAAACCGCCGCGCATGCCAGCCGCAAAAGCCAGCGCCGCGGGCGCTACGCCGAACGCGATCACGTCAGCCAGCGAATCTAGCTCACGCCCCAGCATCGAGTGCGCGTGGCGCCAGCGCGCCACTCGGCCGTCCAGCGAATCGAACACCAGGGCCAGCGGTATCAGCGCGGCCGCCAGGGTAAACAGGCCGATGCTGGGCGAAGACAGGTAGGTCATGGAAGCGAACACGGAAGCCATTCCGCAGGCCGCATTCGCCAGGGTGAACGAGTCAGCCAGGTGGAACCCGCGGATCATCGAGAAGTGTCGGGGCTGAGCTGGAGGTTCGTTCATGGCAAGAGATTACCACGAGCAGTCGGTTTGATGCCGAGGCAGGCGCGTTCATCACAGAAAGCACTCGATCACCAGGCGGCAGCTATCTGGCCGCCAGCAACGCCTTTCGGGCTGCGGCCAATTCGCGGCGTTTGGCCTTGTCCACGTCGGGGTAGTGAAGGTCGAGCGACGCCAGCGTGTCGATGACCGCCCCTCCCACCACGACGCGGGTAAACCACTTGTGGTCCGCGGGGACTACGTACCAGGGAGCCCAGGGCGTGGCAGTGGCCCGAATCATGTCCTGGTAGGCCGCCATGTACTCCTTCCAGTGTTGGCGCTCGGCAACGTCGGCCGCGGAGAACTTCCAGTTCTTTTCCGGCGTATCCAGGCGTTCGAGAAAGCGCCGTTTCTGCTCGGCGCGCGAGACGTGCAGGAAGATCTTGCAGATAGTGACTCCGTTGCGGGTGAGGTAGCGCTCGAACGCGCAGATGTCTTGGTGGCGCTGTGCCCAGATCTTCTTGCCCACCAGGGCGGGTGGCAGGTCTTGCTTTTCGAGAAACTCGGGATGCACGCGCACGGCCAGAACTTCTTCGTAGTACGAGCGATTGAAGATTCCGATGCGCCCCCGCTCGGGCAGATGTCTCTGACAGCGCCACAAGTAGTCGTGATTCAGCTCCTCAATCGATGGCGCCTTGAACGAAGCGACCTGGCAGCCCTGCGGATTGATGCCGGACATAACGTGCTTGATGGCGCTGTCTTTGCCGGCGGCGTCCATAGCCTGAAAGATGAGCAGCACGGCCCAGCGGTCTTGCGCATAGAGCGTGTCCTGCAACTTGGCGAGTGCTGTGATGCCCGTCTGTAGGGTTTCCTTGGCGTGCGGCTTGTCCTCGGCGAGCGGACCGGTGTCGGAGGGATCGATGTCCTTGAGGTGGAAGCCCTTGCCGTCGGTAATGCAATAGGGCTGGCAGAGCCTGCGTGTTTGCTGGAGCAATTTCTTGAGCTTCATCGGCGCTATTATACTCCCCGCGCCTTGCGCGCCTTGTGGATGAGCGGTTCTCGTTCCAAACTGGCCGCGCTGTGAAGTCACCGCGCCGGCCAGGTGAAGAGCCCACAACGCAATTCTTGCGTACTCACTTGTCACGCGCCCAACGGATGCAGCACCTTACTATCAAGTGGCCGCCAAGGAGCACGTGAGAGTACCCGAGACCGGCTCCATCATCGCTGCCGTCGACGTGGGGGCCAACGCCGTGCGCCTGCAAGTGGGCCGCGCCTTGCAAGACGGGAGCATCGAGATTATCCACCAGGAGCGCGATCCGGTGCGGCCCGGTCAGGACGTGTTCACGGGAGGCGCGATTCCAGGGCCTGCGGTCGAGCGTTTGGTGGCCACCCTGCGGCGCTATGGATCGCTGTGCCGCCGCTATCGCGCCAAGGTGCGCGCGGTGGCGACCAGCGCCCTGCGCGAGGCGGGCAATCGCGACGAAATCGTCCGGCGCGTGAAGCGCGAGGCGAAGCTGAATCTGGAGATCATCTCGGGCAAGGAGGAGGCGCGGCTCATCTGCCTAGGCGTCTTGCGTGGCAAGCCGCCCCACGCCCGATCGCTGTGCATAGACATCGGTGGTGGATCGACGGAAGTGGCGGTTGCGTCGGGCGAGCGACCCACCCATCTGTGGAGTCTGGCGATGGGCGCGGTTCGCCTGACCGAGCTCTTCAAATTGGCCCACACCACCTCCGGCAAACAGCTCCGACTGGCGCGAGAATACGCGCGCGAAGCCATGGCCGAGTCGCTGCCCAAGGTTCTTCCCGGCGCGCCCCGGGTAGCGCTTGGAAGTTCGGGTTCGATTCGGGCGGTGGTGGACTATACGGCGGCCGAAGGCAGCAGCCAGGCCACCATCAAGCAACTGGCGCGCGCGGTTGAGAAACTGGCGGCCATGAGCCCGCGCGAGCGGCGCCAGCGTTTTGACCCGGCCCGTGCTGATATCGTGCTGGCCGGCGCCGTGATCTTGGAAGCGCTGGCGCGCCGCCTCTCGCTGGATGCTGTGACGGCGGTCGATCGGGGCCTGCGCGACGGCGTGCTGGTCGACTTGCTCAACCGTCGCAGCACCAGTCCGGGAGACCGCTCGCTGGCCGACGAGGCTCTCGCGCTCGGGCGCTGGTTTCGGTTTGATGAGGCGCACGCGCGCCAGGTCGCCACGCTGGCGTTGGCCCTGTTCGATCAGATCCCACAGGTTCACCGCCTGCCGGCCGCGGTCCGTCCGTACCTGGAGGCAGCCGCCTGGTTGCACGACATCGGCAACGCGGTGAACTACCAGAAGCACCATCGCCACACCGAGTATCTGGTGCGCAACACGGACATCCCGGGGTTGGCCGACCGCGAGCGCGATCTGGTGGCACGCATCGCGCGTTATCACCGCAGAAGCCACCCCGACCTGCACCACAGCGGCATGGCGGGACTATCGCGTAGCGAGGCCGGGATCGTGCGGAAGCTGGCCACTCTCCTGCGCGTGGCGGACTCGCTGGATCGCAGTCACGCCCGGCCCGTGCGGCGGCTGGCTGCGCGAGTCCGGCTGCACGAAATCGTGTTGAGTTTGGCCGCGCGAGGCACCGTGGATCTGGAACTGTGGGACGTGATGCGTGAGGCGTCACTGTTCCGCCAAGTATTCCGTCACCGCCTGCGGATAGAAATGGCTTGAACAGTGCTTGGTAACATTCGGGTAGGTAGAGCATCCAATCAGTACACTCCAGTGTAACCGGGGGTGTCGCGTTAAGCAGAGCCTGCGCGCTTGTGGAAAGCGGCACGGTTCCGCCAAAAACGACGCGCCGACCGGGGTTGAGCATAACGTGCGTCCGCACCACTTCATAAATCGCGAGCTGTCCTGGTTGGAGTTCAACGGGCGTGTGCTGGAAGAGGCGTGCGATCCGCATGTGCCTCTGGCTGAGCGCTACAAGTTCCAGGGGATTGTGGCGTCCAATCTGGACGAGTTTTTCATGGTCCGGGTGGCAGGCCTCAAGCAGTTGTTGGCGGGCGGTGTGGCCGAAAGCGGTGCAGACGGAATGCTCCCCGGGGAACAGCTTGATGCAATCTCCGCGCGCGTCCACGACATGGTGGCGGCGCTCTACCGCAACTTTCTTGAGCGCATGGCGCCCGAGCTTTCGCAAAAGGCGGGAGTGGCCATTCTGGCGCCCCACCAGCTCAATCCAGAGCAGAAGGGGTGCTTGCGCGCGCACTTCCGCCACAACGTGTGGCCAGTGCTGACACCGC
>PMCR01000133.1 GCA_003155465.1 Myxococcales bacterium | reverse complement strand
TACCCAGGTCGCGGACCTCGCGCCGCTCGCCAACCTCCAAGCCCTCCAGTCCCTCTACTGCGGGTTCACCCAGGTCGCGGACCTCGCGCCGTTGCTCCATATCGAAAACCTCGGCCAGCTTCGCGCCAACGCTTGCCGTCTGCACGACCTTCCCAAGCGGCTCATCGCGAAACTCCGCACGCTGTGCCTCCACGAAGCATCCGTCCCTGGCATCCCAGGGGAGGTTCTGTCCCACGCCATATACGAAGACTGCCTGCCGCGTTTGCGGGCGCACCTGGCCGATCTGGAGGCCGGCTCGGTGGAGATCCGGCGGGCCAAGCTGGTGGTTCTGGGCAATGGCCGGGTGGGCAAGACACAGCTCTGCCGGCAGCTCCAGGGGCTGCCCTACGATCCGTCGGTTCCGTCGACCCACGGCATCTGCGTATCCAACCTGGCTTGCGCGGCCCTGGGGCTGGGGGAAGAGCTGAACCTGTGGGACTTCGGCGGGCAGGACATCTACCACGGCACGCACGCCCTGTTCATGCGCACGCGGGCCCTGTTCGTCATCGTCTGGCACCCGGACTTCGAGCAGGCGGCCGAAGAGTCACAGAACGGGATCCGGTTCCGCAACTACCCGCTTGCCTACTGGCTCGACTACGTGCGCACCCTGGGCCACGCGCAAAGTCCCGTCATCGTGGTGCAAAGTCGTTGCGATAACGCCACGCTGGAGGCCAGGCGCCTACCCGCGGACAGCGACGGCATCCCGTTCCTCAAGCAGTGCTGGCACAGCGCCAAAACAGGACGCGGACAGGCGGCACTGGCCGAGGCCATCCGCGACGCGGTCGATTACCTGCGCGAGCGCGAGGGCGTGTCGGTGATCGGCAAGGGACGGGCGCGGGTCATCGAGGTCCTGGAGGGTTGGCGCAACGAGGACGCGGGCCGGCCCAGGGAAGAGCGCCAGCACCGCACCCTCGGCCAAGCGCAGTTCCGGCAACTGTGCGAGAACGGCGGGGACATCAGCTCGCCCGACAGCCTGCTCGATTACCTGCACCAGTTGGGCGTGGTGTTCTACCAGCCGGGTTTGTTTCTGGAGGCCATCATCCTCGACCAGTCCTGGGCCCTGGAGGCGGTGTACGCGGTGTTCGAGCGCGAGAAGTCCTACCGGCAGATCGCGAGCATGGGAGGAAGGTTCACGCGATCGCTCCTCGACATGACGGTGTGGGGTGACTACGCGCCCGAGGAGCAGGCGCTCTTCCTGAGCCTGATGGAGTCCGCCGGGGTGTGCTTCGTCCGCCGCAAGGCCGACCCGAAGCTGGACCTGGAAGCCGAATACGTGGCGCCGGATCTGCTGCCCGACAAGGCCGCGGTCGCCGACCAACTGTCGGGACGGTGGACTGAAGGCGAAGGCGCCCGCATCGAGTTTCGCTATCCCTTCCTGCACACCGGCCTCATGCGCGGGCTGATCTGCGACGCCGGCAAGCTGGCGGGGGACAACGGGGTGTACTGGAAATACGGTGTCTGGGTCTACGACCGCGATTCCGGCGCGCGCGTACTGATCGAGATGCGCAGCTCCGGGCAGCATGGGGGCAGCGTGGCCGCCTGGGTCCAGCAGGGACGCCCGGAGCGACTGGCCCGCTGGCTCCGGGAGCGCTTCGCCGAGCAAAACCGCCGCTTCGGCTATCCCGACCTGAAGCCGCACATCGACGAGCTTCCGCGGGTGGACGAAAGAATGGCCAAAACGGGCGAGGCGATTTTGCAGCCAAAGCCCGGCGATGGGTCCGAGGGGTGTGACAAGCCGGCGCGCCCGGCAGCGCCGGCCGAGCCCGCATTCGGGCCACTGCCAGCCACCGACTTTCCCCGCCAGGGCGCCGAGCTGTTCATCTCGTACGCGTGGGGAGACGACACGGAGGAAGGGCAGCGTCGCGCTGCCGTGGTGAATTCGATCTGCAGCGCGCTGGCGGCCAAGAACATCGAGATCCATCGCGACAAAGCGGATCTGAGCAGCGGCGATCGAATCAGGGAATTCATGGATCGCCTCATCGAAGGCGACTTGATCGTGGCCGTGCTGAGCGACAAGTACCTGCGTTCGCCCTTCTGCATGTACGAGCTATTCGGCATCTTCCGCCGCTGCCGGGATCGGTCCGACGAGTTTCTGGCCCACGTGATCCCCATCGTTCTTCCCGATGCGAAGATCGGAAGGGCGGTGGACCGACTAAAATATGCCGCCTTCTGGAAGCAGGAACGCGACGAGCTGGAGCAGACCATCCGCGGGTTGGACGACGTGGCCTACGCCGGTGTGGAGATCATCAAAGAGTACCGCCTGGTGGACGAGTTCGCGCGCAATGTGGCCGACATGCTGACCTACCTGAACGACAAGCTGATGCCTCGGGACCCGAGCAGGATGGAGCGCGACGGCTTCGCCGAGATCGTCCGCCTGATCGGAAAGGGTGGCAAGCGCTAGCGATCGGCGGCGGGCGTGCCCCCCAGACACGGCGAAGTCGCGGTGGCCGAGGGCGCGACCCTGGTCCGGCGTAGGCACGGCGATCCTTGGAACGCGCTAGTTCCGTCCGGCCGCGTCGGACCGTTCCGCAGGCGGTTGCGGAAAAGTCGCGACCAAACCGCAAACAATTGCGGTAAAGTCGCCCCATGAAGCGCACCCAGGCCAAAACCATCGTGCGGGACCTCGACAAGAAGATGGTCTTGCTTTCGGGTCCTCGTCAGGTGGGCAAGTCCTATCTGGCGCGCTCGATCATGGAGGGTTTTCGGGCGCCCCAGTATCTGAACCACGACAATGCCCAGGATCGGACGATCATCGCCAAGCAGGCGTGGCGAAGCACCACGGATCTTCTGGTACTGGATGAACTGCACAAGATGCGGGGATGGAAGGGCTATCTGAAGGGACTCTTCGACACGCGCCCCAAGCATCTGCGCATCCTGGTCACGGGTAGCGCGCGGGTTGAGACGTTTCGCCAATCGGGCGACAGCCTGGCGGGCAGATACTTCCTGCATCGATTGTTGCCCGTCTCTCCCGCCGAGGCCACGGCGGTTGGAGTGAAGGTTGAGCTTGCCCATTTTCTGGAACGCGGGGGATTTCCCGAACCTTTCCTGACCGAGGATCCTGCGGATGCGGGACGGTGGCGCAGGCAATACATCGACGGTCTGGTCCGCGAGGACATCCTGACCTTTGAGAACGTCCATGAGTTGCGGGCGATTTCGCTCTTGCTGGAATTGCTGCGCGAACGAGTGGCCTCGCCCGTCAGCTATCAAAGTCTGTCCGAGGACTTGGGCATCGCGCCCAACACCGTCAAGCGCTACATCGAAATATTGGAGGCGCTGTACATCGTCTTCCGTGTGCAGCCACACGCCCGCTCCATTGCGCGGTCTCTCAATCGACAGCCCAAGTTGTATTTCTACGACACGGGCTTGGTGAAAGGCGACGAGGGACAGCGGCTGGAGAATATGGTCGCCGGCTGCCTGCAAAAGCACCTGTTCTTGCTGGAGGATCGCGACGGGATCTCACGCCCGCTTCGCTATTTGCGCACGAAGGACGGCAAGGAGGTGGATTTCGTCATGGTGGAAGAGAACCGGCCGACCTTGATGATCGAAGTCAAGACCTCGGATCGCGAGCTGGCGCCTGGTCTCGTATTCTTTCACGACCGCTATACCATCCCCGGCGTGCAATTGGTGGGCGACCTGCGCGTGGAAAGCGAAACCAAGGGCCTCGCGATTCTGCGAGCGCTCGACTGGCTGGAGCAACTCCAACGCGCGGACTGACCCCACGCGACGCCGGTGGCGACTGGCATGGTGCTAGGCCCAATGCTCGCCGCGCCGGCGGAGGCGAACAAAGACCGCGACAGTGACAACCACCAGCAGTGAAAGCCACGAAATCCACGGTGACAGCGTGAGCGCCAGGGGTTGAAAACGCATCTCGAGGGTGTGCGCGCCCGCGGGCACGATCACGCCCCGTCCGACCGAGTTCACCCGCTGGATGGGCCGCTCGGTCCCATCCAGCGACGCGCGCCAGCCGTCGGCAAACGCGTCCAGCAACACGAAGAGCCGGGGGCCGGGCGTGGCCAGGGCAAAGCGCACGTCGTCAGGCCGCCACTTCACCGGCTTGACCTCGACGATCTCGCCTGGCCCACCGAGCAGGAGATCTCCCGCAGGCACGGCCACGGATGCGCGCTCGCCCCGCACCAGCACTTCGCCGGCGGTGACGATTACCGCGGGCCGATCCTCGGCAGCGGCCAGCGCTGCCAGCTCAGCGCCCGGCGCGACGATACGTGCACCCTCGGTGAGAAAAGCGCGCGGCAGCTTGCGCGTCACCGACAGGACCGCGGCGTCAGGCAACAAACTGGTCCTTGGCGATTCCTCCGCTGTCGCTGGCTGCCCCGCCGCTTTTGGTGGAACCGCAGCCAACAAGGATCAGCACTGCCAAGAGTCTGCGCCGCAACCCGCGCAAGCGCATTGGGCTGTCGGAGATGCGAATCGCGATCGACCAAATGGGACGCAGCCACTTGCGCGCTTTGAGTTGGCCGCTGCGGGCACTCGTGCCCGCGCACTTGGGGTTCGGGGATGGCACCGAGGCAGACCGTCCGACGCCGCCTACCAGCGACGTACTCACAGGCGTCCAGGCCATCGCCACGCAACCACAGCCGACCTTTGCCGACAACTCCCATAGGTGGACTGTCCAGGGCAAGTGGCCACGCTGGGTGCCCGGGTCGCAAGCCCTGGTGCCGGGGGCTTGGTCTACTCCCGCCGGTGGCCCGAACTTGGCACCCTGTACCGGGTGGTGCGCGAAAACGTGCGAACCCTCTACGCTGCCGCCCAGGACGGTTTCGCAGGGGCTACATTGCCGCCGTTTGTGCGCCAGGAATTCGAGGGCTATCTTGACTGCGGGCTGCGCCAGCACTTGGCCTACGACGGGAAACTGCTGAGCGCCGTCGGGAGAATCTTCGTGGACTCAGTGCTTGGCTTCTACCGCCGTCGCATGCGCGCCGAGGGTGTCACCGACGGGCGCAGCGGAGCGGTCACCGTCGTGCAGCGGTGCAATTCGGACTTGAAGCTTAGCCCACACCTCCACGTGATTCTGGTCGATGGGCTATGCTGAGCTCAGCATAGACCATCCTATGCTGACTTCCGGACTA
>PMCR01000491.1 GCA_003155465.1 Myxococcales bacterium | reverse complement strand
ACAACCACGGAGCGGTCAAGATCCTGGGGCGTGAAATCGAGATCGTCAGCGAGCACGGCCTGGCGCACGGCGCGGGACGCCTTGCTGCGGTGGTCGATGAGGAACCCCTTCTCGATCTTGCCGCCCCCCTCGGTGACGCGGGTCTTGATGCGATAGACGTCGTAGCCCACGTTCACACCATCGGTGACGGCACGCTCGTGGTTGTATTCGGCCACGCGGTTCTGGTGGAAGTAGGCGATGGTCTGCGGCGCGGGCGTGGCAGTCAGGCCGATGAGAAACGCATCGAAGTATTCCAGCACCTGCCGCCAGAGGTTGTAGATCGAGCGGTGGCACTCATCGGTGATGATAAAGTCGAACTTCTCGATGGGCACTGCCGGGTTGTAGGCGACATCGCGGGTGCGGGTGCTGCCCAGGGCGGCGGCCAACTCTGCGCCGGAGAGATCGTCGGCGCCCTCCGCAAGCTCCTCGCCGCGCAAGATGGAGTAGAGNNATGGTGCAGATGGTGACGCGGCAGACATCGTCGACATTGGGCGAGGTCAGGTGCTGGACGTTGTAAAGCTCGGTGAAGAGTCGGCCGGTGTCGGGCGTGCGGTAACCATGGAACTCGTCGCGGGCCTGTTTGCCGAGGTTCGAGCGGTCGACGAGAAACAGGATGCGGCGCGCGCCCGCGTACTTGATCAGCCGATAGGTGAACGCGCAAGCGGTGAAGGTCTTGCCCGCGCCGGTCGCCATGTGGATAAGGGCACGCGGGCGGCTTTCGGCAAAGGAGTTCTCCAGGCCGGTGATGGCCTCGATCTGGCACTGGCGCATACCGCTGGTGACGAGCGGGTGCGCGGTGGGCATGGCCTTCAAGCGGGCGCGCAAGGTGTTGGGTTCGCCGGCCCACTCGGCAAGCGTCTCAGGCCGATGGAAGGAAAAGACCAGCCGAGATCGGGGATCGGGATCGCGCTGGTCGCGGAAGAAGGTTTCGACTCCGGTCGATTCATACAGGAAGGGCAGAGGACCCGTGAAACCAGCAGCAAGAAAATCCGGCAGGCCGCTGGCGTAGCGGGCTGACTGCTCGGCGACGCCGGAAAGCGTGGTGCCTTCCTTCTTGGCCTCCACCATGCCGACGGGTTTGCGGTCCACCAGCAGGAAATAGTCGCAACGCCCGGTCTTGAGCTTGACCTCGCGCAAGGCGACGCCACGGCCGGCCGAGAAATCCACCGCCGAGTAGTCCTGAACCAGCCATCCGCACGCAAGCAGTTGGGCATCAATCTGCTCACGGGCGCGTTGTTCAGGGTTCAGGTCGGGCATGAAGCGCTCGGCGCCATCATAACCCATCGCCGAAGTTTCAGCCCCGCCCGCGCCCGAGGGGGCCGGTCCGCGAAGATGGTGATCGTAGGCGGGACAGGGATTGAACCTGCGACCCGGCGCGTGTAAGGCGCCTGCTCTGCCACTGAGCTACCCGCCTGGGTGGGCACAGTCTATACGGAGCGCAGTCAGAAGGTAAGTCGAAGCCCGCCGCCGCCGGGGAAAACCAGCATGGTCAGGGAGCTGCCGGATTCGTCTGTTGGTCGGTAGTGGTGGACGACGCCGTCGATGACGCCGTAGAGGTAGGTGGCACCGAGAACACCCGCGCTGGCCCATTCCACGACCCGCAGCGTGCGCTCATCGCTGTTGTGCGATCCCTGCGGACCGTAGGTATTGTCGGGATTGTGCCAGGAATAGCTGACCAGCCTGCAGCTGACCAGGGTGGCGATCGCCGCGAGTTCTACGCCCCCGACAATCCAGCCTTTGGCCGTGTCGCCGTTCTGAAACTGGCCCACCGGCGGCAGGAAATTCCAGATGAAGTGATGGCTCGCCCGTTCCCGCACCACGCGCTGGTGCCGGATGTTCTCGAAGAAAACGACCACCTCGGGCCGGGCGGTGGTGGGGTCCAGCCGGGCGGCGGGATCTATGCGCAGCAATTCCGCGAAGGCATTCTCGGCTCCCAGTGCCCGATTGGTCAGGAACATTCCGATGCCAAGGAAACGCAAGGCCCGTGCGCGCTGCTCGACGGTGGACGGAAGCGTGCCTTCCGCCACCGGCCGGGCTGCGTCCACGACTTGGACCATGTCGCCGTATGCGTAGGCAGCCTCGGCACGCACCAAGGCGGCAAACGCATTGGTGGGCGCCTCATTGTGCTCGCGCGCAGTGCTAGGCGTCTCATCGGCTCGGGCCAAGTTGGCCGCAGCCCACACAATCAACAGGACCGCCATAGGCGTGAGGATGCGACCCGGTGTCATGCGTCGGCTCATCCCCCGGTCGCTGGATCGAGCAGATAGAAGCTGTAGCTTCCGTCGGGCAAAGTAGAGAACTCGACCAGGGGTGAGGGCAGGGGCCCGCTCGTGTTGTTGGGGTCCAGACAACCCGCGATGCTGGACTGCTCGCAGTAGGCCTGCACGATGGCGCCGGCAACCGGAACTGCGCCGAAGCTGACTATTCCGCTCACTCTCAGGCCAGACGGCAAGTTGCGGTTGGCAAGCGGAATGGCCTGGTCAGTGGTGGTGACGCCGTAGATTGGAATGCGGGTGGGCAGATTCTTTCCGGCAGCGGGCTCCACCGAGAAGCGATAGGTTCTGAAGGGGTCGGCGAGAAACTCGTAGCTGCCGTCGCTGGCCACCGGCGTCGAGATGACGGTGGCCAGTACATCGATGCCCGTGTCGGTCGCCACCAGCCGGGCTCCGTTCGCCGCATCGGCCGGCACGAGACGGCCGCTCAGCTTGACCTTTTGCCCCAGGTTCAGATCGTGCGTCGTGCTGGCAGCCGCTCCGACGAGATCGAGACTTGCTGTGGTGATACCGGCCCCAGCCAGAGCACTTGGTGGCACCGCGGTCAGGCGGTAGGCGATCTTGGGAATGTTGGAGAACACGATCGAGCCGTTCGCGTCGGCGGTGCCATCCTTGCGCAGGCTGCCCGAGACCGCGCCGGCTGCGCTACCGGCCACGGTGAACACACCCGCGTCTGGAAAGGCCCCGTCCTGCGATTGCAGACGCACAGAGGTACCTGCCGCGGGCGTGGTGCCGTCGCTCATGCGGACACGAAGGGTCATCGTGGTGGTGCTGATTGCATTCCAGGTGAAGTCGACGGGATCGAGGCTGGCCCCGCTCGTGATCGTCTGCAAGTCGATGCAATTGGCGATGCTGACCTGGGGCAACGACGAGCCAGACGGTGGCATCACCACCGCCGAGAACAGCGCGCCCGCGCTGGCGTATAGCGAATACGCCCCCGTGGCATCGGCGTTGCCAACCGTGGAGGGCAGTGGAAGTGTGATGGGACTCTTGGCCTCGGCACGCAGGACGAGGCGCGCACCAGCCGCGGGACCACTGGGGCCACGCAGGGTGCCCCGCAGAGTCACGCCCACAGCCACGTCGAAATCATCGGGGCGGAATTCTTGCGCCAGCTTGGACGCGACCAGGAAGGGGGGAAACACCTTGGCCGAAGCGTCCGCCTGGGGAACCACCAGAACATCGTATCTGAGCAGCGGATGCAGCAGGGCGCGCAGAGGCTGGTCGCTGGTGCTGGCGCCATCGAAAGTCCAGGTCGAGCCCTGCGGGGAGAGGCGAATAATGGACGGAATCGCGACGGCAGGGAAGGCTGTGGGATCGGGTTGCGCGACCTCCACGGGATCGATCGACACCGCGTACCCACGCAGCAACTGGACGTCGCCCTGACGGGCTTGACCAGGCTGAAGCATGAAGTTGGTGTCTTCATAGGGCACGGCATCTTCGGACGGGCACCAGCGAGCCGTCCCGCTGTTGCAGACTTGGCCCGAGCCAGCCGAAGCCGACGGCGGCGGCAAGATGCGGATGAAGAAGGGCTGCGGCGATCGGTCTTGCGGCTTCACCGCGGTGGCCGAGGCGTAGCCCTTGCAAGCTGCGGTGGCGGAAACGCTGATGGCGTAGCTGCCAGGAGCGAGAAGCGGGAACTGGATGTCCGAGGTGGTTGGGTCGGAGGTCGACAGTGGGGTGATGGTTAAGGGCGTACCGTCAGGGCCCTTCACTGTCCACTGCCAGGATGGTGTGGTCGGCGGCGACGAGCCCCAGACGATGGTGCCCTCTACCGCAAGGGTCGCGGTGTCGCCCGGCACCAGATTGAGCAAGCTGGCTGAGGACCAGGGCAGGGGCACGATGTTCACCGTGCAGGCCGAAGAGGCATCAGGGGGTGTCCCAGCGGGGCCGCCAACATCGGCTCCCGCATCTGCGTTGGTGACTCTTCCACCGGAGGCTACGACTGTTCCTCCAGTCGGGGGTACGCCGGTGCCTGACGAGTTGCGGGTGCTGGTGCCCGCCGGAATCCCGCCCGCACCCGTCGTCGTACCGCCATAGGCAAACGTCCCACCACCGCCAGGCACCCCACCACTCTTGACCATCCCGCCAGTGGCGGGCGTCCCGCCTGCGCCAGTCGCCGGCGCACCGCCGCCATAGCCAGGCGCCCCACCAGTGGGGGCCACACCGCCAGATCCACGCATCCCGCCAGCGCCTGTCGCCGTCCTGGTGCCACTCGTGCCGCCAGCGCCAGCAGCGCCGTCGCTGGACATGGGGTTGGCCGCGTCTGCAGATGGAGCGCGCGCGTCGCGAGGTGCAACGCCCGCGTCTAGGGAGACCGTTCCCGCGTCTTGCGGCGACGCCCCGCCAGAAGCGTATGCGCTGGCGCCTCCCGCGGCTTGGCTGGACTGGATCGACGATCCACCGGAGGGCATGGTACCTGGGCTCACGTTCGACCCAGAACTGCACCCGCCCAGGGTCAAGATGACCCAGGCAACAAGGGGAACTATGGACCAACGAAGACTCATAGGACTGATACCGTCCATGTGACCCACTGGGCGCAGCCCTGGACCAGTTCGCAACGATCTGCGTTCTGGTCGCAGGAGCTGAGGCTGTGGCCTTTGCTGTCCTGGTACTCGACCCGGATCTGGATGACGCCACCGAGGGCAGGCGCAAGGAAAGCGGGGCCCACGGCGAATCGGTTCGAGTTGGAGATGGTCGGCAGGCGCTGGAACTCGCCCGTCTTGCCGATGCGGTACCGCCAGGTGAAGGTGCCCGAAGTCGATTCCGGGTAGGGATCGATGTCGTCGGCCACGCTATCGACAACAAAGGCTGCGCTTTGGTCCGAGAAGGCAATGGTTTGCAGCGACCGTGGGGTGGTTCCCGCGATGCAGGGTGGCTTGTCCTCGTCGATCACCACGTCAGTCGAGGCAGCGCACTGGCCACCGCTCGGATCCCTGACTATCACTTGGACGTGGTACTTGCCGGGGATCGTGGCCGTGAACGAGCATTCGGTCTGTGACTCCGGCGAGCTGCAGATCTCTGCCGAAGGGCTGGTTCTGTCGGGCTCGGTGACCGTCCAGGTGAAGGTCAGATTCGTATCGTCGGGGTCCGTGGACTTGGCCGCGGAGAAGGTAAGTTTGCTGAGCAGGGGCAGGGTGGTGGCCGCCGATGCAGGGCTGGTTCGTTCAATGACGGCAATTGGTGGCCAGTTCTCCACCAGGAACACAGAACTGGCTGTGGCCTTGGCGCCATAGCGGTCCTCCACCCGTACCACGACGCAAATCGAGCCAAGAGCCTTGGGGGTGTAGAAACACTGGTCTTTGCGCTGGCTTGCGCAGTCCATCGGTACTGCTTGGTCACAATGCGGACTCGCATCCAGGTACCAGGTCACGTTGAGCGAATCGGTGCTCTGGTCGGGGTCGTGTACGGTCGCCATGAATGTCACCGTTTCGCCCCGGTGGAGCGCTTGGCTGGGCTCGGCGATTTGCACGGTGGGCGGCATGTTGATGGGACCGTTATCCAGGAGGCAGTTCGTCGAGCCGCATGCCAGGAGGGTCAGCATGAGGAAACTGGTCCTGTGCCTAGCCACGGCCCAACGCTATCACACTCAGTGCTTGCAACGAACAGGCCAACACCTTCGCCAGATGAAGGCGGGCCGGTCGAGCCACGGAGTGAGTTTTCTTGAGGCCAGCCGGATCCATGTGTCGTGGTTCGGGCGTTCTTGACGCCAACATGTTGTCGTATCGCCTCATGCGGCAAGCGGTGGTCCCGATCACTGGGGTCGCGCCAGGACGAGCTTGCCGTCCCTCTGCGTCACGGTGCGCTCGACCCTGGCTCCTGGTGGCAAGTCAATCTCGCCCACCAGTTCCTTGGCCCCACCCTTGTTGCGCGTGCAGAAGATCTTGTGCCGGCCGGGCGCCACCCCTTGGTAGCGAGGCATGAAAATGGAAACCGGCTCGGCGTCCAAGCTGGGGTAGCAGATGGCGCCGGTGGCGAAGAGCTGGACTACCCCCGGTCTTGGCTGTTCCGATGCTGCGGGCGTTGCCGGCGCCGGCGTGGGCTCTGGCGCTGGGGGAGGCACCGGCTGCGCGGCAGGAGCCACGGCCGGCGTCGCCGCCGGCTGGGCAGCAGCGCCTGTCCCCGTCGTGCCTGCACGCCGAGCGGGCTTCGGCCTAGCGACGGCAGTGGACGTCGCACGGGCGGTCGGTGCCTTGGCGGCCGGTGGTAGCGGCACACTGGCGGCCCCGGGGATCGGTCCTCTTGCCTCGGCAGAGGGTGAAGCCGCGGGGCCGGCCAGACCGGGCGCTGGCGGATCCGAGACAACCGGCTTCGGCTTGGGCGGTGGCAGGGGCTGCCTGGAAGAGAGCGCGGGCGCAGGTTTTCGCCAGGGTGGGTGCCAAACCGACCAGGTGATGGTTGCCAGGACCAGGCCCGCCACGACGAGTCCAGCCACGCGCAAGGCCGTCCGTCCGGCCGACAGTTTCTTGAGCAGGGCATTCGCGCCCGCGTGGGTGGGCACATACGCAGTCGCGCGTCCGATCTCGGCCAGGGCGCGCGCCAGCTCTCCCCGTCGTGTTCGCATGCGCGCCTGGGCGACCGCGGCGTCGGCAATTTTGGGACGAAGCTCGGCCTCGAACTTGGCCGGATCGTCGAGAAAACGGCGCAGCGCCGGCTGCTCAGGCAGCAGCCCCGCTTCCCCGGCCAGATCGCGCAGACTGGCGGCCAGCTCGCCCGCGTTCGGGAAGCGCGCGGCCGGGTTGGGCGAAAGGCAGCGCATAACGATCCGTTCGAAGCGCGGCCCGACGGTGGCAGCGATCTGGGACGGGCGGCGGAAGCTGCCGAGCACGATGGAAGCGATCACGCAGAAGGGATCTTTGCCGGGGAAGGGCAAGCATCCGGTGACCATCTCGTAGAGCAGGACGCCGAGTGCCCAGATGTCGGTGCCCGGACCCACCTCGTGGGCGCGCGCCTGCTCGGGCGACATGTACGCGGGCGAGCCCACCAAGGCGCCGGACGCGGTCATGGTTTCGAGGCCCGTGACATGGGCCACGCCGAAGTCCGTGATCACCACGCGGCTGCGGTCGCCGCTGCGCTCGATCATCACGTTGTCGGGCTTGACGTCGCGGTGGACGATGCCGCGGGAATGAGCGGTGGCCAGCGCCTCGGCCACCGGCAACACGATGAGCGCGGCCACCTCGGGCAGAAGGCGCGCTTGGCGCGCGTCCAGCAGTTGTCGCAGTGTCGGGCCTTCGATCAGCTCGGACACGATGTAGCTCGGCTCGTCGGCCGTGGCGTCCACGAAGTCGTAGATCTCGACGATGCCGGGATGCTTGAGCGCGGCGACCGCGTGGGCCTCGCGGCGGAAACGTTCGGCCCCTTCGCCACGGGTCGCGATGTTCATGCCCATGACCTTGACCGCCACTTCGCGACCAAGTTGGGTGTCACGGGCCCGGTACACGCTGGCCATGGCCCCGTGGCCGAGAACGTCGAGAAGCTGGTAGCGGCCGAGCGGCGTGCCCACCTTGGGGCCGTGGGGAAAAGTCGATGGACCCGCTACGCTGCCGGCAGAAGGCGGAGACGTCGGGCGGGAGTCGAGCGGCCCCGTCAAGGGGTCTTGGGCGGAGTGCCCCCCGCTCCCCCGGTCTTGCCCAGAGCGGCCTGCGCTTCGGCCAGCTTCTGTGCGATGAGCACGGCAGCCGGCTCAAAGGCGCGGGCGAAGTTGAAACTCATGACCGCGCCCTTCCAGTCCTTGCGTCCCAAGCTGATCATGCCCATGCGGAAGAACTTCTTTGCCTCGGGATGCTTGAGACTGTCCTCGGGGTTCTGCAGGCCGCGCGATTCGCGGTCGGTTGCGGTCAGACGTTTCTTGCCCTGGGTGAGCGCCCGCTCATAGGCGGCGCGCTTGTCGGGTGTGGTGAGCACCCGGTAGCCCTCGCAGACGCGGGCGTAGATGACCTCAAGCTGTTGCTTGAGTTCGCGGTCGGCCATGGTGTGGTAGCGGTCGGGGTGCAGATTGGCGGCCAGACGATAGAAAGCGGCCCGCACGGCCGCTTGGCCCGAGCCCGAGGGCACCCCCAGAAGATCGTAGTAGGAGACCTGATCCAGCCGCGGAAAGATCTGCCGGACAAAGGCGGCAAGCTGCTCGGTCGACATGCCCGCCATGGCTTACTCCTGCGGAACTTCCGGGAGGTTGCTCGCCTCCTCGACCCTCTGTCGTTCCGCCGCTTCTTCGACCTCGGACTCACTCATCGCACCGCGCACGTTGACCGCCGCTTCGCGGGCCGCCCCGGTCGCGCCATCGCGCGCGCGCACGCGCAAGATGCCGTTGGTGTCCACCTTGAATGTCACCTCGATGGAAACCTCGCCTCGCCGCGCCGGCTGCAGGTCGGTCAGCTCCAGCTCGCCCAAGGGCACGTTTTCCTCGAAGCGACGCGATTCACCCTGGCAGACCTGGATGCGCACCGAGGTCTGGTTGTCGGACGAGGTGCTGAAAATGCGCGTCTGTTCCACCGGCACGGGCACGTTGCGATCGATGATACGCTCGGCGAAACCGCCGGTGACGGCGATCCCCAGGGCACGGGGCGTGACGTCGAGCAAGACCGCACGGCTGGGCAAGTTCTCGCCCGCGTTGGCCAGGTTTTCGGCCTGGATGGCGGCGCCCCAGGCCACCACCTCGTCGGGGTTGAGATCGGTGCGGGGAGGCCGACCAAAGTACCTTTCCACCTCTGCGCGCACCATGGGCACGCGGGTGGTTCCCCCCACCATGATCACCTCGTCGATCTGCGAGGGCGCGAGCTGCGCGGAGGAGAGCACGTCGTGGCAGGCCTGGATGGTTCGGCCGACCAGCCCGCGAACCGCGGTTTCAAAAACGCTGCGTGCAATGTGGAAGCGCAGCGCGAGGGGCTCGCCGTTCGAACCCATCGCGATGTTCTTGAGATCGCCGCGGGCTTCGGGAAAGTCGGACAGGTGGCGCTTGACCTGCTCGGCGGCAATCAGAAGCCGCGACCGCGCGGCCTGATCGCCGCGCGGATCGATGCCGTGCTCGGCGTTGAATAGCTCGGCCAGAATGTTGAGCAGGGCGCTGTCCATGTCGTCGCCGCCGAGAAAGGTGTCCCCGCCCGTGGCCAGCACCTCGAACACGTCGTTCTCGACCTGCAGGATGGTGATGTCGAAGGTGCCGCCGCCAAAGTCGTAGACCGCAATCCGTTGCGACATGTTCTGACCCAGCCCGTAGGCCAGCGCGGCCGCGGTGGGCTCATTGAGCACGCGCAGCACATCGACGCCGGCGATGCGTCCCGCGTCCATGGTCGCGCGGCGCTGGGAGTCGTTGAAGGTGGCCGGCACGGTGATGACGGCGGCGCTGACTGAGTCGCTCAGAAAAAGCTCGGCGCACTGGCGCAGATAGCCCAGCAGGAGGCCGGAGACTTCAGGGATGGTGTACGTGCGATCCGGCCCGATGAAGACCGCCTGCTCGTTGTTGCCCTCGCGCAGCTCGTAGGGCAGTCGAACCAGCGCTTTCTGCACCTCGTCGGAACGGAAGGGCAGGCCAATGAGTCGTTTGGCCGAGTAGACCGTGTTCCTGGGGTCCAGGATGCGACGGGCTACCGCATCCACGGAGAAGTACTTGAGGCCTTCCGGGGAAAACGAGACCACCGACGGGTGAAGGTAGCCCTCCTGGCTGTTGGGCACCACGACCACCTCGCCGCCGCGCACGGTGGCGACCACGGAGTTGGTCGTGCCCAGATCTATGCCAACGACTGCCATCGAAGTGTGCGATTAGGGATCGAGGAGGAGGTGCGGACACCATCTTACATCAGGCGTACCGCCGGACTCCAGAGTATGTCCTGCAAGCCGCAAACGTAGTCGTGGGCCGTGGCCTGAGCCTGTCGTGGAATTCCGGTCCGCCCGAAGGGCCGGCCCGGAATTTCCCGCCAGGCCGTGGCAATAATCGCCGGCTACGGTCACGACAGCAAGATGCGATCCGAGCTCCTACACCGCGCGCGCGATTTCGGCGATCTCCTGGTCGGACAGCCATTTCTTGCGGTCACAGGCGGCGATCACCCGGTGATACACAGTTTCTATCTGCTGCGAGCTCAAGGTGAATCCCAGGTGTTGGCAGCGGTCGACCACGGCGTGGCGTCCGCTGTGCTTGCCCACCACCAGCTGGCTTGCGGGTACGCCCACTGTGTTGGGATGCATGATTTCGTAGGTTGTGCGTTCCTTCAGGAAGCCGTCCTGATGAATCCCCGCCTCGTGGGCAAAGGCGTTGCGGCCCACGATGGCCTTGTTGGGCTGGACGCCCACGCCGATGATCTCGGTCAGCAGTTGACTGGCCGGGAAAAGCTGCTGGGTCACGATGCCGGTATCGAAGGGCAAGACATCCTGGCGCACCTTCAGCGCCATCACGAACTCCTCCAGTGAACAGTTGCCCGCCCGTTCGCCGATGCCGTTGA
>PMCR01000313.1 GCA_003155465.1 Myxococcales bacterium | reverse complement strand
GCCTGGGCCTTGGCGATTTGGGAGATTGAAATAGGCCCCTGTCCGAAGCGAAACGAGAGTTCGAGAACTGCCTTTAGCGCATACCGACTTTTCTGGCTAACGTCCACGGTCGAAGTCCTCTTGGGAGCCCCAAGGGCGCCAATTCCTACCGGGGTGATAGTGCTGGGGGCGAGGGGTGTCAAGGTGAGTTTTCAGCGGGATAGAGTGTGGGGCTGGCCATGCGGCTTGACGTGTCGAATCCGAGCGCGACGGTTGCCCTTGAGCTCGGTGCCACTGGCGAGTTGTCAAGCTGCCCCCGCGTATGCCTTGAGCCGGTGCTATACAACCGCCCCAGTGTCTGACACTCCTGACCCCAACGTACCGTCCTTGACGGGCAAGGTTCCCCTGAGCGTGGCCGGGACCGTCGCCATCCTGGGTAGGCCCAACGTGGGCAAGTCCACCTTGCTCAACCGAATCGTCGGCGAGAAGTTGGCTATCGTTACGCCCAAGCCGCAGACCACCCGCACGCGCATCGTGGGCGTGTGGAACGGCCAGGCGGAGCTGCCCGCCACGGATCCGCGCGCAGGGCAGGGGCCGGTCAGGGGCCAGATCGTATTCGTGGATACCCCCGGCGTGCACGAGGCGCACTCGGAGTTGAACCGTTTCATGGTGCGCGAGGCGATGGCGACCATCGAACAGGTGGATGCAGCCTTGCTGGTGGTGGAGGCGCGCGCGATTGCCGGCGCGCTGTCTCCGGCGGCGGCGCCTTTGCCAGAGGGGGAAAGGCGAATCATCGAGCGCTTGGCTGAGACTAAGCGCCTCACGGTGTTGGCACTCAACAAGGTCGACAAGGTCAAGGACAAGTCCCAGTTGCTTCCAGTCCTGGACTGGTGGACCAAGTCGTACGGCTTCAAAGCGGTGGTGCCCACCTGCGCGACCCGCGGCAAGGGCGTGGAGGGCCTGGTGCGGGAGCTGCTGGGCCTCTTGCCCGAGGGGCCACCGCTCTATGGCCCCGACGTTCTCACGGATCGGACTGAACGTTTCTTGGCTGGTGAGCTCATCCGGGAGCAGCTCTTTCTGCGCCTGCGACAGGAGCTACCGTACGCCACCGCGGTCTTGGTTGAAAGCTGGAACGACCGTCCAACCGGCGACACCGTCATCGAGGCATCGATAGTCGTGGAGCGCGAGAGCCAGAAGGCCATCGCGGTGGGCAAGCATGGCTCCATGATTCGCGACGTGGGCACGGCCAGCCGCCAGGAGATCGCGAAGTTCCTTGGCCGTCCGGTCCATCTGCGCTTGAACGTGCGCGTGGAAGAGGACTGGACCCAGTCCCGCACGGAGATCGCCCGCCTGGGCTACAAGGACGAAACTCCGTGAGCAGACGAAGCCGGCGGCCAGCCGACGATCCGTCCTTGCCAGTCGTGTCTCTGGTGGGGCGGCCCAACGTGGGCAAGTCGTCTCTGTTCAACCGCTTGGTGGGCGGCCAGCCCGCGCTGGTAGAGGACACGCCAGGCGTGACGCGCGATCGGCGCTATGGCGTTTGCGAGTGGGAGGGCGCGCGGTTTCGGCTGACCGACACTGGCGGCCTTGATCCCGGCGCCAGTGGGATCCTGGGCGCGATGCGCACGCAGACCCTACGCTCCGTGGAAGAGGCGGCGGTCTTGATTTTCGTGCTTGACGTGAAGGAAGGCATCACCCCGGTCGATGAAGACGTGGCGCAGCTGCTGCGGCGGACGGGCAAGCCAGTCCTGCTCGCAGCCAACAAAGTGGACTCGGCAACGCGCGAGCCGAGCATGGGCGATGTATTTCGTCTGGGGTTTGACCGAGTCTTCGCCGTATCAGCCGCGCACGGACGAGGCGTGGGGGACTTGCTTGACGCCACGGTTGCCGTGTTGGGTGTTGCTGCCTCGCCGGCATGGCCGAAAGAAGAAGCCCAACAGACCGCCGCGGAAGCGGAGGGCGAAAACGCGCCCATCCGCCTGGCCTTTGTCGGCAAGCCCAACGTCGGCAAGTCCTCCCTGGTCAATCGCCTGCTGGGAGAGGAGAGGGTGCTGGTGCACGACCAGCCTGGCACCACCCGTGATCCCATCGACACACCCTTCATGTGGCAGGGGCGCGAGTTCGTGCTGGTGGACACGGCAGGCCTGCGGCGGCGCCGCGCTGTCGACACCCTGACCGAGGCGGTGTCCGCGAAGATGGCGCGTGACCAATTGGCGCGTGCAGACGTTGTGGCCTTGGTCATTGATGCCCAGAGCGGGGCCACCGCAGAGGATGCAAAGCTGGCCAGTTTCATCGAGGAGTCGGGCCGGGCTGCGCTCATCGTGGTCAACAAAGGCGACCTCATCCGCCGGGCCGAGATTGACAACACCGTTGCCGCTGTTCGCGAGGTTCTCGGCTTCATGGCGTGGGCACCCGTGATGGTGACTTCCGCAGTAACGGGGCGCGGCGCGGCAGAGATTCCGCGAAAAACAGCTGATGTGTTTGCGCAATGGTGTCGAAGGGTTCCGACATCAGAGCTAAACAAACACTTTGAAGAAATTGTGTCTCGCCGGCCGCCACCTGCTGGGCCTGGCGGACGCTACGTCCGGCTCTACTACGTCACCCAGGCGCAGACCAGCCCGCCGTCGTTTTTCGTCAGCGCCAACTACCCCGCGGCCGTGGGCTTGCCCTATCGCCGATACCTCACGAACCAGCTGAGGGACATCTACGGGTTCGAGGGATCGCCCCTGCGGCTCGTCCTGCGCGCCCACAAAGGCAAGAAGCCCGTGCGAAAGCGAGACTAGAAGACCCGTCCGATGCGAAAGCCGGCACAGCCCCACCACGGATGGGCGCCATCGGGCCCCCTGAGGCGCAGGGCGAAGTAGTCGAAGCGGGCCAGCACTGCCAGGGTCCAGCGTCGCGAGAGCAGATACTCTGCGCCGAGCCCCACTTGCGGCCCAATGCGCTGCGAGCTGGCGCCATCGCCGCGCAGGTCGGCCAGGCTGACCCCGAGGTCCACGAAGGGCACCCAGCGCACCACATCGAGCGAGTAGGTCGTGCCCAAGGATAGTGCCGTCACGTGGCGCTTGGGCTGCCAGGAGCTGCTCACCGCCAGGCGGCCGGCCCAGGCGTCGGAGAGCCCCAGCATAGTTTCGACGCCGGCCTGAATCCCTGGACGCGTGCTGTCGTCATTGCCGGCCAGGGCGAGGCCGAGCGACGCAGCAACCTGCTTTTCGCCCGAGCCCGTGGCGAACGCAGGACAAGATGCCACCCATAGGATGACGACGTCTGCTATCAGCAGACCGAGGAATAAGCGGCCCAGCACGTCCTGCAGTGTACAAGGTCAGTTGACCCAACCCCAACCCTCTGTTATCTCCTCACCCTGTGGCCCGCTCCATCAATCGCAAAGAGTTGAAGCAACCCGACGAGTTCGTCAGTTTCTGGACGCGACTCGGTTCTCAAGTCGCTGCCCACCGTCGCAAGGTCATCGCGATCTGCGCGACTTGCGTGGTTGTGGGCGGAGGCGCTTGGGGTGGCACGGTCTGGAAGCAGCACCAGACCATTCGGGAAACAGAGGCTTTTTCGCGCATCGAAAAGACTGCGCTTGCCCCGCTCCTGCCCGAAAAGGCAGAGGAGCCCCAGCCGGCCGACGACCAGGGCCCGCGCTTCAAGACCGACCAGGAGCGCCTGCAGGCCACCATCAAGGAAGCCGACGCCTTTGTCGCCACGCATGCTTCGTCGGGCCTTGGCCTGCGGGCGTCGCTCATCAGGGCCAATGCTCTGCTCCGCCTGGGCAAGGGAGCGGACGCGGCCACGGCCTTCCAGCAGCTCTTGCAGGGCGAGGCCGACAAGGGCTTGCGCCTGGTCGAACAGGACGGGCTGGCCTTGGCGCTCGAGGCTCAGGGCCAGGTCGACAAGGCCATCGAGGTGTACAACACGATGGTCAGCGAGGCCCAACAGGTGGGGAATTTCTATGCGGATCGGGCCCTCTTCGCCAAGGCGCGCTTGCTGCAGAAGCAGGGCAAAGGCAAGGACGCCGAGAAGGTCCTGCGCGAGATTCTGGACAAGATGCCCAAGACATCGTTGCGCAGGGACATCGATGACCGCCTGGCCGCGTTGGGCGACTAGGTTGACGTCGTTTCCGCGTCACCTCGCGGCGCGGCCCGGCCGGAGGCTGGGTCTATTCCTGGTGCTGTGCGGCTGCGGAAGCAGCGCCCTTCATCGCGCCACCGAGGAGCGGCGTGAGTATCCAGCCGGCGTCGTCCAGATGCTCTGGCGCACCGTAATCCACCCCTATTCCGCCAGCGATGCGCAGCCCGAGGAATGTGCCACGGGCGCTCTCGTCGACTCGCGTCTCATCTTGGGCTCGCGTGCGGGCCAGGTGGCGGCGGTGGACACGGAGAATGGCCGTGTGATCTGGTCTGTGCCGATAGCAGGGGGGGTTGAAGCTGAGGCGCGTTTCGATCCGGCACGCGGTCAGGTCTACTTGGGCAGCGACGACGGAGTTTTCTACGCCATCGACCCACGGGACGGGAAGATTCGCTGGTCGTATCAGGGCAAGGGCTCGGTCGAAAGCCGGCCTGAAGTGGGACCGGCTTTACTCTACTTCACCAGCACTGCGAATCGCGTGGTCGCGCTGGAAGCCGCGACAGGAAAGCGTCGGTGGCAGTACGATCGCGAGACGCCCGAGGGATTCAGCATCCACGGCCACGCCGGGCCGCGCCTGGGTGGTGATGTCATCTACACAGGATTTGATGACGGGTATCTGGTGGCACTGGGCGCCGAGACTGGTGATCTGCGCTGGGTTCGTTCCCTGGCCGCTGCCTCGGACCAATTCGTAGACGTGGACTCAACCCCCGTGTTGCGCGATGACTTGGTCATCGCGGCGTCCTATTCGGGGGGAGTGTACGCGCTACGGGCCAAGGACGGCGACCTTGTCTGGCGCATGGGGGTGGAGGGTGCGGTTGCGCTTTGGGCCGGAGCGAGCCGCTTGTACCTGGCGTCCCCGCGGGATGGCCTGGCCGCGGTCACGATGCAGGGACGCATAGAATGGCGCCAAGGGCTGGCCCAGGCCGGCGACCTGACTCCGCCCCAGGAGGTGGGGCCGTACCTGGTTTTCACCGGTGGCCGCGCCGGCTTGTTCGTGGTGGATCGCTCGAACGGTCAGCTCTTGCAGGTGTTCGACCCGGGGCGCGGAATGTGCGCGCCGCCCCTTATCGATGTTGGGCGGCGTGAAATCTTCGTGCTCGCCAACAGCGGGACCTTGTACGCGCTGTCGTTGATTTGGTGACTGGTTTCGCCTCTCGAAGATTCGTGGCAGGGCCAGCTACGAATTCTCGAGCGGCGGTTCTATACGCGCACGGGGGGTTGCAGCCCGGTCAGCCGGCGTACCAGTTCCTTGATGCGCCTGCCGCCGCCAGCGTCGCGCGCACGCCATTCGATGCCGAATACGTTCTCGGTACCGGACCTGCCGGTCCAGGCCACGCGACCGATGAAGGCCATGGGCACTTCAGCGCCAGGGGGCGCGATTTCCAGCACCACCCGCTCTTGGATGGCCACGGTGGCCGGCGAGAGCACGAAAGCACCGCCGCGTCCCACGTCGCGCAGGTGGCCGGGAAAGCCTTCCAGCCTGCCCACCGGTCGCCAGGAGATGGGAAGGTCGACCGGGACGCGCTCATGGCGCCGCCGACTGCGCGCGCTGGTTCCAGCCCCGGCAAGATCAAGCAGGTACTCCCACTTGGCGCGTTCGTCGGACAGGAATTCGACACCGATGCCCGCACGGATCTTGAGGATGTGTCGTCCGGGCCGCCGCCAAGCCACACGTCCGTACACCACCATGGGGGGTTGCCGGCGGCCGAGGCGGACCTTGACGGCGACCGTCTCGCCCACCGCAACATTGCGGCGGGTGGGACAGAAGACGCCGCCATTTCCGCCCGACGGCTGGAAACCAGCAAGAAACTCCCGCGTGTTCTTCACGACGAGTTCCGGGAAGTTGGCGGCGCCAGAAGGAGCCGACGAGGTATCATCCCTGTGATCCCTGGACATTGCCTTTGTTTTGCCGACGGGCATGCTAAGCCTTTGAGGAGTTGATACTACCTGCGAACCGAGGATTTCGACTACCATCTACCATCTGGGTTGGTTGCCACGCAGCCCGTCCCCCGGCGGGACGAATCGCGCCTGCTGATTCTTAGCCGAGACACGGGTGAGCGCAATCATGCTCTTTTCGGAGACATCGGTCGCTTTCTGCGCCCGCGATCCTTGCTGGTGGTCAACGACACACGCGTCATTCCGGCGCGACTGTCAGGGACCAAGCCCACCGGCGGGCGTGTGGAGGTCCTTCTGGTCGAGAGAGTACCGGGTGACGTTCCCCGCCCCAACAGCGGCGAGCCGGGCTGGCGTGAAGACTGGTGCGGGTTGGCGCGTGGACTGGGCCGTCAGCCGCCAGGCGCGCGCCTGCGCTTCGCGGGCGAGCTGGAGGCGGAGATTCTTCGGCGTGGGTCTCGCGGTGAGGTCGAGCTTCGCTTTTTCGGGCGGGGCAGGCCGGGTCTGCTGACGCGCATCGAGGAGATCGGCTCGGTTCCGCTTCCACCCTACATTGAGGCGGCGCGAAGAGAACAGGGGACTGTGGTCCGGCCAGCCGACGACAAGGCTCGCTATCAGACGGTCTACGCGCGCCAGCCAGGCGCGGTCGCGGCCCCCACCGCGGGCCTGCATTTCACCGAGGAGCTTCTGACCGGGCTGCAGGCGGCGGGCCATGAGATCGTGCGCATCACCTTGCACGTCGGTCCTGGAACATTTCGTCCGGTCACCACCGCGGATCCGACCGAGCACCAACTGGATGCCGAACGCTACGAGGTTTCAGAGGTGGCCGCCGAGAGCCTGCGCCGAGCCCAGGCAGAAGGCCGGCCCATTGTCGCGGTGGGCACGACGGTGGTGCGGACCCTGGAAACCCTGGCTCGGCAGGGCCGGTTGGCCGCCGGTTGCGGTTCGACCCGCCTCCTTCTTCTGCCGGGGGCAGAGTTTCGGGTGGTGACCGACCTTCTGACGAATTTCCACTTGCCCCGATCGTCGCTGCTCATGCTGGTTGCGGCATTTGTCGGTCGCGAGTGGGTGCTGGATGCGTATCGCGAAGCCATCGAACGCGGGTTTCGGTTCTATAGTTACGGCGACGCCATGTTCATCCGGCCTGGAAGCCTGCCCCAATGAGTGTCGCATTCTCCGTGCAGGCACGCTGTGGTGAAGCGCGGGCTGGGGTTCTGCAAACCAACCACGGCCCAGTCGAGACGCCCGTGTTCATGCCAGTGGGCACGCAGGCCACCGTGAAGTCGCTGGCATCGGGCGATCTGGAAGCGCTCGGGGCGCAGATTGTCTTGGCCAACACCTATCACCTGGCCATGCGTCCGGGCGCCCCGTTGGTGCGCGACCTGGGCGGGCTGCATTCTTTTATGGCCTGGCCGCACGCCATTCTCACGGATTCGGGCGGCTACCAGGTGTTCAGCCACAAGGGGCGCCGCAAGATCGACGACGACGGCGTGACTTTCCATTCGCATGTCGACGGCAGCCTGCAACGCTTGACACCGGAGTCGGCCATGGCCATCCAGGCTGACCTGGGCAGCGACATCGCCATGGCCTTTGACGAGTGCCCGGCCTCGGACGCGTCCGCCGAGGTGCTGTGCCGGGCGATGGAGCGCACAACGCGCTGGGCGCGTCGCTGCGTGGCCACGACTCCGGCGCCGGGGCAACTCCGTTTCGGCATCGTGCAGGGGGGGACAGATATCAGCCTGCGCACAGAACACCTGGGCGCGATTGCCGAGATGTCGTTCGACGGCGTGGCGCTGGGCGGGCTCAGCGTGGGGGAACCGCCTGCAACCATGCACGCGGTGGTGCGGGAGATCGGGCCGCGCATGCCGGGGGCGCTCCCTCGCTATCTGATGGGTGTGGGAACGCCGGCGGATCTTCTGATCGCCATCGCGTCGGGCATCGACATGTTCGACTGCGTGATGCCCACCCGTGCCGCACGCAACGGCCGCCTGTTCGTGCGCGGGGGCCACATCAACATCGCGAATGCGGTCCATTGCACCGACCCACTTCCCGTCGAAGACGGCTGTGCCTGCGAGGCCTGCCGGCGCTACAGCCGCGCCTATCTGGCTCACCTCTTTCGCGTCAAGGAAATCCTCTACTACCGGCTCGCGACCTTGCACAACCTGCAGCACTACCTGACGCTAGTGCGTGGCGCGCGCCAGGCGATTGTCGAAGGACGGTTGCCTGAGTACGTTGAGCAGCGGACCGGGGATTCGGAATAGTACCGCCTGGGGCAGGCGGTGTGCACCAGCATGGGCCAGCCGGTCGCGCCGACAGGCGATCGTGGCTCTGGTCGTTTCGTGCTCTTGCCGGAACGCCGGGGCAGGGGACCATCATCGCTGCGCGACGGCCTGTCTGAGGACGCCGCAGAGAAGATCCTTCACAGAGGACCATCCAACTTGGATCCCGCGGGAAAATCTGGTAGCGCTGTGGCCATGGCCAAGTGCGTGGGTGTTGTCCTGTCCGGCTGCGGCTCCGAGGATGGTTCCGAAGTTCGCGAGGCAGTCCTGACTCTTCTCTCGCTCGAACGCGGCGGGGCCGAGCCCGTGTGCCTTGCGCCCGATCTGACGCAATCACGGGTGGTCGACCATCTGAGTGGCAAGGTCGACCCTGCCGCGAGCCCCCGCCGGGTGCCGGCGGAAGCGGCTCGCATCGCGCGCGGCCAGTTGCGCGACATCGCCAGCGTGCGCGACAACGAACTGGATGCGCTCATCTTCCCCGGCGGCGACGGCGTGGCCAGTGTGTTGTCGAACTACGCTGACAAGGGCGTGGTGTGCAACGTGCATCCGGAAGTGGAACGTCTGCTCAAGGCCATGCTGGCGCGGCGCCGGCCCATGGGATTTCTCTGCCTGGCACCCATCCTGGCCGCGCGGGTTCTCGGGCCGGTGGCCGGGGTGCGCATCACGTTCGGCCCGCGCGCCTGCGAGCCCGCCAAGCATGCCGCGGTCATGGGCGCTGACGTGCGCCCGTGCCCGGTGCGAGACATCCTGGTCGACCAAAAGACCGGCGTCGTCAGCACCCCCGCCTATATGTACGACGACGCGCGCCTGGCCGACGTGGCGGTGGGGATCGACAAGGCGGTACGCATGGTGCTGTCACTGGCTCGGGATCGGCGCCCAGGACCTTCGCCGGGGCCGACGGACAGGCCGGAGGTCAAGGCGCCGCCACCGCCCAGTCAGCCCATCCCAGCGGGTGAACCCATCGTGCGCAAGCGCCTGGGCTAGCTCGAACCCTACTTCTCGCCGAGGTGGCGGTTCTTCTTGATCTGATCGACCGCCTTCTGGTACTCGACCTCCCAGGTCGCGGTTCCTTCTTCCAGGTTCTTGATCCGGCGGCGTACCTCGGCATCGATCTCGTCGTCAACCTGCATGTGCTTCTTCAGGATGTCGACCATCCGTTTTCGCAGGATGGCGTCATCGGCGAAGATCTCCTCCACATGCAT
>PMCR01000099.1 GCA_003155465.1 Myxococcales bacterium | reverse complement strand
AATGCGCGCAACGAGTACTTCGACGTCTTGCCCATGCTACGACGCTATCGAAGACCACCCGGGGCGCGTGCCGCGTGACGGACCAGGATCTTGTCGCCAAGAAGCTGGCGTTCATCGAGGCGTGCCTGTGCGATCTGCGACAGCTGGCGCGGTACGATCGCCTGTCCACAGACGTGCGCGAAATCCGGTTCGTGGAGCACACTCTGCAGATCGCCATCCAGGCGGCGCTCGACGTGGCTTCCCACATTGTGTCGGACAACCGACTGGGCGAACCTCGCACGAATCGCGAACTGTTCGACCTGCTGGGACGACACGGATGGCTTGCGCCTTCCCTGGCAAGTGTGCTGCGCGACATGGGCGGTTTCCGGAACGTGCTAGTCCACGGCTACGCTGAGGTTGATGTCAGCGTCGTGCGCGATGTCCTCGACCGACACCTGCCCGATTTCGAGGCATTCGTAGCGGCCATCCGCCAGCGGATTGCACCGCTCGCACCTGACCAAGGCTGACCCATTCGTCGCGAGATCGGCTAGCCGGGATCTCCGGGCAGACACCCCAGGACCGAGACTGCAGCGAATGCTAGATCATGGGCAAGCGATGCGCGGAGGTAACTGGTTTCAACGTGCGTGGTCTGAACTACTCGGTCGCCGCCCAAGCCGCTCTCACGCTTCGAGCCGCGCGCGTGCCAGAAAGGCTCGCATGAAATACCACCGGAACCTGTCCTGTGAATCCTGTCGGCCACCTGTCCGAGATACGCCCGGGACTTCGGATTCCTCTGCAGTCTCAGGCATGTTGCAAATGCACGATGAAGTGTCTGCAATGTCCTGATTCGCAGCTGGGCTGCTGCTCAGACCCACCCCGTTTCTGGAGTGGATGAAGCGCCTGCAGAATATCGGCTTCGCTCCGGGCTGGAGTTCGTGACATAGTTCGACGTGTTCGACGGTTTGGAGAGGCACCATTATGAGACAAGTGAGCCTGAAGGACCTAGCCCTGTCGGATCAGAAGCGGAGCCCGCGTGTCGAGGCCTTGCGGGAGGCGTACTTCCGTGCCGCGCCCGAGATCTGCTGCGAACGACCGCGGCTTGTCACCCGCTACGCGCGCAACAAGGGGCTGTTCGGCAAGCCCGCGATCAGCGTGCTCGACAAAGCCCGGCTGTACCGCTACGTGCTGGAGAATCGGCAGCCGGTGGTTGCCCACGGTCACGGCGTGGATCGGGACATGAAGCCGTTCCCGGTGAAGGTCAGGTCTCTGTTCGCCGGTTCGACCACCAGCCACTTTAAGGGCGTGCCTATCTTCCCTGAGTTCATGGGCCTGGCTCTCTGGCCCGAACTGCTCAACATCAAGGAACGCGCCAGCAACCCCTACTTCCTGGCTGACGACGATGTACGCGTTCTTAACGAGGAAGTCTTTCCCTACTGGCTGGGGGACAGCATCATCGAACGCTGCCGCAGCCGCATGAACAAGGATCGGGCCGGCGAGCCGGTTGGGGGTCGCGATGCGCCCGAGATGGTTTTGCTGGAGCACTTGGTCTTCTTCCTGACCAGTAAGGGCAACTGCATCTCGCACACCATCCCGGATTTCTCCAAGGTCCTGCGGGTCGGCCTGCGCGGCATCATCGAGGAGGCGCAACAGCGAGGCCGCACTGCCCAGGAACCTGAGCAGCGCGACTTCTATGCGGCGGTGGCGGAAGCCATGGAGGGCATCGTCGCCTTCTCGCGCAACCTGGCGCGCGAGACGCGCCGCCTGGCCAGTCAGGCGAGCGACGCGACCGAGAAGGCGGAGCTGCTGGCCATGGCGGAGGTGAATGAGCGGGTACCCGAACTGCCGGCGCGCACTTTCCGCGAGGGCCTCACGACTGTCTGGATCTGCTGGACCGCCATCCACCTGGAAAACCCCGACGTGGGACTCAGCCTGGGCCGGCTCGACCAAGTGCTGTACGATCTCTATAGCCACGATATCGAAACCGGAAAGCTCACACTCGACCAGGCCATCGATCTCCTGTGCTGCCTGTGGCTGAAGATTGGCGATCACGTGCCCACGGTTCCTGCCACCGGCGAACAATTGTTCGGCGGAGCGGGATCCAACCAGGCCATCACGGTGGGCGGGGTGGATGCCGAGGGTCGGGACGCGGTCAATGATCTGACCTATCTGATGATCCGCGCNNTGATGATGTTGCGCGATCCCAACCTCAACGCCCGTTATTTCTCCGCGGTCAATCCGCCCGCCTACCTGCGCCGCCTGTGCGACGTCAATCTCAACACGGGCGCCACGCCGGCCCTGCACAACGATCGCGCGGTCATCGCGGCGCTGACCGCAAAGGGCGACACCCTGGCGCAGGCGCGCGACTACGGCGTCATCGGCTGCGTCGAGCCCGGCAGCAATGGCCGCTTCTACGGCGCCACGGCGTCCATTCTCCTCAACCTGACATCGGTTCTCGAGCTGACCCTGTACAATGGCGAGCATCGACACACCGGCCGCGGGGTGCTGATCAGTGAACGCACGGGCGACGCGGCGTCGTTCACTTCCTTCGATGCCTTCAAGGTGGCCTTTGTCCGTCAGGTGTCGTGGATGGTAGACCGGGCCACGGCCCTCAATGAAGCCCTGGGCCGCACCCACCAAAAGATGTACCCCACCCCGATTCTCTCCAGCCTGTTCGAAGGTCCGATGGACAAGGGCAAGGACCTTATCTTCGGCGGGGCGACCATCAATTCTTCTGGCGCCAGCATCATCGGGTTTGCCGATGTGGTGGACTCACTGGCAGCGATTCAGAAGGTGGTGTTCGAGGACAAGGCGATTTCCTTGCCGGCGCTGCTGCAAGCGCTAGACGCCAATTTCGTCGGCCAGGATGTTCTGCTCGCTCGCCTGCGCAACCCGGAGAAGACCCCCAAGTACGGCAACGAGCAGCCTGCCGCTGACAGCCTCGCGCGCTGGCTGGCCGCAACCTTGGACGGCCTCTTTGGCCGCAAGTTGAACTACCGGGGCGGCCACTACCGCGTCGGATACTGGACCATGACCAACCACGCGGGATTTGGTCGTCTGTCGGGCGCCACGCCCAATGGACGGCGCGACGGCGACAACTTCACCAGCGGCATGACCCCGGTCTCCGGCGTGACCCCTTCCTTGACTAAGGCCTTGCGCTCGGTGGCCAGCCTGCCGCCCGCTTTTTTGTCCAACGGCGTGGCAGTGAACCTCAAGTACACCCCGGACAACGCCAACCGGGAGAAGATGCTGGACCACTTCGTGGCCTCGGTGGAGGGCTACTTCGACGCGGCCCTGGGCGGGTTGGGCGGCATGGAGATCCAGTTCAACGTGACCACCCACGACACCTTTGTCGATGCGGTGAAGAATCCGCAGAAATACCCTGAGCTGTTGGTGCGGGTGTCGGGCTACACGGCGTATTTCAAGGATCTGAATCCGCAGATGCAGCAAGAGATCATCGGGCGAACAGAATACGACCTGGGCACTGGCCAGGCCGTCGAATTCTCCCGCAGGGGCTAGCCTGCCGGAAAGGCCACCATGACCCGCCTCAAGCAGTTCTTCGTCAAAGTACTCTCGTGGTTCCTGCCTGACCGGCTTTGCCTGCGCCTGATGCGCAGGCAGATCGAGGATCTGCGCCGCGCGCTTGAGGGCACCCTGACTGATAGGTTCCTGGAGATCCTCCTCGGGGGCATGTGCCTCGCTTTCTTGCTGCTGCGGGGATTTCGCCGCAATCTGGTCGGCTTCTCGGGAAGCTACCTGTTCCGCACCGCGGACGGCACGGTGGCCGCCGGGGCCCGCTTCGCCAATGGCCGCATGGAAGTCCGGCGCGAGGAAGACAAGGGCTACGACGTGGCCATCACCTTCAAGAATCCGCTCGCCCTGCGGAAGTTCCTGTTTTCGCGCGACCAGGACATCCTGGCATCCATCTTGGCCAACGAGGTCAGCGTCGACGGCAACTTGAACTACATCTACAAGTTCGGCTTCATGGCGCGTGACCTGGTACATCGACTGGGCGTGGCCTGACCGCGGACAGGGGACGATTCGGTGACTCACCCTCTTGTCGTGGACATCAAGCGCCACAGCTTGGAGGATGGCCCCGGCATCCGCAGCGTCGTGTTCTTCAAAGGCTGTCCGCTGCGCTGTGTGTTCTGCCAGAACCCCGAGACTCAGGAATTTGGGCCGGAGATTGCCTTCCGCTCTCGCCTTTGCATCGCTTGCCAGAGCTGCGTCGATGCGTGTCCGCGGCAAGCATCGGCGTCCACCCCTCTCGCTCCTGTGTTCTCAACCGTGGGTGGCCCCCGAGCTGAAATCCCGCGTCTGGTCTGGTCCGCTTCGTGTGACATCTGCGGCGAATGCGTCCGCGCGTGTCCCTCGGGCGCGCTGGCTCTCATTGGCCAGCGGCTTTCCGTAGACGAAATATTGGATGTGGTCCTGCGTGACGAGCCCTACTACCGCCACTCGGGCGGGGGCGTGACCCTGTCAGGGGGAGAGTGCACAGCGTTCCCGGAGTTCGTGGGCGAGTTGCTCGCAGGCCTGCACAGCCAAGGCATTTCAGCCGCCATCGAGACCTGCGGTGAATTTTCCTACCCGCAGTTCGCCAAATGGATCCTGCCGCATGTGGATCTGATTCTGTTCGACGTGAAGTTGGCCGACGATGAGGCCCATGTCCGGTTCACCGGCCGGAGCAATCAGCGAATCTGGGCCAACCTGTCTCGGCTCCTCGCGGCTTCGCCCGAGAGGGTTCAGCCGCGCATCCCGCTCATCCCTGGCATCACCGCCACCCGCGAGAATCTGGCGGCCCTGGCCGCCCGGCTGGCGGAATTGGGTGCGCGCAGCCTGACCCTTCTCCCCTACAATCCTCTGGGCGCCACCATGGCCGAGAGTCTCGGTCGCCCCTCTCCGGCCGGCCTGGCAAAGACGCTTCCCAAAGACGGCCATCTCAGCGAGACTCTCACCTGGTTCAAGACCGAGGTGGCACGCCACTCGTTCAAAGTCCTGTCGGCGTGAGGTCGACGGCGTGGCCGTCGGAAAGGATCCGCACATGTCATTCGAGATCAAGGTCAAGGTGATAGCGCTCGAAACCGGACGCGGGGTCAAGGGCTTGACTGTGGAAGCCTACGATGCCGACCTTCTTCACGACGACAAGCTGGGGGTCGGCGAGACTGATTCCGATGGGAGCTGCCGCATCCCCGTGCGCCTGGGCTTCTTTTCCCTGGACCGTCCTGATGTCTATCTGCTGGTGAAATCCAGGGCCGGGCGTGTGCTGTCGTCAACCCGGGGCGCTTTCTTGCACGACGTGACCAAGGACGTTTCCATCGAGGTACCCATCCCGTGTTTCCGACTGGTCGAGGCGGGCGTTCTGGCGCGCAGCGATCTGCCACCTGAACTGGCCTCGGTGACCGTAGCGCCGGCCCTACGCACCCTGACCCTCAACCCCAGCGCGTCGACTGATCCCCTGCGCGCCGAGATCGAGCGCGACCAAGCCAATGCAGCGACCGTGCTCGAGTTGCTCAAGCGGTATATGGACGCTTTGCGGACCGAGGCGGACAACCAGGCCCTGCCCTTCCAGAAGCTGGGCAAGCTGTTCCAATTGGGCTTGGATTTACCGGCGCTCGAAGGTCACCACTATGGCGTGGCCCTGGGCCTGCGCCTTTCAGGCCAAAGCCATCCACTGTCCCGCCTGGACAATGTCGTGGGCCTTCTGTGGGGGGCGACACTGCAAGATCAAAGCCCGTGGGTGGGCAAGAGCTTCCACCGCGGGGATCGGGCCGCGCTGCGATCGGCGGTGGGTGGGGAGCCCGGCCCAAGCGCTGCGCTCTTGGGCATCAACCATTTCAACCAACTGGGCTGGCACGCCGCCAACAACATCTCATTTCACGCCTTGACCTGGTGGCTGAACCTGCAAGATGCGCCCCCGGAGGAACAGCGCGCCTTTGGCTATGATCGCAATGGGGGACACTTCGTCGCCGGGCTAGCGCCGTCAGTGTGCGCCGAAACCCCGCGCCAGGTGCTTTCACTCAACTACCGCTGGCCGACTCTCGGCAACCGGCCGCCGCTTTCCTGGCTCATCGACGAGATGGTGCAGATTGCCCCGGGGCTCTATCTCGGCCAGTTGCTTTTCGCCAGTCACCGCTTGCTGGGACGTTTCGATGCCCGCCGGCCGCCGGCCGACTACGCCTACCAGCACATGGGCTACTTCGTGCTGTGGAATCAGAGCTGGAACAGTGAAGCCCGGCGGATTTTCCCCTTCTTGGAGGTGCCGGTGACTGCGCCGGGACTGGTGACCGCCGGACCTGTGGCCCCGCAGGGTTCGCGCTACCGCGATCTGAAGTTGGATAGTCGGCCGCCCGCCGCCTGCAACGACCGGGTTTTCGCCGAGCTGAAGGCGGACCTGGCGGACCGCGAGACGGTGCTGCACCTGCTGCGCGACTACTCGGACAAGTTACAGGACAGCTTGGACAATTCATCGCCCCTGTTCTTGCGGCTGCAGGAATTGTTCAACCGCGCGGCCCCCGTGGATGCCATGCGCGGCTTCTATAGGGGCGCGCTGGTCAGCTGGCACGGCGCGGGCTTGCTGGACCTGTTCTCCAAGAACGCGTTGGACCTGGCCTGGAAGGGCTTTGCCGGCCGCCTCAGCACCTGGACGGGCAAGTCGTTCGATCCCATCTCACGCGAGCGTCTACGGGAGTTGACCGACGGATTCGAGACCGGCGAGCTGCCCAGTACATGGGGCGCCAACACCCAGGCTCTACGGACCATGAAGGAACGCGAGGTCGGACGCCTGATGAAACTGGCCAACATATGGACCGAGCCCGCCTCTCAGATCGAGGCCGTCAACTGTGGCTACGACCTGAAGAACTTCTTCTTCATCGCCCATGCAGGAACCTCGGTGAATGAGAACTGCGCCGGCAAGCGCATCTATCAGTTCAATTACCGCTGGCCCAAACTGCGCACAATCGTCCCGGATCGCTTCTGCATCGATGAACTGGTTCAGATTGCGGATGGCCTGTACCTGGGCCAGTTGATGTACGCCACCGACTTGGTCAAGCCCTATGACCCGCGCCAGCCGCCCGCAGCCTATCGCTACGGCATGTTCGGCTATTTCCTCCTGATGGAGGAAGACTGGCACCAGCTTCGCCTGCGGTTGGGGTTCGATCTGGACAACGTCTAGAGCGCCGAACGGTTTGCCTCCCGTCGTGAAATCGCGCATTTGCGTCGNNCGTCAAACCGTTCGGCGCTCTAGCAGTTTGGCAGCGCCGGCGTTCTCAGTTGCACTTCCCGTTGGCCATGCAGGGCGAGGCGATGGGTGACCCGTTCCGTTGGGCGACTGCCCCGTATTGGTCATGCCGGCCTTGTCGCTAGCGATGGGGGCCGTCGTGGGTGTAGCGCAGGTAGTCGAAATCTGCGACGCCGGCAGCGGCGGCCGTGCTCAAGTTGTAGGT
>PMCR01000554.1 GCA_003155465.1 Myxococcales bacterium | reverse complement strand
CAGGCGAGACATCCGTCACCTCCCCGCCAAAGGCTCTGGCCGCTGCTGTCTTGAGCGAGCAGTTGGTGCCGACCCGGTAGAGCACCGTGCCCAGGGGAACACGCACGTCCGTGACCTTGGCGCCCAGTTGGGCGGGGACCTTGGCCGGAACCAGGCCGTGCTCCTCAGCGATGTCCCGCCAATGGGCCGGCAGCTGCGTTTCTACGGTTTCCCAATCACCAGCGTTGGTACCTGTGCTGTCCATCCCCACCATAGGCGGCCAAGTCACTCATTGCGGCAAGTTTTCCGCTTAACGCCTATGGGTACCGTCCCCCTCTATCGTCGCGCCCGTCATAAGACTCCCCATCTCACCGGAGATGCCGGGGCTCTCATTCCAGGTCTCGTCCTCGCCGTATCCGAAGTGATCCGACAGCTGGGTTCCATCGCGGCGAGTGGTCACACTGGGGGTGGTCGCGTAGATCATGAAGAGGACCGCCTCTTTGAAATAGTTGGTCTCCCGCAAGAGATCGCGCCCCAAGGACTTGGCAGTGACAAGTGGCACCACGCCGTATGACAGGTCAATGCTCTGCCCGCGGCAGAATAGCGTATCATGATCGCGAGGTTTCCATGCGCCTGCTTCGCCTAGTGGCTTCGGTGTCGTTCACCCTGGTCTCGTTCGCCGCCGTCCCCGACGCGCAGGCTGCGCAGGTGACCATCGATCGCACACAACGGTCGCAGACAATTGATGGGTTCGGCTTCTTCGGAGCCCACGATGTCTGGTGGGGACAGCCCCAGGATCTGGTCAACACCGCCTGGTTCGATGCGGCGGTCGACGACTTGGGGATCACCATCTGGCGCAACGAACTGCCGCCTCCCGCGGACGCCATCGCCCAACAGGACGCGGACTGGACCAAGATGCGCCCGGTGGTGCAGGCCATGGCGAACAAGGCCAAGTCGAGCGGCGTACCCTTGAAGATCATCCTGACCGTGTGGTCGCCTCCGTCGAGCATGAAGTGCGTCGTGGGTACCAACGGCGTACAGGACGGCACGCCTCACCCGGGCGGGACCAAGAACGGCGGCGGCCTCTGCCCCTCGAAGCGCACCGCCTATGCCGACTGGCTGGTGGCGGGGTTGAAACAATACGCCGACATCGGCGTCGAGGTGTACGGGCTCAGCTTCCAGAACGAGCCCTTGTTCGTCGAGTTCTACAACTCGTGCGTCTACAACTCGCAGGAATACGCCGACACCTTGGCAGCGATCGGCCCCATCATCCACGCGGCCTATCCCAACCTGAAGCTCTTTGGCTCGGAGAACATGCTGGCCATCGAGTGTGGTGGCAAGAATGGCTTCGACCCCTACTGGTACACCGCCAACGTGATGAGCCGACCAGCGGCGCTCAGCCAGATGGGGATGTGGGCGGTGCACGGCTACTCCGACGGCGTGCTGGCCACCCCGACTTCGCAGATGTCGAAGTATTGGGCCAGCTTCTATGCCGGCACGCAAAGCACGAACCTGCCCATCTGGATGACAGAAACATCCGGCTATGTGGACACCATCGAGGCCGGAGCTACCCTCCCGGGTGCCCTCGATCTGGCCCAGAGTATCTATGCCGCCCTCTACCACGGACACCTGTCGGGCTGGGTGTGGTGGCAAGGCAGCGAACTGGGCGCCGGGATGCCGAGCGAGTTCGACCTCATGAGCAGCGTCACCAAGCGGGGCAAGAAGTACTACGTCTCGAAGAACTACTATCGCTACATCCGCCCCGGTGCGCAGATGGTGCAGGCGGCAAGCGACGACACCGAGGTCCTGGTCGCTGCCTTTGACCACGACGCCGCGAAGACCTTCACCGTCATCGCCATCAACGGCGGCACGGCGAGCAAGTCCGTCACCCTCACTGGTGCCAACCTGCCAGCCGCGTTTCAGGCCTATCGCACATCGGCGACCGAGGACTGCGCCGATGTTGGGGCAATGCCGGCCACAACCATCACCCTGCCCGCCCGCAGTATCACCAGCCTGGTCTTCGGCGACACGTTGAAGGATCCCGGCGCCCCGGATGGTGGCGCGACTTCGGGCGGCTCAGGAGGGAGCATCGCCGGCTCGGGTGGAGCCACGGGTGGCTTCGGTGGTACCACGGGCGGCCGGGGCGGTGCGGGCGGCAGCGGCGGCGCACGCGCCTCGGGAGGAACCAGCAGCAGCACCGGGGGACTGCCCAGCAGCGGCGGTGCCAGTGACGGCGCCAGCAGCGAGAGCGGCGGTGCTGGGGGAACTACCGGGGATTCAAAGGGCGGCGACTGTAGCTGCCATATGGCCGGATCATCGCCACACACCAGAGCCTGGTACGTCGCCCTGCTGTCGGTGCTCGTAGTGCGCCGGCGCCGGCGCCCGTCGTCGCCTTAGCCGCCGCTCAGCCAGGCGAGGGCCGCTCCCGGGTCGATGATCCGAACGGGCGAGTCGACGAAGCCCTTCGTGTCGCGGGTCACGATGGCATCACAGCCGCACATCTCCGCTGCCGATGCGCAGACAGCGTCTTCAAAGTCGGTCCAGCCGAGGGACAGAGCACGCCGCAGAACCTTCTCGTCTACCGGTGCCACAGCAAACGTCCGCAGGATTCCGTCGGTGGCTCGTCGGGCAAATCCCGGATCGTGAGCACGAGACACCAAATAGAAGATGGTCGTAACCCCGTGAGCGGGGACGACCCCCCGTCCCTTTCCCCTTTCCAGTGCAGCCCACAGGCGCCCCGCGCTGGCGGCCTCGGCCCGATCCAGAACAACGTCAAGCACGATGTTCAAGTCGAGCAGCAGTCGCTTCACCTGTACTTCCTCTGCAGATGACGCCGATATTCCTCGGCTGCAACACCCTTGGCCGCTCCCCGCAGCATGCGCAGGACGGGGGGATCCTCCTCAGCCGCCGGCGCGGGCGCGACCACCAGATCGAGATAGTGCTCGACCATCCTTGAGACCGACGTGCCATGCCGGGCGGCATAGCGCTTGGCCCGCCCGACGACCTTCTCGTCCACACTAAGGGTTAGCTTGTGCATGTACGTATAGTATTCCAAATACTATACGTATTCCACCAGCTCGCGACGAAAAGCCGAGAACGATCTTCCGGGCAAACCACCCCGGTCCCAGGCTCAGGCCGGAACATTGAAAGGATCTCTCCGTCCGTCGCCGTGCTACCCTTGTGTACAGAAAGCGGTCATGACGACAGTACAGATAGCGTTGCCCGATGACGTGTTCAGCACGATGCATAAGTCACCCGTCGAGGTGGCGGATGAGATGCGTGTGGCCGCCGCCACAATCTGGTACGCCAAGGGTCTAATCAGCCAGGG
>PMCR01000570.1 GCA_003155465.1 Myxococcales bacterium | reverse complement strand
GTCTTCCAGAGCTACGCGCTCTATCCCCACATGACCGCGTTCGAAAACATGGCCTTCGCCCTCAGCCTGCGCCGCATGCCCAAGGCCACCATCAACGACAAGGTCCGGCGCGCCGCTGACAAGTTGGGGATCGCGCAGCTTCTCGACAAGCGACCGCGCCAGTTGTCAGGCGGGCAGCGCCAGCGGGTGGCTCTAGGACGCGCCATTGTGCGCGACCCGAAGTGTTTCCTTTTCGACGAGCCCCTGTCGAACCTGGACGCCAAGCTGCGGGTCGAGATGCGCGCCGAGATCAAGCGGCTGCACCTGGAATTGGGCAGCACCACCGTGTACGTGACCCACGACCAGGAGGAGGCGATCACCCTTGGCGATCGAGTGGTGGTCATGAAGGACGGCGTGGTCCACCAGTGCGCCGGCCCGCTCGAGATCTATCATCGCCCGGCCAACCGCTTTGTGGCCGGGTTTCTCGGCACCCCGCCCATGAACTTCTTCGCCGGCCGCCTGGTCGACCAGGCGGGGCGGCTGCTATTCGACGAGGGTACGGCCAAACTGCCGGTGCCGGCCTGGGCCGCGCCTGCCCTGCGCGACCGCGCGCCGGGCAGCCCCGACTTGGTCATGGGCGTGCGGCCCGAGGCGCTCATTCTTCCCCGACCGGGCGATTCCGGCACGACGGACGCGGTGAGCCTGCCCATGAAGCTTTGGTTGCTGCAACCCCTGGGCGCCAAGATGGACGTATACCTAGCCACCGCCCGACACGAGCGCATCGTCGCCCATGTGGACGCGCGTGCGGGCCTGGGCGTGGGCGCGACCTTGCCGGTGACCATTGACATGGATCGCGTGCACTTCTTCGAACCCGGGGAAGCCGGTCGCACCCTCGCGAGCCACGACGTTCCGCCCGCATAAGGATTCTGGAGGACACATGGCGCGTTTCCTCGGTCTGGACGCCAGCACGCAAAGCATGTCGGCGTTGATCATCGACACGGACACCGGCGCGGTCTGCGCCAACCACAGCGTTGTGTTCGGCGAACGGCTGCCCAGGTACCACTGCCCCAATGGTTTCCTTGTGAATGATGATCCCCGGGTCATGCATAGCGATCCCCTGATGTGGGTCGAGGCGCTTGAACTGATTCTGGGAGATCTGGTCAAGGCGGGGGTGGACCTTGGCAGCGTGCGGGGTGTATCAGGGGCCGGGCAGCAGCACGGCTCGGTGTACCTGGCGCATTCCTTCGACACGGTCGGCGCCTGGTCGACCGAGAGGCCACTCCACGATCAGGTGCAACCGTTGCTCAGCCGGCGCACGTCACCGATCTGGATGGACAGCGCCACCAGCGCGGAATGCGCCGAGATCACCCGCGCCGTCGGCGGCGACGAGCGCGTGGTGGCGCTCACCGGATCGCGCGCCATCGAACGCTTCACTGGCCCGCAGATCCGCAAGTTCTACAAGGACTCGCCCGCGGACTGGGCGCGCACCTCGGAGATCCACCTGGTCAGCTCGTTCATGGCCTCGCTGCTGGTCGCCTCAAGTGCGCCGATTGACCTGGGCGATGGGGCGGGCATGAACCTGCTCGATCTCGGCACCGGAAACTGGAACCCGGACCTGCTCGATGCCACCGCGCCGGGCCTGGGAACGAAGCTGGGGCCGCCCGTGCCCTGCACCACGCGGGTGGGCGTGGTGGCCGACTACTTCGTGAAGAAGTACGGCTTCTCCCCTGGCACGCCCGTCATCGCTTTCACCGGCGACAATCCCAGCAGCCTGGTTGGTATGGGCGCCTCTCGTCCCGGCACAGCCGTCATCAGCCTGGGCACCAGCGACACCGTGTTCGCGGCCATGGCTGCGCCGCGTACCGATCCGCACGGCTATGGTCACGTTTTCGGCAACCCCGCAGGCGGCTTCATGGCGCTGGCCTGCTTCGCCAACGGCTCGCTCGCCCGCGAGAGGATCGCGCGCCGATCTGGGCTGGACTGGGACGCCTTCGCGGATGCCATCCTGAGCCGCACGCGGCCCGGCAACGGCGGCAATCTGCTGCTGCCCTACTTCGTCCCTGAGATCACACCACGCTTGCCGGCCCCGGTGGTTCGCCGGTTCGGATCAGATGCCTTTGTCAACGGCCGCGACCCCTATGCCGCCGCCCGCGCCGTGGTGGAGACGCAGGCGCTGAGCATGCGCCTGCACTCGCGCTGGATCGGCGAGGACATGGACCCCATCCTGGTGACCGGGGGCGCCTCGCGAAATCTCGGCATCTTGCGCATCATGGCCGACGTGTTCCAGGCGCGCATCGTGCCATTGCAGGTGTCCAATTCCTCGGCTCTGGGCGCCGCCCTGCGCGCGGCCCAGGCAGTGGCCGGCACGCCATGGGACGAGTTGGCCCGCCGCTTTTCTGCCCCGGCCCATCACCTTTCGGTGAAGCCGGAACCACGCGCCCGGGCTGTGTATGACGAAGCCGGCCGCGAACTGGAACGCCGGCTCAACGAGGCTCTGGCACAACCTTTTGTAAAGGGGTAAAAATAACTTCATGGTCGATTCGTTCTTTTCAGCCATCGAACCCATTCGCTACGGCGGACCCGATGCGGCGTCCGCCCTGGCCTTCCGCTACTATGACAAGGATCGCATCGTGCGCGGCAAGCGCATGGAGGATCACCTGCGCATGGCGGTGTGCTTCTGGCACACCTTTGCCTCGGACGGGAAAGACATGTTCGGCAGNNCGCCTGGGCGCGCCCTTCTACTGTTTCCACGATCGGGACGTATCGCCCGAGGGGCGCAGCCTGGCCGAGACGAACAAGATGCTGGATGGGATGGCTGATGTGCTGGCCGGCCACATGCAGCGCACGGGTGTCAAGCTGCTGTGGGGCACCGCCAATCTGTTCTCGCACCCGCGCTACATGGCGGGCGCTGCCACCAACCCCGATCCCGAGGTCTTTGCCTACGCCGCCGCCCAGGTGAAACACGCCCTGGAGGTGACCCAGCGTCTGGGGGGCGAGAACTACGTGCTGTGGGGCGGCCGCGAAGGCTACGAGACGCTGCTCAACACCGACATGAAGCGCGAACTCGATCAGCTCGGCCGCTTCATGAATCTGGTCGCCGAGCACAAACACAAGATCGGTTTTCGCGGACCATTGCTCATCGAGCCCAAGCCGCGCGAGCCCACCAAGCACCAGTACGACTACGACGCCGCGGCGGTCGACGCTTTCCTGCAGCGCTATGGCCTGACCAATGGCGACTTCCGCCTGAACATCGAGGCCAACCACGCCACCTTGGCCGGTCACACCTTTGAACACGAAGTGGCCTACGCCCTGGCCGCCGGCCTGTTCGGCAGCATCGACATGAATCGCGGCGACACCCTGCTGGGCTGGGACACCGACCAATTCCCCAACGACCTGGCTGAGATGTCGCTGCTGCTCGCGCGCATCCTGCAAGCGGGGGGATTTTCCACCGGCGGATTCAACTTCGACGCCAAGGTGCGCCGNNGTGGGCGGCATGGACACCCTGGCGCGTGCCCTGCTGGTCGCCGACCACATTCTGACCGACGGCAAGCTGTCCGCCCTGGTGGACGCGCGCTACGCCGGCTGGAAACAGGGGCTGGGCAAAGAGATCCTCGACCGCAAGCTCTCGCTGGAACAGATCGCCGATCGGGTTAGGTCAGGCAACATCGATCCCAAGCCCCGTTCGGGTCGGCAGGAGATGCTGGAGAACGTGGTTAGCCGGTATCTGTAGACGCAGGTCGCGAACTGTCGATCTTCGGGCAGGAAGTAGCTAAGCGGTACGCCCTGGAGACAGTCGGCTACAGTTCCGTCGCCGCATGCGCACGAACATCGTGGCTGCCCACGATTCGGTAGGAGCGCACCGTGCTCTCCATGGCCAGCAGCACCGATCCGGTCAGTTCGGCGCGATCGGCCAGGGTCGAGGGAACGATGGCCACCCCGCGCGGCAGCAGGGCGTGACGCGCGACCGAGGCGCGGACCTCGTGCAGGAAAGGCTCGCCTGTCTCGATCACCGGACCGCCCAGCACGATCATCTCCGGGTTGAGGATGTTGAGCAGGAACGAGATCCCGCGACCCAAGTGCTCGCTCGCCTGGGCCAGAATCCGCCTGGCAACCGCGTCCCCTTCGGCCGCGGCCGCGGCAATGGCCGCCACGTCAAGCTGGCCCTCCACCCGGGCAAGCCGCGTCTCCTGTTTGCCCGCAATCGCCTCCTCGGCCGCGCGGATGATGGCCATGGTCGAGGCCACCGTCTCCAGGCAGCCGCGCCGCCCGCACCCGCAGGGGGGGCCGTCTTCGCTCACGGGACAGTGGCCGATCTCGCCGGAAAAGCCGCTTTGCCCGTGGAAGAGCCGCCCGTCGACCACGATGCCCGCGCCCACGCCGCTGCCCACGTAAAGCCACACGTAGGAACGCACGCCGCGCGCGGCACCCACCCGCCCCTCGGCCACCGCAGAGGCTTGCGTGATGTTGTTGACCACAACCGGCACGCGCAGCTCATCCTGCAGGATCTCGCGCAATGGCACGTTCTGCCAGGCGAGGTTGGGCGCCAGCACGCACACTCCGGTTTCATGGTCGACCAGGCCAGGCACGGTGGCCCCTGCGGCCGCGACGCGCGCCCGGGGAATCTTGGCCGCCTGCAAGGCCTCGCTGACCATCGACCGCACCACCTTGCTGGCTCGCGCCGGAGCATCACGCAGCGACAGCCGCCTCCGCACCACGCGGATGACTCCTCGAGCATCGGCCACCGCCACCCTGGTCGCGCGCACGCCGAAATGGATGCCCAGGTAGGCGGCGGAGGCATCGTTGAATTCCAGCAACCGCGCCGGCCGGCCCCCGCCCGATAGTGATTCACCCAGCCCGACCTCGCGCACAGTCCCGTTGCCGATGAATTCGTCGATGATGGTCGACACCGTGGGTTTGGTCAGCTTCGAACGGCGTGCCAGTTCCGTGCGCGAAACCCGTCCCGCGCGACGGACTAGGTCGAGAATGATCGATCGATTGACCTCTCGGATGGCCTGGTTGTCGCCCTTGCCCAGCATGGATTCGTGTCGCTCGCGCATGTTGGTTCAGGTTGAAACAGGGTGCCGAGGGCCGGTGTCCACGGCGGCTAGCAGCGTACTTTCCGAGTCAGGGGAAGACAAGGCTGTTTCCAAGGTAAAAGCCCTTTCCGAAATGGCGAGGACCCGTTAGGCTGGCCCCAATGTCCACGCAGACTCTCTGTCGCTGCGCGCTTCTCGGTCTGATGCTCGGCGGGTGCATCAAGAGAACAGCGCCTCCTCCCTCTTCGCCCGCTTCCGAACCACCGCAGGCCTCGCTTGCCCTTGAGGCTGCCAACGCCCGCATTGCCGGCGTGCCACGCATCGACCTGCTCGGGGGCCGCGGCCAGCGCGACTTCGTTCTGCAGGGCGAAGTTCAGAAGGCCGAAGCCACCCAGGTTTCCGTGCACGGGCAGCCGTTCGGTGAGGCCACCCGCCTTCGTGTCAAAGAAGGCGCGGGCAGCGAGTGGTCCGTGCAGTTCCAGGACGCGACCTCTGCGCCGGTCGAGGCTGGTGACGTCCTGCTGGTCACCTTCTCCCTACGTGCCGAGGTGCCTAAAGAGGACGGCGTGGGTGAGACGTCCTTCGTGTTCGAGCTGGGCAAGCCGCCCTACACCAAGTCGGTGGAATACCCGATCCAGGTGTCTACCCAATGGACCAAGGTGCAGGTGCGCTTCCAATCCGCGCAGGCCTACGCCGCCGGTGAAGCCCACATGAACTTCCACCTCGGCTACGAGCCAGAGACCCTCGACCTTGGCGGCGTCACCGTCGAAAACTTCGGCAAGCGGATTCCGCTCAGTCAGCTACCCAGCACGCGATCCGCCGACCGCCACCGTGAAAAGGCCAACGCGGCACGGATCGCGGCCCGCGATCAGGAAGCCCTGTCAGGCCCGCCCACAGAGGGCGGCGAGCTGCGCTTCGAAGCCAACCCAAAGGCCGTCATCCGGACCATCAGCCCGTACGTGTACGGCATCAATTCACAGAAGATCGAGGGTCTCGGCGCCACGGTTCGCCGCATGGGTGGCAATCGACAGACCGCCTACAACTGGGAAATCAACGCGTCCAATGCGGGCAGCGACTATCAGCATTCCAGCGATGAGTGGGCCTGCACGTCCATGGGCTATCGCAATTGCAGCACGCCCGGCGCGCAGTTCCTGGATTTCGTGCAGGAAAACCGGGCCGCGGGAATGGAATCGATCGTGACCATCCCTCTGGCCGACTACGTCGCGGCGGACAAATTTGGGTCCGTGGCCGAGAACGAAAAGGCACCCAGCCCGCGCTGGGTGCGCTCGTACCCGAAGAAGTCTGGCCCGTTTTCCCTCTCGCCCGATCTGTCCGATGGGAAAGTCTACGAAGACGAGTTCGTCAATCTGCTCGTGAACAAGCTGGGCAGCGCGGAAAAGGGCGGCGCCAGATTCTACTCGCTCGACAACGAGCCAGCGCTGTGGCCTGGTCTGCATTCGCGAATTCACCCCGAAAAGACCACATACAAGGAAATCATCGAGCGCAGCGAGGCGACCGCCGATGCCATCCTGTCCGTCGATCCCAGCGCGTTCGTCCTCGGGGGTATCATGTACGGTTGGGGCGAGTTCCTGAACCTGACCGACGCCCCTGATGCGAAGGAACACAACGAGAAGTACGACCGCTATCTCGACTTCTTCCTGGCTGAGGCGAAGAAGCTGGAAGCCAAACACGGAAAGCGCATGGTCCACGCCCTGGATGTGCACTGGTACCCGGAAAACCGAGGCAGCAAGCGCATCACTGAGAAGGACGCGTCGCCCAAGACCGTGGCCGCGCGCCTGCAAGCGCCGCGCAGCCTTTGGGATCCTGACTTCATCGAGAAGACCTGGATCGGCGACTCCTTGGGCAAGCCTGTCCGCCTCATCCCCTGGCTGCTGGAACGCATCGCCGAGCGATACCCGGGCACCAAGTTGACCATGACCGAATACAACTTCGGCGCAGGCGAGCATATCTCGGGCGGACTGGCCCAAATCGATGTCCTCGGGATCTTCGGTCGCGAGGGAATGTACATGGCCAACTATTGGGGAGACAACGCCGGCAACACGGTTCTGCCGCCCTACACGCAGGCTGCCTACCGCCTGTACCGCAACTACGACGGCAGGAACGGGCGCTTTGGCGACATCGCGGTGGCTGCAACCACGGACAATGCCAAGGCTTCGATCTACGCGGCCCTGGATTCCAAGAAGAATCTATCGATGATTGTCATCAACAAGGAACTGCACACGGCCTTCACCGGCAAGGTCCAAATCGCAGGCGCGGACTGCAAGTCAGCAAACGTGTTCATGCTTAACGGCAGCGAGCCGACCATTCGCCCGATGCCCGCCGCCGCGGTCAAAGACGAACAGATCGAATATCGCCTGCCGCCGTTGACTGCGACGCTGTTCGTCTGTCGGCCGTAGCAGGGGCGACCTGCGGTCGCCCAGCCAGATGTGCTTCGAAACTGCGCGTCAGCTTCAGTTGCTGACGAACGAAACGTCGTCGATAGTCAGGTTGATGCCCGTGCAGTTTGGCTGGCCCCCGTCGCCCACCGGTGGCGGAGATTCGAACTGCCACTGCAGCCCAATCAACTCCTGTGCGATGGCCGCGGCTGTGGCCGGCTGACCGGTGCCAGCCAGATCCGTGAATTTGACTACGACCGGGCCCGATGTGCTGGTCAGAACTGCCGTGGGGAACCCGTAGCAGCTGCTGACGCACCCGCCGCCGTTGGCCGTGGCTTGCTGCGAGTAAGTCTGGGCCTGGAACTTGAGAGCACAACCTTGGACATTTCCGCCCAGGGTGAACTGCACGCCTGTGTAGGTTGACGTGTTCACGCATTGGTCGAACGACATGCCGCCGCCGCCATAGCCACCGGGCGCCATCACGTCGCCATACAACACGAAGTTTTCGGCGGCCGTATCTACCTTCCATGACATTGTGCTGCCGGTGCTCGCGTAGTTGAACCCGGAACCGGTCAGGTTGCCGACCGTGCCCCACTTGCCAGCGGCTGGGTGCCATCCCGCTGCCGTTGCCGAGAAATCCGTGAGCAGCGGCGTGGCCGGCGAAATGCCTGGCGTGCACGACAGCCCGACCGAGGTCGCGGTGGTCCCGGCCGCACCGGTTGTTCCGCCTGGAGCCATCGTGCCACCTGCCGCCGTGGTCGCCGGGCCGGTCGTCCCGCCGCCTGGAGTGGTGTCTGGCGTGCCGGTCGTGCCCCCGGTCCCAGTCGTTTCTGGCGTGCCGGTCGTGCCCCCGACCCCGGGCCGGGTCCCGCCCGAGCCACAGCCTGCCGCGGAAGCAGCCAAGGCCAGCATGCCCGAGATGATGAGATACCGTCGCACTTTCACAGCCGTCTTCTCCATGAGTGATCTCCTTTCATTTGCCTGCGCTTGTGCCGGCATCCGGCGGAACATCGCGCCGCACCCTGTAGAAGCGAAGGTTGTCGATCCAGTAATCGATCCAGCCGGCGTCCCAGGTCAGACGGACCGTGGACACCGACGATGTATCAAAGAAGGGCCACCACTTCGCCCACCCCTGCTGGTACATGGTCGTGAAGGGCACCAAGTAGAGTCGCCATTCGGTGGTCAGGTGCAGGGGGAAGGTCCAGTAGTCCCCGCACGACTGGTCCGGCTCGGCTGGCGGTGAATCGGGGCGACCACGTGGATCGAGGCGCCCATTCGGGAGATAGAGATGATTGGGATCGGAATCCCAGCAATAGCTGCCTTGAGTTCCGCTGCGGAAAGCATAGGGGCTGCAGGGCCGGTTGACGAACTGCGGATCGGGCGATCCCGGGTAGGCTGAATATTCCTCGTTGCAACGGCTCACGTAGCACTTGTTGGTGGACTGGATGGCGTTGCCGGAAGTGGTCATGGGTCGCAAATCCGTCGCCGGATCCCAACAGTAGTAACCCTCGTCATTCGCGCCGGTTCCTTCCCAGTAGTCGCAGGGTCTTCCGTTGGTGCAGCCACATTCACGGGCCCTCTCGCAGTAGCGCTTCTCTATGGGATCGCCGTTGATGTATTGCTTGTAGCTGATGTCATCGTCCGTGTACTTGTTGCCCACGAGCACGCGCAGAAGAGGCTGGCTGTCCGGCCCACGCCGGGCCCACACCGCGACGCCGTCCCACTTACTCGCGTCGATGGTCGTCGTCGAAATGGCACCGCCCTCGTCGCCGTCGGGTGGGGGACAGAAATCATACTGCGGGGGATCGCCATAGTTACAGTATCCCTTGCCCCATCCGCCCTCGCGCTGGGTGAAGTGTGCCATGGGCACTCCCACACCCCCGCCCCAACCGAGAAATGGCCCGCCCGAGATGTGCAAGACGTGATTCGCCGTATCGGAGGTGCATACGTTGGCAGCCTGCGCCAAAGGCTGGTACCCGGCAGGCGCCTGGATCCCGTCGCGGTTGGCGTACACCTGGGCGGTCGAATCCGTGTACGAGTACATGTACTGGGCGATATACCCATTTGTCGAGTCATTCCACTCGAAGTCGGCAATCTTGAGTGGAGAGAGGAACTCCAGCCCTGCTTCCGCCTCGGCACAGTTCACCGGCGGCGAACCTGGATCAGGGTTACAGGTTTCTTGAGGCTTCACACAGAAGCCAGTCGGCCCAAGCGGGGCCTGGTTGCCGGCATTGGGTATGCAGGCCGCCAGGGTGCAAAGTCCAGCCAGCAGCCCGCGCTGAAGGTCGGCTCTATATGTCTTTCCCCGCGTCACGGTTCTCACCACCACATGCGCGCGGACAGCGAAATCACGTCGCCGTCGGGAACCACCGAGATATCCTCCATGGGCGGCTGGCCCACTCGCACGGTCGTATAGGGGCCGTTGAACCAGTGTGAATACTGCAACACGATCTGATCGGTGGACTGCCAGCCGGTATGAAAGATGAGCCGGGGCGAGAGCACGGAGAAGCCGTAGCGCGTGTCGTCCCAGTTTGGGTCCACGCGATCAAAGCGCGCCGAAGCCGCCAGCCAGGGAAGCAAGCTGTAGGTGGCCTCGACACCGTACTTGAGCTTGAGGATGTTGTCGTACTTGGCTCGGCCCGTGTTGGGGTCGATGGTCTTGTCCGTGCTCCATGCTCGCGTGGCCATCGAGAACAGGCTGACGAACAGATCAGGTCCGTCACCCGAGAAGGGCACTGGATAGCTGACCAGCCGGCCAATGCTGAGATCGTACTGGCCGCCCACGGTGAGGAGTTGCCCGGTGCCGCCGCTTTGCGGTCCAAGGTAGTTGTCCATGAGCCCCTTGCCCCCTTGCGTGTTCAGCACCCCAATGATCCGGCTCACGCTTCGCGCCTGCAGAGCGTCCACATACGACGCGGCGACATACGCATGGCCAAAGCGCCCCCGGTTCGCCCGTACATCCATTGCCCACACGTCGATCCGTCCGTCAGGGGCCCGGGTCCCGGCCCGGTCATCTTGACTGAAGGCACGCAGATAATGTGCCCCGACCATGAGCGAGTTGGAGTACCCCACGCCCGCGTGCACATGGGCCACGAGAGTACTGCCCGCGCCCGAGTCTGCGAAGTTGTTCCACAGATCCGGCGTGATGCTGGACCCAGCGGTGTTGGTCTGGCCATGCAGCCCCTCTTCGAGCGAGAAGGTGAACGGGCCCAACCCGGTCTTCAGCGCCACATGCTCGCCCACGCCGCTGATCCGCGCGATCAGCGGTGTACCGTAGCGTCCCTCGTCGTACTCGCCGGTCGTGCCGTAGCGAAGGGTGAAGGCGCCCACCAGCACCTGCATGGTAACCCGATCGCCCAAGGGGGGCAGGATGTTGAAGAAGACGTCCGTGATGCCCATCTGAGCAGCCGGTTCGACAAACCCTTCGGACACGTTGGCCTGCCGGGCCAGGATGCTGATGTTCGCGGTGACGATGCTGTTGCCCTCAGAGAAGTTGAGTTGCGCGTAGGTCGTGGGCACCACGCCGGTATGGGAGAAAGTTTCGAGGTCGTCGGGAACGATCGGGGGCGAGTGCAACACGGTCTTGTTCTGCCCGGGCAGGGGGTTGGGCCGACTGTTGATTCCCATGTTCAAGGGCGCCGCGATGTAGCCGTGAAAATCGAAACGCCATTCACCCTCACTGAGTGACCGCTGTCCGAACGCCGGAGTCAGGCCCCCGGGAAGGGCCGCCGCCTGGGGCGAGGTGGGATCGAGGCTGAGCGAAGGGTCGAATCTCAGCCCTTGCGCGAGGCCATCGGTCACCGGGGCAACGCCCCCCTGGGCGTGGGCCGGGCCGACGCGGACCAGCGCCACGACCGCCATTGCCAGAATCGGAAGTGCGCGACGGGCGCGGATATTGAGTCGGTCATCCATGGTCACCACCACATGTTCACATTGAAAGCGATCAACTGATGGTCGAGGCGCCCGGTACTCGGGATTATGGAGTTCGCCTCGGGATGGCTGTGAGAGCCATAGAACCACCTGCCGTAAGTGATCGAAATCGCCTCACGGCTGACCCAGTTGGTGCGAAACACCAGCCGCGGTGCCAGCACGTAGAACGTCTCACTCGTGTCCTTGGAATTCGGCGCCACCATGTCGCCGCGCAGGGCCACGGACACCCAAGGGCGGAAGGTATAGAGGGACTCAAGCCCGAACTTGTAGCGCCAGCGATGGTTGAAAATATCGACCGAGGCGGGCAAAGGGCTGGGCGCCATCGGGGGGGCCGGGGGAATAGCCGTGGGGTCGCTGTCGGGACTGCTCGTGCCCGGGGACGTCAGCGTGTGGGTCAGGGTGTAGGCCACGACAAAGCCCGCGGTGATCGCCACGTCAGGGGCGTCGGCCGAGTACGATGGTCGCAGCAGACGGCCCAGGCTGGTGTTGTAGTTGAGACCCAAAGCAAACAGCTTGCCCGTGCCCCCGCTCAACGGCCCCCACCAGCGGTCAGTCAGGTTCTGGCCCTCGCCCCCGAATGTGCTGAGCCCCTTCAAAGGGTAGGCATTGTTGCCCTGGATATATGAGGCCCCCGCCCCGAGATAGCCCCAGACCGGGTTGCGCACGGTCGCGTCCCACCCGAGCACGGTGAGATTCCCATCCTTGATCCGGTCTTCAACCATCTGTCGCGTGGTGCCGTTGTCGGCGGGCTGCTGGGAACGATCGTCCTGGGACCAGTTGTAGAAATAGTGCACTCCGGTGCGGACCTCGGTTTCGCCCGTACGGCGCAGTATCAAGTGGGCGTGGTGGACCCAGCAGGCCGGGTAGCTGGGATTGGCACCGCCGTTGCCACCGGTGGGAACCACGTTTAGCGGCACGGTGCCATTGCGACTTCCCAGGATTCCATGCTCAACAAAAAGGGTCAGGGTTGGCCGCAAGCGATATTCGATGGTGGTCAGCTCACCGATCCCGCGGGGCGATCCCACCAGTGGGTTGGTGTACATGCCCAACCCGTACTCAGCCAGGCTGCCGTAGAAGGGACCGAAGTAGCCAGCCATGACCTTCGGTCGCAGGGGACCGATGGACGGAATGTTGAATTCGAGATAGGCGCTGAGGAGAAAGAGCTGGCTGCCGATCTGGTAGAACGTGGTCGGCTCGGTGGGATTCCAGGTGTTGAGGCTGACGTTGCCGGTGACCACACCATTTCCATAGGCGAAATTCATCCCCACCCACTGCCCCGGCATGGTGTTGGTCCCCACGAACGACGCGTATTCGTCGAGAGTCTGCGGCGGAACGTGGAGAAGCGTCTTGTTCTGTCCCGGCAGGGTCTCGCGGCGCTGACCGATGCTCCCTTGGAAACTGGCGCTCAGGTACCCGTTGTAGCGGAGCGTCCACTGTCCAAACGGCATGGGCGCAGCGAACCCTGGCGTGATCCCTCCGGGAGCCGCACCGACCCGGGGCGAAAGGGGCGGCAAGTTCAACCCCTGGTACATGCGATACCCGGGCACATACCCGGCACCCGCCAATTCGTCACTTACATGGGAACCCTGGGAGGGTTNNGCCGGCGGGCTCCCCACGCGACTGTCTTGGGAGCCGCCGTTGAGGACCGGAGCCTGGCCCGGGGCCGAAGCAGACGCAGGGGCAGTACTGGGCGGCGGGGCCGGCGTCGGAGCAACGGCCGGGACGGGAGCCGGGCTGGGCGTGGCAGGCGCCGCCGGTTGAGCTGGGCTGGGCGCGGCCGACACAACCGCCTCAGCCGAAGGGCCGAGAAGCGGCAGGGCCAGCAATTTCAGGACAAGAAGTGCGCAGGTCACACCACGACCCAAGACGAGGTTGGTAAGAGCCTCTTACCAAGTTGCGGGCCGGGTTACCATCGTTTTCTTTGGCCCGCCCGACCACCGGCTGGGGTATAGTGACGGGCATTCCATGTCTCGTCTTTTCTCGTGGTTGCTCGTGCTGGCGGGCGCTTCCGGCTGCATAGGCGTCTCACAAACACGCAGCGCCGGCAGCGGCCTGGGCGCAGCAGACGTCGGGAGTTGTCGGCTGGGCATGCGGCCCGCTGACGATGGTTTGATCGACGACTTCGAAGATGAGAACACCCAGATCAACGTGATTGCGGGCCGGGATGGCTACTGGTGGACCAAGCACGACGACAAGGGATCGACCATTGGACCTGATCCCTTCATTCCCAGCGAAGGGGGGGCCGATGGTTCGGGACTGGCGCTTCGCGGGACAGGCAAGACTGCCATCGGCGCGCCACAAGAGGCGTGGGGCGCTGGCTTCGGCCTGAACCTGCTCAGCCGCCAGGATGGCGTCTACGACGCCTCAAAATTCGTGGGCGTCTCGTTCAAGGCCAAGGTCGGGCAAGGTTCGACCCGCCAGACCCGCTTTGCCATCGGCGATGTGAACACGCACCCCAACGCCGGGGTCTGCAAGGTCTGCTGGAATCACTTCAGCAAGGATCTGGTCGTGACCAACCAGTGGAGAGAATTCCTCGTTCTGTTTTCCGAACTCCAGCCGCAAGCCGGCTGGGGTGATCCCCGTCCCACGGCGCTCACGCCCAGCAAGTTGGTCTCCATGGACTGGTCCATCAGCGGCGGCCAGGTCTACGACCTGTGGGTAGACGACATCCAGTTCCTGGTCTGCAAGTAGCTATCGCTGCTTCAGTTCTTCGATTCACCGACGGCCGGCTCTCGAACGCGAACCTGAAGCAGCAGTGTCAGCCAGCCGCGACCGGCGAATTCGTGGCCGCGGTGGCGTCAACCCGGGCGAACGACGCAGCCAGGGCCTGGTGCTCCGGCGTGCCGAGCCGAGCCGCCAACTCATTCTTGTCCGCCGGCATGCGCGGGCTCAGCAAGGCCTTGAACCGCGCCGTGCGCGCCCCGCTCTCCTGCACGCGGCCGCGCACGTCGGGCCGGGTCTCGGCTGCGCGCACTAGGGCCGCAAAGGCCGCCTCCTGCCGCGCCCGCGGCTCGCGCACCAGAAAGTGGTCCACCCCCGCCAGCAGACTCTGCACGACCAGCTCCTCGATGGGCCAGCGGTCGGCCACCGCACGCATGCCCAGATCGTCGCTCACCAGCAGGCCGGCAAAGCCCAGCTCCCCGCGCAAGATCTCGCGCGCGATCCGCGGCGATAGCGTGGCAGGCAGCCGCGCGTCCCACGCCGGGTACAGCACGTGCGCGGTCATGATCGCGGACAGGCCCGCGGCCACCGCTGCGGCAAAGGGCGCCAGTTCCACCGCACGCAAGCGGACCTCTTCGTGAACCACCACGGGCAAGTCCAAATGCGAGTCGGTCTGTGTGTCGCCGTGGCCGGGGAAATGCTTGCCACAGCCGAGCACGCCGGCCGCACGCAAGCCACGCCAGAAAGTCAGGGCGTGGGTTTCCACGGCCGCGGGCGTCACACCGAAGGCACGGTTGCCGATAACCGGATTGGCGGGGTTGGTGTGCACGTCAAGCACCGGCGCAAAATTCCAGCCGATGCCCAGGGCGGAAAGCTCGTCCCCCAGCCCACGTCCGACCGCCTCGCTGCGCGCGGGATCCCCAGCCGCGGCCACCGAGAACATGTCGGGCCACACGGTCAAAGGCTGGCGCAGGCGCTGCACCAATCCGCCTTCCTGGTCGACGGAAACCGCCAGCGGAAACCCAGCCGGGCTGGCCCCGCGCAGGGTCCGCACCAGCTCCGCTACTTGCGCGGGCTCGACGATGTTGGGCCGAAACAACATGACCCCGCCCACCTCCGAGCGCGCAATGCGTGCCAGCAATTCGACCGGAGCCTGCGGCCCGTCGAAGCCGACCGACAGAAGCTGGCCGCACAGGGTGCGAAGGCTGGCGGAAGTCACGGGGCCATCATACCGAGAACCTTGGCCGAGAGGCCAACCTGTTGTTATAAGGTGCGCCTACCTAGAGACGTTGCGATGATCAAGCTCAACTGCTTCTGCACCAAAACCAGGCCTGGCCTGGCATCCTCTCTTGTCTTCGCAACCCTTCTGGGCGGCGCAGGCGCTGCCTGGGCTCAGATGGGGGCCATGCCCGGGGGCATGGCTCCTGGCGGCATGGGGGCCCCACCACCACCGGGCGGTCAAGAGCACGACGAAGGCCCCGCCGAAGCCGCGCCCGAGGAGGAAGGCAAGGCGGCTGCCGAAACCGGTGCCGACTCTGGCTATGCCAATCAGCGCCGGCGCAAGACCCAGGTGATCGAACTCGATGGCTACTTCCGTCTAAACCCCGAGCTGCTGCACAATTTCAACTTGGGCCTGGGCTACGTGGATGCCAGCCAGCCCCAAAACGGCTTCCCGCCCTTCCCCACCCCGCTCGAGTGCGGCACCAAGGCGGGCGGCTGCGCGCAGAAGAACCTGGGCCAGACCAGCATGCGCCTGCGCCTTGAGCCCACCATCAACATCTCGGACCAGGTGCGCGTGGTGGCTCAGATCGACGTGTTCGACAACCTCATTATGGGCTCTACCCCGGACTCGCTGATAGCGGCGTCGCGTCCGGATCTGCGCAGCAACCTGGCGCAGACCGGAATCATGTCGAACTCGACCGCGACGCCCGAGTCTGGACAGAATACCTACACCTCGGCGGTCAGGCCCAAGCGGGCCTGGGGCGAAGTGGACAGCCAAATCGGCTCCCTGCGCTTCGGCCGCATGCCCTGGCACTTTGGCCGCGGGATGTACTTCAACAAGGGCGACTGCCCAACTTGCGACGGCGGCACCACGGTGGATCGAATCATGGCCATCACCCAGCTCTATGGCCACCAATTCGCCTTGTCCTGGGATTTCGGCCCTTCCGGCTACGCCTGGGGCATGACCGATGTCGGCCGCAGCGACCCCAGCGGCCCGGCCCTCGATCTGTCGCAAAACGACGAGGTGGTCGAGTTCGCCGCAGCGCTGACCATGCTGGACGATGACCGGCGCTTCCGCGAGCGCGCACAGAGCGGAGAGCTGGTACTCAACTACGGCGCCCAACTCGTGTACCGAGCCCAGAACAATGAAGTCTTCAAGCTCTCGCCGTCCGCCAAGGCGAACCAGACACAGAATGGTGCGATCTCACGCACCGACCTCGACAACAACACCGACAGCAGCTCCGCATCGCTTAGGCAGAACATCAATGCCTGGCTGCTCATCCCCAGCGTGTGGTTCAAGCTGGGCTGGAAGGCCCTGACCCTGGAGTTCGAAAGCACCGCCCTGGTAGGACGCATGGGCAACGCCGGGCCCCTGCGCATGTACGAATCGTACGGCCCCGACGGCCAACCGGTCGGCGACAAGCATCTCTCGATCCTGCAACTGGGCTGGGTCCTGGCGGCCGATCTGAAACTGTACAAGGATTCGCTGTTCGTCGGGCTCGAAACCGGCGGCGCCACCGGCGACCAGGCCGAGACCGCGTGCCGCGACGTGGCCTGCAACGCGAACGAAGTCAACCCGAGCCCCTATCTCAACTACCGCTGGAAGTTCGTGCCCCAGCCCTTCAAGGACAGCTCGCTGCACAACTTCTATTTCTCGCCCGAGTACCACGTCGACGAGATCTTCTTCCGTCGCATCATGGGTACCATCACCAACGCCATCTACGTCAAGCCTTCGATCGCCTACTGGTTGGACGTGGCCGAGGGACGCCAACTGGGGCTCTCCGGAGCGGTGGTCTACAGCCTGGCGCCGGTTCCCGTGTCCACACCCGGTAATTCGATGGGCTACGGAATCGAGATGGACCTGAGCCTGGGCTACCGCAACATCGGCGAAAAATTCTACGCCGGCCTGGTGTGGGGCGTGTTCTGGCCCTTCGGCGCTCTCAGCCGTCCCGTCGAGCTGTTCACCAGCGGCGGTTCCGGATCGGCCTCCGCGGCCCAGATCCTGCGCGCCTTCATGGGGATCAAGTTCTAGCCAACTACTTCTTCTTCGCCGCGCCTTCGAGAGACTTGATTCGTTCCTCGGCATCGCGCCGCGATTCGGGGTCCAGCTTCTCGCTGGAGGCCAGGTACTTCTTGAAGGCGGTCATGGCGTCGTCGTAGCGCCGGTCCTGCGAGTAGAGCAGCCCGAGATCGTAGTAGCCGCCCGCCAGCCCTGGATCGAGGGAGACCGCGGTTTCGTACTCTCTTATTGCGTCGTCGGTCTTCTTCTGCCTGCGGTACGCCACGGCCAAATTGAGATGGATCTGGCCGTTCTTCGGATCCAACTCAGCCGCCTTCTTCAGCGCCGCGATCGCCCCTTCCCGATCGTTGGTCTTGGCGAGAGCCACGCCCAGGTTGGACCAGCCCACGGGCTCCCCCGGCTTGAGCTCGGTCGCCTTGCGCAGGTGCGGAACCGCCTTGGGATAATCGCCAATCTGCCGCAAGGCTGCGCCCAGGCTGGTCCGGGCTTCGTAGTCTTCGGGCTGCAGGCTCACCGCCCGTTCCAACTCCGGGATGGCCTGGTTCCATTTCTTCTGCCGCGCATAGATCGCGCCCAGGTTGGCGTGCGAATTCCCATCGTCGGGCTGAAGCTTGACCGCCTTCTGCAGCGCCTGCGCCGCATTGTCGAGATCTCCCTCGGTGCGATACAGGTTCCCCAAGGTGAACCAGGCCGCCGCATAGTCCGGCCGCGCCTGGATGGCCGCCTTGATCTCGGTTATAGCCTCCGCGGGCTTGCCCTGTCGTTTGAGCTGCAATCCCATGTTGTAGTGCGCGGCCGCATCGTCCGCGCGCGCCGCTCCCCCGGCCAGCAGCCCGGCCAGCAAGACACCAATACTCAAGGTCACTAGTTTGCGTCTCATAGACGCAATGATACACCTGTTCACCACTCGATGTGCACGCCCGCCGACGGCAAGATCAGACGGTAGCCTTGTTGGACCACAATGCCGTTCTTCTGTCGTTTTTCGTCGAACACTTCCTGACTCATGGTGGAGTTGACCAACTCCAGGTAGATGTCCATGACGTAGCTGTCGAAGACGAAACGCTTGTCGCCACGCAGATCGAGTTGAACAAAGGCCGGGAGCCGCTGGTAGTCAACCCAGCCGAACCCCGGGTCGTAGACCGGATAGGGACGGCCGGAGTTGTAGTGGAATCGCGCGGATGCGGCATAGCCGCGGGGCAGGCGATAACCTGCCACCAGGTTCAGCACGTGGCGCTGGTCCCAATCCGACGGCGCGATCACACCGTCCACCACACGCAGCGAGCGCGAGAGAGTGTAGGACATCCATCCATACAGACGGTGGCGCATGGGCCGGCGAAGCATGATTTCGACGCCGTAGCTCTCGCCCTGGCGTGGTTCAAGGAAGTCGCGCGACTGCGGATCGAGGCTGATTGAGCTGCGCACGTCGGTCACATACAGGCGCTGATAGAAGACCGTGGTGTCGAGCGAAAGGTCGGCGCCGTCGCGCTCGCCCAGACCGGCCTCCACACCCAGACTGCCCTGACGCGATTGCTGCAGGCCCCAGCTTCGCAGGCCGAAGCCATCGAAGCCGGGAACCCCCACTGGCAGGGAGGGCATCTGGGAAAACTGACCCACATGGCCCTTCAGCCAGATCTCGGGAGCCACGCGATAGCGAAGCGAAAGGCGCGGGCTCACCGCACCCGCACGGGTGTTCTCCTCGAAGTAGCCGTCATAGCGCAGGCCGGGCGTCACCCGCAGTCGGTCACCGACCTTGATGGTCAGGCCCGCATAGCCGCCCGCCGACAGGGCGCTCCGATCGCGGAAGATATCGGTCAGATAGTAGTTGCCCAAACCCCCGCCCAAGAACGCCAACACGGACCGCGGCCGGAAGCGCTGTGCCTCCGCGTCGCCGCCCACCTCCAGATCCACCCAGCGCCCCAGACGCCAGCCCAGACCCAGGCGTGGCGCCGCCATCAGCATCCGGCTGCCGATGGGCAGACTGAACATCTGCGTGTTGCTGACCGTCGAATCGTCATAGCCGACCAGGGCGCTGGCCAGGAGATGCCCGCCCAGCACCCCGCCGTCCCAGCGCAGTTGCAGGCGGTGGAACATGAGCTGGGCCAGACCGGGCTTGATGTTGGTGCTCCACTGCAGCGGATCAGGGTGTTTCTGTTGCAAGCTATCGCCGGAGCCGAAAGCGAACAGGGTCAACCGCCCCGGCCCCAGGCGGTGCTCGATGCGCAACTGGTAGTCCCAGTAGTCCAGGCTGTAGTCGTTGGAAAACGCCGACAGCAGGACGCCGGTGTAGGAATAGCGACCGGCCACCGCCACCGTCCCACGTCCCTGGTCAAAGGGCGTGGCCACGATCCCGCCCGCGTCGAAGAGGCGCACATCGGCGGAGACATGCAGGCGATCGGTGGCGGGCGTGGCGGTGCGCGCGGCGACGATGCCCGAGACGTAGCGACCATACTCCACGGGATAGCCTCCGGGGAAGAACTCCATCTCACTTATGAAGTAGGGATGGATGACCGAAGGGCCGAGCGCGAAATGGAACAGCGCCGGCGCCCGCACGCCGTCGATGAAGAAGCCGGTGTTGCCGGGATTGGCGCCACGAATCGCGTACATGGGCAGGGGCCACAGCGCCTGCACCACGCCGGGCAAGGATTCGACTACGCGAAATGGGTCGCCGAACGCGCCCGGGGCGCGGGTCAGCTCCTCCCGCGCCACCGGAACCGCGGGCGCGCGCTCCGGCGCGGCTGTCACCACGGTTTCATAGCGGTCACCGCTGAGCCGCGGCTGCAGGCGCAACACCAGGCCGCTCGCGCCGCGCTCGCCCAGGTCGAGTTTCGTCGAGAAGGGCTCGAAGCCGGGATAGTGAACCCGCACCTCGCACGGGCCGGATCGCGCAGTCAGCGCGAAGTCGCCTCTCTCATCGCTCTCGGCATCGTGGGTTGCTCCGTTGCCCAGGATCACGCGCACCTGCGCGCCTGCAAGTGGCTCGCGCGTGCCACGCGCCAGAATACGACCACTGAGCGTCGGCGCCGAAGCGAGCGGTTGGGCAGCGGCGGACACGCCCGCCTCCACGCCGGCGCCCGCATGGATGTCGGCGTCGGCTCCGCCCGCCTCGGTCAACTCGCCGGCGTCCGGCACGCCGGCGTCGGGGCCAGCATCCACCGCGGCCGCCACCAACAGGGCGGCCAGAAACAAGCCGCTCACGCTACTGGCCCCCGTCCTGGCCAGGTGGCGCCAGGGTCGTGCACCACAGGCCGTCATGGTCGGAAAGCGCGCGGCCCCGCACCACGTACGCGACCAGGCCAGACCACTGCGTGGCCTCGGTCACCGCGTGCGCCATGGTGCGGCCGACGCTGTCCTGTACGTCCTGCACGACCAGGTCGCCCACCCCGTCCTGACCTGACACGCGGACCGTCCCGAAAATCCGCTGCGAGTCCACGGTCACGTTTCCGATGGCATTGGCCACCACCTTCAACTCGCCGGTCTCATGATTGGCGAAGTAGAGGTCAGCCGAGGAGCGCACAATATTGGACCAGAAGACCAAGATGTGGCTGACGCCGCCATCGGTGCTGGGACCGTCGATGAAGAAGTACTTGCCTCCCCTGACCGTCATGCCCGGAGTCGAAATCGGGCGGGGTGGACTGACGAAATCTGAATCCAGCACCATCAGCGGCCCGTGTGGATCCGGATCGACCTCGGTGGTCGGCTGCGGGTCCACGTAGATGAGATACCGGCCGTCGGGTGAAAATATGGGGTTCAGCATGGGCACCGGCACGGGTCGAAGTATGCGGCGGTCATTCTTGCCGAAGAACACGCTGTGGTACTGGCTGTCGAGATACAGGACCTCGTCGACCCCCGGTCGATCGATGGATCCCGCGAAGTCGACCAGCGGGGCCGGCAGGACCAGGCCGGTGTCCGTGCCGGTCGTCAGATCAAGGGTGTGATACTCAGCGGGCACATCGCCGCTCGCGCTTTGCGAGTAGGTGAACAGGTCCGGGTTCGCGAACCCGATCCAACAACAGGGATTGGGACGAGCCAGCGGTATCTCCTTGCCTGACTCGACGTCGAGCACCACGGTCGTGGTCGTGCCTGCCTCCGAGAGGGAAAGCGCGGCGTATTTCTCGTCCCAACGGATGAGAAAACGGCTGACGCAGCCGTGCAGGTCTCGTTGGTCGTCGCTCAGCTTGCCGAGTCGACTCAAGACCCGATTGCTACCCAGCACGAAGTAGGCCGTGCCGCTGTCCGCGACCTCCATCCCAAGCAGGCTGCCGTAGGGCACGTCCCCCAGGCGGCGCCGGTCATGGCCATCCCACAAGAACAAGCCCGGGGGACCATCCGGGGTAACCTCGCGGTAGAGCAGGCGGTTGTCGTATTGGTAGTTGAGCGAAAAATTGGATACGTTCTCGAATCTTACGTTGGGCTGAAACTGCGAATCAACGCGCACCAAAGTGCCGACAGGTTCCGGCCTCCCCCCATCAGCGCCCCCGCCGGTGACCTGCTGTTCGTCGACCATGACGAACAACGATCCGCCAGCCCCAGGCGCACCCCAATTGCCCGAACGGTCGGCGACCACCTGCCGCTGCTGCGTCCCGTCCCACGACGAGATCCACAGGTCCGACACCGCGCCCTTGGTCGGGGTGGCCGGGGCCTTGCGCAGACTGAACGACACCCAGGGAGCCCCGTCGATCAAGACGAAACCGAGGTCGCCAATATCGCGGCCGGAGAGCAGCTTCTGTCCCTCGGGCAAAGACCCGGGCTGCAGGCAACCGGCAGCGACCAAGAGGGCAACAAGCGACGCAAAGCGAGCGGGCGACATTGAACAGCCGATGGCGTGCAGTGTAGCGGAAGAACGGCTGGCTTGCGATGGCAACGCGATCCAACTGTGACCAAAATCACAGACACGCGGGCAAGACTCCCGACCGGAGACTGACGCCATCGCCAGCACGTGCCGAGAGCGCCATGCTAGTGCCCTACGACGTCTCTTCGGTGAACTCGATCGGGAAGCGCTCTTTCATCACACGGTTGACCAACTCCTCCACCTCGTCCTCGGTGCGCAACCCCAAGATCTCCTCGGTCAGCTTCTCCGCAGAGGAGATGCGCGTGGCGCGAACGATGGACTTGACGACCGGTATCTGGCGCGGCGCCATCGAGAAAGAGCGCAGCCCGAGCCCGAGCAGCACCCAGCAGAAACGCGGATCGCCGGCCATGTCCCCGCACATCGATACCTGCTTGCCGGCGCGTTTGGCCGCCCCTGTCACCATTTTGACCAGGCGTAGGATCGCCGGGTGCAGCGGGTGGTACAGGTAGCCCACGTGCTCGTCCTGGCGGTCCGCCGCCAGGGCATACTGGATCAGGTCGTTGGTGCCGATGGAAAGGAAATCGCACTCCTCGACCAACAGGTCGGCAATGACCGCCGCGCTGGGTGTCTCGATCATCACGCCGAGTGGAACCTCTGGATTGTGCTCCAGTCCGTCGCGCTGGAGTTCTGCGCAAACCCCGGAGCACAATTCACGTACCGTGCGCAGCTCGGCCACGCCGGAAATCAGGGGAAACATGATGCGCAACGGGCCCACCGAGGCAGCGCGATAGAAAGCGCGCAGCTGCAACTTGAACACGTCGCGCCGCCACAGCGAATATCGAATCGAGCGCAGGCCAAGCGCGGGATTGTTCCCCGCCGGGATGCGCACCGAGGTCGGCAGCTTGTCACCGCCCAAATCCAAGGTACGAAAGCAGACGTCGCGGCCACTCATGGCCCGCAGGGCAGCCAGCGCATGCTGGTACTGCTCCTCCTCGGTGGGCAGGGTGCTCCGTTCCAGATACAGGAACTCGGTGCGAAACAGCCCGATCCCATCCGCGCCCAGCTCGACCGAGATGGGCACTTCTTCCAAGAGCTCCACGTTGGCACAAAGGTGCACGCGTTCACCATCAAGTGAGATGGCGGGCGCCTCACGCGCCCGGGCCAGGCGTTCGGTCTGCACCAAATCACGCGCGGCCCGGTCAGCGAAGCGGCCCTGCACTTCGGAGTCGGGCTCCAGGATCACCTCGCCGCGAGCGCCGTCCACGATCACGGTCATCCCGGTGCGGATGTGCTTGATGAACCCCTGCACGCCTGCGACAAGAGGCAAGCCCAGCGCACGCGCCACCAGAGCCGCGTGAGAGGTCTTGCCGCCGCCCTCCGTGAAAAAGCCGCTGACGCCCGCGCGTCCCAGTTGGGTCACGTCGGCCGGCGAGAGATCGTGGGCAAACACCACCGCACCCTTGGGCACACCCTCGTGCCCAGGTGGGGTCATGCCCATCAGGTTGCGCAAGATGCGCTCACCGATCATGTCGATGTCGCTGCGCCGCTCACGGAAATAGGCATCCTCGATGCGCGCGAACACCGCCTGGATCTGGTCCAACGCCCGCCGCAACGCCCATTCGGCCGACACCTGGTCGGAGCTGATGATCCGCCGCGTCTCCTCGACCAAGTGCACATCGGCCAGCATCATCCGATGCGCTTCGAGGATACGGTACTCCTGACCGTCACCTTCCTGCTCGGCAATCTGCTGCTGGATGCGCCGCAACTGCGTGTCGCTGCGGCCGATGGCATCTTCGAAGCGGCGCACTTCGTTGGCCACCTCGTCGGTGAAAATGCGGCGCTCTTGCACCTCCACGCGGCCGCCCAGGAAATGGGCCACCCCCATCGCAATGCCCGGGGAGGCGCCCACGCCGGCCAGCCTAAGCATCCGCCACCCCTTCACCGAAACCGTCGCTCACCAGCGCCGCCAGCGCGTCCACTGCCTGCTGCGAGTCTACTCCGCTGGCCATGACGGTCACCTCGGTGCCCCAGCCCGCCACCAGGGTGAGCAGACCCATGATGCTCTTCCCATTGACCTGCGCGCCGTCTTTGAGAACGTCCACGTCGGACTCAAAGTGGTTGGCGAGCTGCACGAACCTGACCGCGGCGCGCGCGTGCATGCCCAGACGGTTGCGTATTTTGACCGAGCGCTGTACCTGGCGACCGTCCCCCACGTCAGCGTATCCCTCCCACGGTGATCTTGCCGGTCAACTCCGAGCCGATCCGGATCGAGCGACGGCCACACTCGCACAATTCCTGGGCCATATCCGCGGGCGAAAGGCGGGTGCGATCGAGCGTAGCCAGCTTGAGCAGCATGGGCAGGTTCACGCCGCACAGCACCTCGGCGGCACCTGTCCCATCCAGCATTGACATGGCCACGTGAAACGGCGTCGACCCATAGACATCCACCATGATGAGCACACCGTTACCGTCATCGACCTCACTGCAGGCCTGCGAGACCCGCTGGGTGATCGCCGCGCTGTCGTCGGCGGCTGACGCGCAGGCCACCGTGACCCCGGGCAAGGTGCCAACCACCCGGCGGGCCGCTTCCAGCATGGAGAAAGCCACCTGCTCGTGGGAGACCACCACGACGCCCACCATCGGCTTGAGCGTTCTGGTCGGCTGCGTAGACATGCTAGCCCATCCATTCTACCCGGTTTGGGTGCGAACGCGATTCTGTCATGGCTTCGTGCATTTGATTGTTCCGCTACTTGCGCGCCTCTGGCGACGCCGGGCGACCCCTCCCGATATCCCGGTGCCGGACCTCTACGTGAAAGGCTTGCAGGCGACGCGCCAGCTCGGCCGCGATCACGACCGACCGATGGTGGCCACCCGTGCACCCGATCGCCACCGTGGCGTAGGTCTTGCCTTCGCGTTCAAACGCGGCAATGCAAAGCGCGAGCAGTTCCTCGGCCTTTGCCAGGAAGATCTGCGTCTCCGGGTTGTCGAGAACGAACCGGCGCACGCTCTCGTCCTCACCCGAGAGCGAGGAAAGCGCGGCGACAAAGAAAGGATTAGGCAGAAAGCGAACATCGAGCACGATATCGGCCTCGGTGGGTAGCCCGTATTTGAAACCGAAGGACTCCATGGTGACCGACAAATTGCCTTCAGCCCGGCCGTGGCGGCCGAGAACGATGGCGCGCAGCCCGTGGACCGTGAGTTCGGCCGTGTCGATGACCGCCGTGGCCTCTTGGCGAAGGGCCGCCAGGCGCATGCGCTCGGCGTGAATCCCCGCGCGGATATCGGTTCCCGACAGGGGATGGCGGCGACGGGTCTCGGAAAAGCGCCGCAGCAGCACCTCGTCCGGCGCGTCCAGGAAAAGCACCTCGATGGAATGTCCCGCTGCCCGCAAGTCGGATAGCACGCGGCCGGAATCGGCGAGAAACTCCCCGCTGCGCGCATCCACCACCAACCCCGCGCGCATCACCTCTTCCCGCCCGGCCAATAGCTCGATGAAGCGCGGCATGAGGGTCATGGGCAGGTTGTCGACGCAATAGAAGCCCAAGTCTTCGAGGGCGCTCTTGGCTGTGCTCTTGCCAGCGCCCGAAACGCCGGTGATGACCACAAGCTTCATCAATCACTCCACGTCGTCGCGGAAGCGCCGTTGCTGGGCATCGGCCAAGGCCTGGTCCAGTCTCTCCTGGAACTCGCGCGCCGAATGGTGACCGCGCATCTGCAGCAGGCGGTTGCGCGCCGCCACCTCCACCAGCGAGCTCACATTGCGCCCCGGGCTCACCGGAACACGCAGAAGCGGGACCGTCGTGTCGAGAATGAGATGCGTCTGGTCATCGAGCCCGATCCGGTCAGCGGATTCCCATTCCTCCCAGCGCACCAGCTCGATCACCAACTCGATCTTCTTCTCGTCGCGCACCGCCGCCACGCCGAACATGTCCTTGATGTTGATGATGCCGACCCCGCGCACCTCCATGTGGTGTTTGATCAGCTCAGCCGCCCAGCCCACCAGGATGTTGTGCGAAGTGCGGCGCACCTCGACCAAATCGTCCGCCACCAATCGGTGCCCGCGCATGACCAATTCCAGCGCCGCTTCTGACTTGCCGACGCCGCTCTTGCCCATGAGCAACACGCCAATGCCGAGGACATCCATGAGCACGCCGTGGATGCTCGCCGAGGGCGCCAGCTCGCGCTCGATGAAGGACTGGATGGCCTCGATCGCGGCCGACGAGCGCAGCGGCGTGCGTAGCAGCGGCACACCCAGGCGATTTGCGGCGTCGAACAGCTCCGGCGGAACATCGAGCCCCTTGGTGATGATGATGCAGGCAGGCTCGATGGCCATGAAGGTCTCGATGCCGTGTCGCGCCTCTTGCGGCGGCAGGCTGGCCAGGTACGACAATTCTGTGGCTCCCAGGATCTGCACCCGCTCGGGCTGTACCTGGCGCACGAAGCCCGCCAACGCGAGCCCCGGTTTCTGCACCCGGTTGACGGCGATGCGGCGGCCCAGCCCTGCCTCGCCCGCCAGCAGCACTAGTCTAAGCCCCGCACTCTCGCTCAGGAGAGAGCGCACCGTCAGAGTGGATGACAGCGCCGTGGGGTCGTTCAATATTTGGCGTCCTCTTCTTCGATGGTCCTGAACATTGCATCCCCATCGGGCGCCTCAATCAGTCGCTGGCGAAAACCGGCGTCGCGAAACAGCCGCGACAGGCGCGCCAGCGCCTTCAGGTGAGCCCCGGTCGAGGCCGTGGGCGCCACCAGCATGAACACGAGATGGGTGGGCTTGCCGTCGATGGAATCGAAATCCAGCCCGGGAACCGAGCGGCCCAGCACACCCATGAGGCTGTCCACCGTGTCCAGCTTGCCATGCGGGATGGCGATGCCATCCCCGATGGCGGTCGAGGCCAGAAGCTCGCGCTCTTGCAGAGCACGTCCCAGCGCCACGGCATCGATCCCGGCCTGCACCTTGGCCAGGTGTTGCGCCATCTCGGTGAGGACTTCGTTCTTGCTGGTCCCCCGCAACGTCGGGATGACGCAGTTCGAGTGAAGAAAATCCACAACCTTCATCGGCGCTCCGGATGTCCGGGGGCTATTTCCGGTTCTACGATCCGGGAGCAGAGGCTCCTGTCTCGATGAGACCGTAGTTGCCATCCTTGCGGCGGTATATGACCGAAATGGTCTTGCTGTCCACATCCGTGAACACCAAGAACTCCTTTTCCATGAGGTTGAGTTGCATCGCAGCATCCTCGACCGCCATGTTGCGAACCTCGACGGTTCGCTCGCGCACGACGTGCACCTTGCCCGCCGTCCCGATCGCCTTGGCCTTGTCGACCTCGCTGTCCTCGCCTGGCTGGGGATCGAATGACTCGGGCGAAATCACCGCTTGACGGATAGAGAAGCTGGGCCCGCCGTGCGGCTTGTGCGTGCGAATCTTCTCCTTCCACTTGCGCACCTGGCGCTC
>PMCR01000055.1 GCA_003155465.1 Myxococcales bacterium | reverse complement strand
AACCCTGAACCTGCAAAGCGTGCTCTGGAACTTCCCTGATGCCACGACGCTGACGATCTCATCGACAACCATTCCAGGCTCGATCCTTGCGCCAAAAGCAGCCGCCAACTTTAGCTACGGCAATATTGTTGGCACCGTGGTTGCGAAGTCGGTGGCTTCCAGCGCCGAGCTTGAGTGGAACCCCTACCAGGTCCCATCCTCCGGCGGCTGCCTCAGTCTCGATCCAAGCTGGTCCTGTTCCCNNGCATCTGGTATGCCTTTCAGCCCGCCGTGACCACACCCACGAGCAAACCACTCGTCGTCTTCTTCAATGGCGGCCCTGGGTCGGCCACATCTTCTCTCCTGTTTAGTTTCAATACGGCGACNNGCCAATCTGCTCTACATCGACGCGCCGGCCACAGGTTTCTCCTATCCGTTGGGCTACTATGATTCCGCGGGCACTTTTCAAAAGCCGGACATTGGCATCGACGCCTCTCGCGACGCTGGGATTTTCCTTCAGGTCATCACCCGATTTCTTGTCCGCCACCCTGCCTTGATGGGCAATCGGGTCATCCTGGTCCCAGAGAGCTACGGTGGCCAGCGGGCCACCCTGATGCTGTACTATCTCTACAAATATGGCGACCTCGCGCACCTCTCGATCCTGACCGGCTATAATGATTCCCAAGTGCTCAGCGATTTGCAACAGTACTTTACCCATGTATTCATGAATCCGAATCCGACCCCCGCCCAGATTCAAAGCATCTTCGGACATCAGGTTATGATTGAGCCCACTGTGGCGTTCCTACTTCAAAATCAGTTACGGATTTCCGATTACCTAGCACTCAATCGGCCGGTCTGTAACGCGACCTTCTCCAACGAGCCGTGCTGCCTCGCGTCCAACAATCCTGGCAGGCTGTGTTCGGTGAGTGGTGAACGCAACAATACTAGCGATCCCAACGATGCCACTTGTGATCAGTACAACTGCGACCGGCCGTGGGACTGGCAGAATGGCCAAGACCATATAGCCGCCGTTAATCTAAACATGATCGCGACGCTGACGACGGCACTGGGGGTCGATCCAACGACGATCGTGTGGATGCAATCCGGTAGTCGAACCCTTGCCTACGGTCGCAACGGTGCCAACGGTGGCGGTAGATGCTTCGATGGCACCAACACAGGTCAATATGCTTCCAGCGAAGTTGCTCTCAGCACACAAAGTATGAAAGACGCTTTCGGCCAACTCCACTCGGCAGATGGCACGGATTGCTATTTCATCGTGTTGAATGATCAGGTGAATTACGGCTATGCGAAATTGGGTGAGTGGGAGGATATGGGGGCGATGGTTGCGGGGGACTTCCTGACCAACGTCCAAAACAGGGTGGCTACCTTCATCACCGTTGCCCAGTTAGACCAGTGCATTTGGTCGCCGTCAATTGCAGATGCGCTCAACGACTTTGCGGATCCCAATAATTCCAATGCCGATCAGAATATCGAGAGTCTCTTATCGAGTGCCATCTACTCCTCGACGGGCGCGAACGGCAGCGGCGTGTCCTTTTTGGGCTCGATGACGCTCAAGAAGTCTTCTGCGCTATTCGGCAGCGTCGCCATGCCTGCCTATCTGTCCGGGCACTCTGTTTCAGTACGCCAACCCGCTGCGCTATTGCAGAACGCTATGGAGTGGTATGCTGCCCACCCATAATGGTTAGCGATACGACCAGGCGGCAGAGGCATCTGCCGCCGCCACGCTCATGCTTCTGCCGTGATCTGGAGCACCAGGAGATGGCACAGTTAGTGGCTGACCCTTGCAATTTGCGATGGTGGACAGTCCATCAAGCTGAGCCGCCTCCCGGGTGGCGACGCCAAGAGCAGGCTAGAGCCAGTTGACTGACTGCGTGCTCAGCAAGTCGAAATGTGGCATGATTGCGCGACGCACGCGCGCCGAAGGAGGAGCTGAAGGTGGTCAATCGAAAGACTGTACAGACGGCCCCATCGCCGGCCTATCAACGGCATCTGTTGGTTGTGCTGGCTGCTCTCTTGGGAGGTTGTGGGGGGCACGCCTTCCACGGGGCCAGCGATGGAGCTGCCGCCGCTGGCTCCATCGGTGAGGGGGGGAATACCGACGTTGGTGGTGCCATGGCCAGCGGGGGCAACGCCCAAGGAGGAGGTGGCGTGGCGAGCGGCGGTCAAAGCGGTGCCGGTGGTGCCATGTCGGGCGGGGGCGCGGTGGTCGCCACCTGGCAGGGAGGCGGCGCTCTTAGCAGCGCTCCATCCGCTACCGGAGGCGGGACATCTCAAGGGGGCAGCGCCAGCTCCGATCAAGATGGGGGAGTAGTTGACGGCGAGATCCTAGACTCACCGGATAGCTCGTGTGGCGACGGATTCTTCTGGGAGACCATAAGTCCATATTTAGCTGGACTTGGCGAGTGTGGGACCACCTCGAATGGGCTCCCTGGCCCAAGCGGGGGCTATGTGGTCCTGGGTAGCGAAGGCCAGATCGTCGACATTACGCAAGCTGGTGTATCGCGGACACACGTGGTGGAGGCACTGGCCGGTTATCGCTGGCCCTGCGCGGCAGGCGAAACTATTGCGTACTTCTGCGACATCGGTGAGTAAATCGCCAACTTGCAGAACGCCGCTTGCCCTCGACTTCGGGGGATTCTTGAGCGGCTAGGGGCTTTGTCCTGCGGGCCGGGGCCGCACACGTGTCAAGAAAGACACCCTGTCGCCGAAGCGCCCATCCGGGTGGTGATCGAAGTAGTAGTAGGCTTCGATACGAGCGCGTTCGATCCTTCCCTGATTCATCAGCGCCGTCACCAGAAGAGCGTCGCGCGCGTCGGCTTGGGGGCTGTCGGGGAATCGCTGCCTGCTTTCGCGCGCCAGCTTTTCGGCTAGCCGGGGATTGTCTAGCAAAGAGGCACGGATCTGCTGCATCAACGAATCTTCGTCCAAAGCGATGTAGCCGGCATCATTGTCTGCGGGTCGACTTGGGACCGCAGGGGCCAGACGAGGCGGCGGAAGCGGAACGGCGGCCGGCGTGCCTGCGATGGGTGCTCCGCCGGATTGCTTGGGTTCCTGTTTGCCGCCTCGCCAACAGAGCAGCAGGCCGCAAGCCAAGACGCCGAGGAAGCACACAGAGTAGAGAGCGCGCCGCATGACGGACAGAGTCTAGCTCGGTTACCCGCCGTAGGGAACCAATGCGTCCCGATCTGCGTCCCGATCGTCCCGCTCGCCGTCGAGAGCGAGGCTGACTGGAAGGTTGCGACGCAGACTACAAACTCGTCCTGGCACAACGTGTCCCGACGGTGTCAGGACTCGGCCCCGGTGAGCCGAAGTAGCTCATGGCCGATTCGAGGCCCGGGGCGCCGTCGTCGAAAGAGCCGCCACGGGCCTCCCGGCGGGAGGAGATACCAAAGATGATGACGTTGTTCAGATCGGCACAGTTATCACATGGAGTTGGGTACGGGCCGAAGTAGTCCAGCGTCCATTCCAACAGGTTCCCGCCAAGGTCGGCCTGGCCCCACTTCCCGTCGCCTTTAGGCGACTTCGAGCCGACGGTCTGTGTGCCGTCGCATGAGCCGCCGCAGTAGACCGCGTAGCTGTCATCAATTGTCGTCGACGTTGGCGGGCTGGACCACGGATAGTACCGCTGCTCGCTGCCCCC
>PMCR01000359.1 GCA_003155465.1 Myxococcales bacterium | reverse complement strand
CCTGCAATTCGCCGGCAAGCAACTTGAGCACGGTGGACTTGCCCGTGCCGTTTGGGCCGAGCAGGGCAAGCCGGTCGCCTGGCCGGATGAGCAGCGAGGCGCCGGCCAGGATCTCGGTGCCAGGATAACTGAAATGTGCGTCGGCGAACTGGGCGAGGCTCAACCGTTGGCCTTCATGAACTCAAGCATGTGGTCGGCCAAAGCCTGGCAGCCCTCCACCGGCATGCCGTTATAGACCGAGGCCCGAATCCCGCCCACGGTGCGGTAGCCCTTGAGAGCCAGCATGCTCTTGCCCGAGGCCTCCTTGAGAAACTTCTCGGTCAAAGGCTCGCTCGGCAGCTTGAAGGTGATGTTCATGTGGCTGCGCACGGCGGGGTCGGCCACCGTGCCTTTGTAGTAGCCGCCCGAGCCGTCGATGGCGTCGTAGATTAGCTTGGCCTTGTCGGCATTGCGTTTTTCGATCGCCGCCAGGCCGCCCTGACGTTCCATCCAGCGAAACATCTCAAGCAACACGTACACGCCAAAGGTGGGCGGCGTGTTCAGGCAGCTCTTGGCCTCGGCGTGCACTTTGTAGTTGAAGATCTTGGGCACGCTCTTGCCAATTCGGTCGTAGAGATCCTTGCGCACGATGACGAGCACGACGCCCGAGGGGCCGAGGTTCTTCTGTGCGCCACCATAGACCATGGCGGTTCGTGCGATGGGGTGTGGCCGCGACATGATTTCGGAGCTGGCGTCGACCATCAAGGTCGGGTGCTTGGGCCACTCGACGAAGCGGTTGCCGTGCACGGTCTCGTTCGAGCAAATGTGCAAATAGGCGGCGTTGGGGTCGGCCGTCCAGCCGGCAGGATGACGGTCGAACCCAGTGGACTCGCCGGAGGCCACCACCCGCACCTTGTCGGGGGCGATGCCCTTGGCGGTGTCAGCGGCCTTCTTCGACCACTCGCCGGTTATCACGTAGTCAGCCACGCCGTTGAGGAAATTCATCGGGATCAGCGCGAACTGCTGGGTCGCACCGCCCTGCAGGAAGAGCACGTCGTGCGTGTCAGGGATCTGCAAGAGGCTGCGGCAGCGGGCGATGGTCTCATCCAGCACCGCATCGAATTCCTTGCCCCGGTGACTACACTCCGCTATTCCAAAACCCTTGCCCTGAAAATCCAGCAAGGCAGCGGCAGAGGCCTCGAGAACCTCGTAGGGAAGAGTGGCAGGACCAGCGGCGAAGTTGAACGCGCGTTTCTTCATGGGGCCTCCGTTGGGTTGGGGGGGTGCACCAACATAATCGATTCCTGGCGCCAGGGGAACCGCGCTGGAGTGGCAAGGTGCAGTGTGGGTGACCTGGGCGGGGACGGGGACGGTGGCGGCGAGCCCGGGCCTTTGACGGCCCTGGCCAGGACGGAGTCAGGGATCAGTCAGGCACCTGTCGGTCAATCGCGCTGGAATCACGTCTGCGGACGTCGAGGGAAGCTCGAAAGCCGTTCAGCGAGACGCTGGCAACGTGATGGTCCTTCTCGGGGCACGTTGAACACTCCAAGTTCCAGGAACCGCATGGTTCAAGCGGGCCAGGCTGCCTGGCTCTCCGATCGACGTCTGCGACGTTTGGAATGGACCCCGAAATGAACCTGTACTAGAAACCCTCAGGCCCATGCCGGGCCGCGTTTTTCGATGTTTGAACTTTTCTGGCCAACGAAGGATTCTCCTGCCCAGCGTCGGCGATTTCGCGAGGTTAGCCGGGCCGAGGTTGTCGGCAGAACTTTGGAAGCAGGGTCCATGCTCACCCAGACGCGGAGAGACAAATGGCCGTCGTAGTTGTTGTCGGAGCCCAGTGGGGCGATGAAGGCAAGGGTAAGGTCGTAGACCTCCTGACCGAGCACGCAGACGTGGTTGCGCGCTGGGGCGGGGGGGCGAACGCCGGCCATACCATCGTGGTCGAAGGAAAGAAGTACGTCACGCACCTGATTCCTTCTGGTGTCGTCAGGGCAGGGGTGACCTGCGTATTGGGAGAGGGCATGGTCATCGACCCACGCACCCTGGTCGAGGAAATGCGCGCCTTTCGCAGCCACGGCCTGCTGGCACGAAACACGGACCTGGTGGTCGCCGGCCGCGCCCACCTGACCTTTCCGCACCATCGTGAGCTTGATCGCCTGCGCGAGGAGGAACCCGACGCCATCGGCACAACTCGTCGAGGGATCGGACCGACCTATGAGAGCAAGGCCTCGCGCACGGGTGTCCGCGTCGATGACCTTTTGCGTCCCGAGCGGTTTCGGCGCAACGTGGAGCGCAACGTTCATTACGTTGCGGGCGCGCTGGCCCGGTACGGCGCCGCTCTTCCCGATGTGGACGCCATGGTCAAGGAGTACTTGGCGTTGGGCGAGGAGATTAGGCCCTTCGTGCAGGACGCTTCTCGTTTCCTCTACCAGGCGATCCGTGCAGGCCGCAACGTGTTGTTCGAAGGCGCGCACGGCGTCTTGCTTGATTTGGACCACGGGACCTACCCGTTCGTTACCTCCTCCTCAACCACAGCCGGAGGTGCGTGTACAGGCTGCGGCATCGGGCCGACCTACATCGACACGGTCGTGGGAATCGTGAAGGCCTATGCCACTCGCGTGGGCAACGGGCCCTTCCCGACGGAGCTGCACGACCAGATGGGCGACCGCCTGCGTGAGGTGGGGACCGAGTTCGGATCCACCACCGGCAGGCCGCGTCGATGCGGATGGCTGGACATACCGGCCCTGCGGCTCACCTGCCGGCTTTCCGGCATCCGAACCCTGGCGCTCACCAAACTCGATGTCTTGTCGGGACTTGAGAAAGTTGAGATCTGCGTCCAGTACAGGCTGGCAGGCAGGATGGTGGATGAGATGCCGCTGGATCCCGACGACTTGGCGACGGCGGAGCCGGTCTACGAGACGCTTCCGGGGTGGCCCGCGCTTTTCGCCAGCGGTGCTTCGGTCGGCGGCGAGACCCAGCTTCACGAAGCGGCCGAGCGGTACGTCGCCCGGGTTTCCGAGCTGGTCGGCGTGCCGCTGGCCCTGGTCTCGGTCGGGCCGGGCCGCCGCGAGACCATCGTGAGGGACAACCCATTCTTGGCAAGGAATGCACGCTAGTTCATCGCACGCAACCTACCCCGGCTGGCACGTCGCTAATCTGCCGCCGGGGTCGTGCGCGGTGTTGCGTGCGGGAATGAGACAGAAACCGTCTTGCCAGGCGGAGACTGACATCTATAATCGCGCGGTTGTTGTCTCTTCGTGGTACGCGCAAATGAGGGCTCAATGAAAATCGTCTGTGACGCTTGCCAGGCCAAGTACTCGATAGCGGACGAAAAAGTCCAGGGAAAGGCCTTCAAGATCCGATGCAAGAAGTGCAACCACATCATCGTGGTCAGAAGCGGCGGTGAGCGCGCCGCCAGCGGTGCGGCCGAGTCCAAGCCTGCGCCGGCCGAGACCCAAGGCACCTGGTACATCGTCGTGGAGGGCGAGCAGGTGGGGCCGCTGGCCGAGCCAGACATCGCGGCCCGCCTGGCGCGTGGTGAGATCACGGGTGAGACGCTGATTTGGAAGGAGGGTTTGGCCGACTGGGCGCAGCTGTCAACTGTCCCGGAGTTGGCGCAGGCGTCATCCTCTCAAGTGACGCCTGCTGCTCAGCTGGCATCGGTCACGGCGTCCGAGCCGGCGCCTGTCAGGCGCGACTCAGCACGAATGCGGGCGCACACGGCGCGGCCGTCGGAGGATGTCTTTTCCAAACCAGCCCCGGCGGCCCGCGGATCGGCCGATCTTTTCGCATCGTCGGCGGTCGCGTTCTCGCCCGTTGCGGCTGAACAGCCGGCTGCCGCATCGTCGCCGTTTGCGTTTGGCGGAGCCGCAGCCGCACCCGCCGAGCCCGCAGCCGGGGCCCCGGGCAACGGCGCAGGGCAGAGTCATCTGACCGCTCAACGCAACGAGAACTCAGTCCTGTTCTCGCTGGCCAACCTGGAGGCGCTTGCGGTGCCGGTCTCGTCCGGCAGCGCACGGGCGCCGTCGACAGTTTCGACCACCGAGGGCTCCGGCCTTATCGACATCCGATCGATGGCCGCGAGAACGATCGGCGAGTCCGGCCGAGGCGACGGATTCGGGGCTTCGGACTCTTTGCCGACTTTCTCGACACCGCAGTTCTCACCGGTGGCTCCCGTGTTGCTGCCCATGGCGTCGAGTGGACCGCCGAAATGGGTGTACCCAGTCTTGGGTGTGCTGGCCCTCGGCATCGTTGCGCTGGGCCTAGGTATCTACAAAGTGGTTTCGGTGCCTCCGCCGCCCCCGCCCGCCCCGCCGCAGATCATTGTGCCGGCGCCGACACCTCCGCCTGCAGGTGCAGTGGTTGCACCAAGCCCGGGTGCCCCAGCACCCGCCGAGCCGGCAAAGGCTGTTGCGACCGAGGAGAAGCCTGGAGACGACAAGGGCGTGACGGAGAAGAGGAAGACGTCGGGAAGGAGCGGCAGGGCTGGGGCCAAAGGCCCGAGCGAAACAGCGTCGGCAGGGAAGCCTGGCGTCGATACGGGGAAGAAGCCCGCGCCCGAGCTGGCGGTGGCCACCCCGGCGCCACCCAAGCCAAAGAAGGGTGGGTCTATAGATGACCTGCTCGACCAGGTCGGCTCCGCCAAGCGCGGCGGCGGCGATGAGCCCAAGCCCAAGAAGCCGACTGCGGCTGCGTTGCCCTCCCTATCTCAAAGCGACATCGTGAGTGCGATGAGAGCCGTCCAGCCCAGGGTGAAGGAGTGCTACAACCAGTACAAGGTTCCGGGCATCGCGAATGTCAGCCTAGCGGTGTCAAAGGGCGGCCGGATCGCCTCGGCGACTGTGACGGGAAAGTTCGCGGGCACTCCCAGTGGAACGTGCGTGGAAGCCGCCGCCAAGACCGCGAAGTTCCCTCCCTGTGAGGCCATGAGTTTCCCCTGGCCGTTCCAGCTTCACTAATCTCAGTGTCAGGTGCCGCCGTCGGGCTGGGGCGCAGGCTTGCGCGACGGCGGCGGCGCGGGCGCGCCATGGTCCTCACGTAGCTTGGCGGCGAACTTGTCGATCAAGAGCTGCTCAAGGTAGCGGGGCAGGTCGGGCAGTGACGCCGCGACACGTGTGATTTCGCGACCCTCGCTGTCGCTGGTTCGGATGAGCTCAAGCGAGCCCTTGTGGAGCTTCTGGCCTTCCGGGTAGTCGAACAGAATGTAGCCGGCGGCCTCGTCCTTCTCGCGAATCGCACAATTGCGATCGATACGCAAGAAGCGCACGGCGCTGGGCCACACATCCGCTATCGGATACGAGACTGTGCCCACGCTGCGCGCCTCTGCGGTGGGCAGCCCGAGAAACAGCCCTGCCAGAAGCAGCGTCATGCCAGGAGCCCTGCGCGGCACGGCTGGTGTCACGATGCCTCTCCTCCCTCAGCGGCGCGTTTGGACTCGACGACCATGGCGCGCAGCGAGCGGGAACCTTCTCCCACCGCCAAGAGGGCGAGGAACCCCCATCCCACGTACCACACGAACTGAATTCCATGCAGAGCGACGGCGTAGGCTCCGCCGAAGGAGCTGACTGTGGCTGCGGGCAGGTAGGCGCCCAAAGCGATGAGTACGCCCGCGTGAAACTGGCCCACCAGTCCCGGCGAATTGGGCAGGGAGATGAGCACGCCAGTGAAAGCCATCGCGGCAAATGCACCGGTGAGAGGAATGGCAAGCTGCATATCGCGGGCGAGTAGCCACATCCCGAATCCGTTGCTGAACCAGTAGAGGGTCGTCTGGGCCAGGAACGGAATCATGTCGCGCGGCTCACGCAAGGCTCGAAAACCGTGTATCAAGGCGCCCAGCTTGTCGGCCAGCCGCTCGGCCATGGCAGGCGCAAGACGTCGCAGAAGGGTCGCGGCCAACACGAGTCGGATCGTCTTGTCGGTCCAGCGCAGGGCGCAGGCCAGAAAGATGGTCAGGGAGAGAAAGCCAATCAGGGACAACCAGGCTGCGCCGGCCAGCACCGATGAATAGCCAGACCCACCCGCTCGGCTGGCCAAAATGTAGGTGACGAAGAAGAGGATGGAGATCACCAACCCATCGACGATGCGCTCTACCGCGACAGTACCCAGCAAAGCGCTCATGCGGGATTGCCCGCTGCGCACGACGTAGTATGGCCGCGCGAATTCGCCGAGGCGGAAGGGCAAGGCCAGGATGGCCATGAAACCCACCGTTGACACTGTCATCAGGCGGCCGAAGGTCAGGGACACGCCGATGGGACGCAGCAGGTACTTCCATCGCCACGCGCGGAACAGATGCGTGGGAACCATGGTGGCCGCGTAGAGCAGAACCGCCGAGAGTGGCAAGCCGCGCAGCACCGAAGCCGTTGCCGAAAGGTCCATCCTACGAAGGGCCAGCCACAGGCACAGCGCCCCGACGAGCAGGGAAAGGAGGATTTTGACGATGAGCTTCAAGGGCGTGGGCCTTTGCGCGCGGGACGCATCAGGGAAGTTGACCTATCAAGATACGGCGCGGATTGTCGCTGAGCAATTGCCTGAGAGAATCCGCCCCAAGGCGCTTTTCGATCCAGGCCAAGCCCGCAGCGATGGCTGGGCCGTCTTCGGGATCGTGCATGTCAGAAGCCGCGGCGTGGGCCAGGCCCTGCTCGACTAGTCGTCGAGCCGTCTTGACTTCGGCCCGATCGCCGATTCCGGACAGCGCGGCCAAGTCCACCAACAATGCGGCTTGGCGGCCCACGCCCTCTGCCACGGCGAGATCACGCTGCACCGCCAGGTACCGCTCTGGGTGCGCCAGGACCGGAAGGCGCCCAGTCACCCGGATGTCAAACAGCGATGCTTCAAGACGAGGCGGCATGACGGTTGGGCTGATCTCAAAGAGGAATGCCTTTCCGCCGTCGTAACATGGTGTCTCTCCCTTGCGCAGTCGGCGGGCGAACAGATCGTCCCAGTAGTTCTCGGCCCCAAGCAGCAGGCGGACTTCGGGCAGCACGGTCGCGGTTTCGCGGCGCACCTGGTCGAAGGCGAGCGCAACCTCGTCGAGCGAGGGCTGGAACATCCCAGCGAACTGGTGGGGAGTGGCGCACAAGTCGGAAAAACCCATTTCGGCCAAAGCGCGCACCATGCTGAGACAGACGGCGAGGCTGTCGGCTCCGTCGTCAAGGCCGGGAAGGAGATGAGAATGCAGATCGACGTGATGCGCCACGGGATTCGCCGTGAGACAATAGCGAATTCGGCGCTGCTTTGGGTGTCTCTTTTGGTTCCCGGCTGGCGGCGAAAAATTGCGTTCGTCGCACGCTTCGGGCTTGCGCAAAGTCGAGAAGCGATCGCAGAGTTGTCGCGCTGGGAGGCACAAGCTTGATGAGCGATAAGGTCGTGCTGCCACGTCTGGACTTGCCGGGTCAGAAGCCCCACTGGGCTTTCGTTGCCGTCATCGGCGGCGGTGTTCTGGTGTTCTTGATGGCTGCGATTTTTCTAGTTGTCGTGCACAAGCAACATGCCTCGCAGGAAGCAGCGGCCCGGGCAGTGGAGGCGCGTGCCAAGGAGGCCGCCGCCCAAGTCGAGAAGATCAGGCTGGAGGCGGTCGCCGCCGAAAAGGCCAAGGCCGCGGCAGCCACAGCCGAGAAGACGAAGCCCGCTGGTTCTGTAGCGGCCGTCGGCGACGCCAACCAGACCGGGGCTGCCGGAGTGGCGGCGTCCGACGCGGATTCGGGCAAGGCCGGACAGAAGAAGAAGGGGCACAAGACGGGGCGCAAGACAGCAAAGGTGACGGCATCCAAGGGCAGCGGCGGACCACCTTCTGAATCGACCAAGAAGACTGACGCTTCTGTTGATGCGTTGCTACGTGGCCTCAGGTAGCCTCACGGGTTCGCGCAGGGCGCGAGCGCCCAGAGTAGGCCCAGTCGAGTTGGCACCGATCGCGCGTGTTCGCGCTGCGGACGTGCGAATCTGTGTTAGATATTGGATAGGCAGGCGCCTTTTTTTTCAGTGAACCCAGCACAGCGCAAGGAGTTACATGCCTGAGGCACAAGAGAACTCGGTCCTGACGTCTCTCAAGGAACTTCGCAGGCAGGAGGAGGAGCGGGTCAAACAGGAGAAAGCAAAGGCAGAGGCAAAGGCCGATGCCGAGCGCCGGACAAGAGAGGAGACTGAGCGCCGGACGAAGGAGGAGGCCGAGCGGGCTCGTTGTGAGGAGGAGAATCGCAGGAAGCGCGTCGAAGAGGAGAAGCTGGCGCGTGAGCGCGAGGAGAGGCTGCGGGTTGAGGAAGCCGACCGCCGGGCGCGTGTCGATGCCGAGATGAAACTGCAGCACGAGCGCATGCGGCTTGAGGTGGAGGCCCGGGCGGCGGTACAGGGCAAGCCCGCTCCCAAAGGCCTTATTATCGGAATAGTGGTCGGCGTGTTGGTCATCGGCGCGGTCGTGGTGGCCACGATCAATTCCTACCATGCGAAGGCCGAGGAGCAGGCAAAGGCCATGGCCCAGAAGGACCGCGACGAGTTGGTTCGCAAGCAGCAAGAGCAGGAGCTGACATTCCAGGCCCAGATTGCCAAGCTCAACCGGCAGCTCAGCGAGACCAAGAGCGAGGCTGACCGGGAGGCGCTGAAGCGGCAGATCGACGAGGCCAACTCGCGCCGTGCGGCCAGCAGCGCCGCCGGCCACGCTCGGTCGCCCAAGGAGACCACGGCCAAGCCCGAGGCGCCGCAGAAGTACATCAAGGACAAGAAGAAAGTCTCGGACGACCCGCTCGACGGGCTCTAACCAGGATCTCGCGGAGCGCGATCCAATAGGTTGCTGGCTAGCTGTTCCACACAGAGAGAACAACTGGCCCACAGGAGGAGGGGAAGTTCGGGCTACGCAGAACCCAACCCGTTCCTCCCAGGTCAGGTTCTATGGACTTCGCGGCCTCTGGGCTAACTTCGATCTACGGTCCGCGCCGCGCTGACCGGTCCCCAGATGTTGCGAACGGGTCCTCTTGCGGGCCGCGCCGTGGTAAAAACTCTGCCATGAGCAGCCGTGAACCTTTCGAACGTAACCGGGCTCGACTCCTCGACCTCCTCAAGCGGCTGTCCTACGAGGAGCGCGAGGTCATCCTCCGGTCAGGGCAGAAGAGCAACTTCTACATCGACTGCAAGCAGGCGGTGTTGAGCGCCGAGGGCCACTTCCTGGTGGGGTGGCTGTTCAACCAGGTGATTGCCGAGCACGCTCCCGAGGTGGAAGCCGTGGGGGGCTTGACCATGGGTGCTGATCCGCTGGCCTCGGCGGTGGCTACGATCAGCTACCTGGGCGGGCGGCCGCTGGACGCCTTCTACGTGCGCAAGGAGGCCAAAGGCCATGGCACCGCGCAGTGGTTGGAGGGACGCAAGCTGCTTCGTCCCGGGATGCCAGTCGCTATCCTTGAGGACGTGGTGACCAGAGGTGATTCTGCACTCCTGGCGATTTCACGCGCGCGCGAATTTGGTCTGAAGGTCAGCCTGATCGTCGCATTGGTGGACCGCGAAGAAGGTGGCCGCGAGGCACTGGAGCGGGAGGCACCGCTGCAGACCCTCTTCCGGCGGAGGGAGTTCATATGATGCTATCCCTGCAACCCCGTAGGCGGGTGCTGGGCTTGGCGTGTGCTGCAGCTTGGGTCGGGTGCACCATGGCTGCCACCAAGCCCGTCGATTTTTCCGAGGTCACGCGGGACTATCGTCCGACTGACTACTCGTCGGTCTACGAAAGCTGGACGCGACACGAGAAGCTGGTCGGGGACGTGGGCACCATTATCGAAGGGTGGGCGACCCACGAGAGCTGGGGTTTCCGACAGGCCTATGTGTCGCAGTACGCGAGCATCTATGACTTGTCGGACAGCGATCGCGCCACGCTCATGCGCTCGCAGCTCGATGCTTCGCGGGCCAGCTACGAATTCCATGTGGCGGCGCAGACGACCACCGACCGATGGAACGATCTCGAACGCAAGAACTCGCCCTGGCGGGTGACTCTGCTTGACGCCACGGGGGCCGAATTGGGGCCCACCTCGATCCAAGTGGTGAAGTTGCCTGAGATCTACGAGAGCCGCTTCTTCCCCGGCCGTACCGAATTCACGCGCACCTATCAGATCAGCTTCGCCCGCCCCTCCAGCGGCGGTCAGCCTTTCGCCGGTCCGGCAAGTGGTCGCCTCACCCTGCGGTTTGCCAGCCCCTTGGGCCGGATCGAGTTCGTGTGGGACGCGAAGTAGGAACTTCGGTCTAGCTCTGTCTCTTGGACGGTCCGCGGCCGTGGGACGTCTTGCCGTCTCCTTGCCTGCCAGGTTCGTCCAGGTCGGCGAAATTGTCCTCGGCCTCGCGCTTGTAGAGATCGGCCTCGCGGGCGAAGAAGTCACGCTCGACTGCGTTGAAGGCACCGCTGATGCGGCCGGTCTGTTTGCCGGGCTGCGATGTCACGCTGTCGTCGGACGATGGGGGCGTCGGCCGGGCTGCCGCAGGAGCGGGCGCTTCGCTGCTCGCGGCGCGGGCCTGGCCCTTCGCCGGGGGAGCCACGTCTTGGGCGGCGGTTCGGGGCGCCGCCGTGCCCGCCAGTCTGTGCCCCAGCGCGGGCGTCGGCCGAGGCTTGGGCACATCGAGTTCTTGTGCCTCAGCCATCAAGGCAGGATCGAGCGAGACCGAGAGCCCACTCGCCGGGGTTCTGAGTGTGTTTGCCGACAAGCGCGAGGAAGGCGACACCGAAAGCGTGCCCGTCACCCTGCCCGCGTGGCCTGCTTTTGTTGGGGACGGGGTGGGACCACCTGCCGCGCTGGGAGCCGCACTTGCGGCGCTAGGCTGGGCAAATGGTGCAACCGGTGCAGGTGTGGCACGCAGGGGCTGCTCTGACTCCGGGAGACCGACGGGTGTCGTAGCCTTTTCCAGTCGGCCCAACTCGGCCATCAAGACAGGATCGAGCTGGACGGAAGCGCCCTTGCCCGTGGTCTTTGCCACGGCAGATCGCTGCGACGGAGCGATGGAAAGGGTGCCTGTCACCCTGGCGGTGCGGGGTCCATCGCCTCGTGTTGCGGCGGCTGACGCCGACCCGCCGGCAGCGGGCGCCTCGGAGTCATGCGATGAAGCTGGAGCGCGCCCCGCGACAGAGGGGGCCGCAGCCTTGTGGGGGGCGACCGGGACAGGGTTGGCGCCGGTCCTGGAAGCCCCGGCTTTCGCAGGCGCGGGGTCCGCAGCCGGTGCAGGCGACTGCGGGAGTGACGCGACCGGAGCCTCTTGCTTGGCGCCCAAGCCGGCCTCGGACGCAAGCCCAGGATCGATCTCGACCGAAACACCGCCACCCGCGGTCTGCGGGATCGCGGCCGAGCCTCGGTGGCCCGACGAGAGTGCCACCTGCATCGTGCCCGTCACACGACCGGCGCGCGTCGAAGACTGGGCGGGCGTGGCCGAGGTTTCGACCTGAGGGGCTGCTGGGGTTGGCGAGGTGGCAGCCTCCACGAGACCCACGTCGATGGTAACCGAGGGCCGGGTGCGCCTATCGGTCTTGGCCTGACGTCGATCGCCTGCTGCGCGAAGGTCGATGGTGCCGGAGGCCCTGGCCTTGCTTGCATCTGTGGCCTGCACGACAGGCGCTGCGACAGACGCGGTCTCAGGCGCACCGGATGCGGGTGTCCGGGTAGCCACGGTGCCGACCATGGGCGTGCCGCGGACAGGCGTGTCAGCCGGCGCGCGACGTTGACCCTCGCGGCGATTCGGCTCGCCAATTCGGCTGTCGATTCGACCGATACGTTCGGAAGCCGGCTTCGGCGACGGGGCGGGTGCGACGCTGTCCGGCGGGCTCACTATGCGGGCGGTTTCCCAGAACCTCTGCAAGGGAGCAGTGGGCGTGGATGTCTTGTCCAGCGGCTTCCGTCGGGTCAGAACCCCGACATCCACCAAGCGGGTGAGTATCCGCACGGTGTCGAAGACACGGAAGGGGCTGTCGTCGATGATGTCGGTCAGCGTACGCCGTCCGTCGAACAAACGGAGCACGGGCGTGACATCGGAAGGCACCGATCCCGCGGTACTTGTTAGCCCTGCTTCGTTTTTTTCGTACACCGACGAGGAGGGTCCGATGCCTTGGATGGCGTGGGCGTAGTCGCGAACGAAGCGTTCTGCTTCGTCCATGATCTCGTCGAATCGCCGGTTGAACTGTGTCCGTCGGGCCACGGCGCGCAAGCGCAACTCGATCTTGGCATCTTCCCACAGCAGAAGTTGGTGGATCGCGGGTTGGCCTTGCAGCGAGCCCACCTGGGCTCCGGCTATCTCGCCCTCGGAAAACAGGATCTCGCCCCGGCGATTCCCGCGGTTGACTTGCAGCACCCCCGAACGCAGCAGTCCACTCATCACGCGGATGATCGAGAAGAATCCAAAGTCGGCTAGGCTGCCGTCGATTCTTGGCTCGCGGCCATGCTCGTGCGCACGCTGGGTGGCCAGCGAGACGAGAATTCGGCTGGCCGTGATCACGTCGCGCACGAAGACCGGCGTGGGCAAGAAATCGATCGACCCACAATCGATCACGCTGGGGCGCAGACTGGCAGGGCCCATGACCAACAAGGGCAGGGTGCGGGTTTCTTCGTTGGAACGGAGCTGGCGAAGCAGCGTCAACGTCTTTTCGTGCGGCTCGCGCGCGGCAACTACCAGGATGTCCGCGGCAGAGGCCTTGACCAAGAAGAGCGCTGTTTCCGGGGCGGGGCACGCGGTGCTGCGCCAGTCGACGCCCTGGAAGCCGTAGACAAGTGATTCGAGCCCCTTGAGGTCTGAGTCGACGAGTAGCGCTGCGGATGTACGAGCCATTTTTCTGCTGGAGAGCAAGTATCGAGAAACAGACTAGTCCAGTATAGCCAGGGAGCGGCGCCAGCACACTACGATTAGGGTCGTGACAGACGCCCACGGATGGGTGGGCGCGGGGTGTGATCCCCGTCACTTTTTCTGAGGTGCCGCCCGGATTTGAACCGGGGAATGAGGGTTTTGCAGACCCTTGCCTTACCACTTGGCCACGGCACCGGACTTCCTCGCCGCGTATCTAGCACAAACCCAGCAGAAAGCGGCAAGCCTATCGCCGGGCCTGTCGAGCACGCCGCTTGATCGTGCGCCGTCCACAGAAAGGAAACTGGTATTGTTCCATACCTGAACATCCGGATAGCATCGGTGACTATTCGATGCGGCCCAAGAGACGGAGCAAGCCGTCGAGAATGGTAAGGGGGTGGGGTGGACAGCCGGGAAGGTAGAGATCTACAGGAATGTCGACCGGGATGCCGTCCGTACAGAGGGATGATCCGGCATAGGGGCCTCCGCTGATGGCGCAGGCACCAGCGGCGATCACCAACTTGGGTTCGGGCACGGCGGCGTAGGTTTCGCGCAAGGCTAGCGCCATGTTGGCGGTGACCGGCCCCGTGATCACAAGGCCGTCAGCGTGGCGAGGCGAGGCCACGAATTGAATCCCGAAACGACCGATGTCGAACACCACGATGCCGGTGACGTTGAGGTCGGCCTCGCACGCGTTGCAGCCACCAGCAGAAACCTGGCGCAGTTTGAGAGAGCGACCGAATATCCTGCGCACCTTCCGGTCGAGTCTGGCGGCCAGTCGCATCTCGTGGCCGGAAAGCACCAGGTCGTCCCGCGTGCGTGAGGCCAGGCGGAAGTCGTTGGTGAAGGTGATGGCCGATTGGGTACATGTCTCGGAGCAGGCAGGACAGAAGAGGCACGCGCCCAGGTCCAGACGCAGGGGATCGGTCTTGATTGCAGCGGTTGGGCAGGCGTCCGCACAACGACCACAGCCTGCCTTGCACCGAGAGGGATCCACCAGGGGCCGGCCGCGGAATCGCGGCGGTAGCTCGGTGTGCCCCTTGGGAAAATCAATCGTCCGGTAGCCTTGCCGAAGTCGTTCCCAAAGACGGCGCATTAGAGATCGTGCCCCGCATACGACAAGTTGAAGCTCTTGTTGCAAAGCGGGAAGTCGGAAATCTGGCCTCCCCGCAGGGCCATGGCTAGGCCCAGCCAGTTATGAAATGACGGATCGACAACCTTGTACGCGGCGAGCCGGCCCTTGTCGTCGGTAGCCGCGAGGTGCAGGATCTCGCCCCGCCAGCCCTCGACCAGAGCGACCGCTAGCGCGTGCGGGCGGGCATCACCGAGGGCGACGCTGCGTGCTCCGTCGAACAACGTCTCGACCTGTTGGCGAACGAAGGCAATCGAGGACGCAGCCTCGCGCCGCCGGATCTGTGCGCGCGCCATCACCCCGCCCGACGAAGCCGCACCGGACTCGATGCTGGTCCGACGGAAGACCCCCACGGGATAGTCGCGCCGCACGTCGACGTCGCAGCCACTGGCGCGGGCCACGACGCCAACCAAGCCCAGCGTTTCGGCGAGGGCGGCTGTCACCACGCCGGTGCCCTCGAAGCGTGACACCACGGCCGGGGTTTGGAACACGACGTCCGCGATATGGCGCAGATCGGTGTCCGCGGCTTGCAGGCGCGCCAGAAAGGTCTCGCGGCCAGCAGCCGGCAAGTCGAAACGTACGCCGCCCGGGATGATCAGGCCGCGGCCGAAGCGGCTGCCACATAGTTCCAGCGAGAGATTGAGAAACTCGCCGCGCAGGCGGCCGAACCAGGAGGCGCCGGGCAGGTAGCCCACGTCGTTGCACAGGGCGCCGAGATCGCCGACGTGGTTGGCCAGTCGTTCCAGCTCCAGCGCGATGCCTCGCACAACCTCGGCTTGCGGCGGCGGCGCGGTGCCTGTCAGGGCTTCCAGCGCCATGCTGTACGCCAGGGCATGCCCGACGCTGGTGTCACCGGCCATGGTCTCGGCGATGACCATGCGGCGCGCAGGCGACGAGCGGAGCAACAAGGCTTCGGCGCCCCGGCGCTGGTAGCCGAGCTGGATCTCCAGGTGCAGGACGGTCTCGCCGTGACACTGGAAGCGGAAGTGGCCGGGCTCGATGATGCCCGCGTGTACTGGCCCCACGGCCACTTCATGGATTCCCGGGCCCTCGACCCGAAAGAAGGGATACGGATCAGGATCCGGGGGTCGGTCGGAGGGACTTTCTAGATCGGCGTGGCGGCGGAGAGGCTTGGGCCAGGGATGGCCTTCGGGAACAATTCCGTGCTCTTCCAAGATCTCACGTTCGAAGGCCTGGGCCTGGACGAGTTGTGGCGTCAGCGCCGGGTAGCGATTGTCGAGAGGAACCGCAGTGCCGAGCAGGCCGAGGAGCTGGCTCTTGTCGTCGGCGAGCACAGCGAGCACGATGCGGCCTGGCCCCAGGCCAGGCAGCACCGTCAGCGCCGCCAACCGCGCCTTCGCCGAGCACGCACTCAAAACCGCCCGCCGAAAGTCGTCCATCGATACCAAGGGGACATCGTTTCGTGGCACGGCTTCGCCGTTGCGGGCTGTGCGCACCGGCGCTGTCAATCTGCAGGGCAGGGCCATGCTCGCGTCGCTGCTCATCTGGGCATCGGCCTCACAATGCGGGCGGCCTGTTCCAATATGTCGCGCAAGGGCTCGGGCATCCACAAGCCGAGAAGCGCCAGCAGGGCCAGCGGCAGCACCACCACGGCTCGGTCGAGGAGCCCGGCCTTCTCAGCCATGCCTTGCCGGGGAGGCTGGCCCCAGGCCATGGCCATGGCGTGGCCGAACATACCGATGAAGGCCGTCCCGGCCGCTACTAGAAAGACGACCAGGACCGCGGTGGAGCGCGCGTCCACCGCCGCTTTCACGGTCTGCAACTCACTCATGAAGGTGCCCGACGGCACCACACCGATGAGGCCCAGAAGGCCAAGCAGAAGGCCAGTACCCCAAAGCGGCGCCGCACGGAGCGTGCCTCTTAGAGACCTCATCTCATGGGTTCCGTAGACCTGGCCCAGTCGGCCTGCGCAGAAGAACCCCACGGACTTGCCCAGCGAATGGTTCGCGGCATGGAACAGAGCCGCGAAGGTGCCCAATCCGCCGAGTCCCAGGCCGACGGCAATGATGCCCAAGTGCTCGACGCTGCAATACGCGAGCATACGCTTGGCGTCGCGCTGGAAGAGAATGAAGGCCGCAGCGACCACCATGGAAACAACGCCGAAGAGGGCGAGCAGCCGCAGAGACCAACCTGTCCCACCCGTGGCTGCCTCGACCACCGGGATATAGCGCATGATGCAGTAGAGGGCGGTGTTCAGCATCACGCCGGAAAAGATGGCTGACACGGGTGCGGGAGCCTGGCTGTGGGCGTCGGGGAGCCAGGTGTGCATGGGCGCCAGACCGACCTTGGTCCCGTAGCCGACGAGCAGGAAGAGGAACCCGACCTTGAGCGGCGCGGGATCGAGCAGGGGCGCCACCTCACGCAGCCGCGTCCATAGCATGGCCTCGGACGGCACAGGCAGGGCGCGTGTGGCCGAGGCGCCCACCAGCAGCGTGCCCATGAAGGCGATGGCGATGCCGACCGAGCAGATCACCAAGTACTTCCAGGTCGCCTCCAGCGACTCGCGTGAGCGGTGAAGTCCGATGAGGAAGGTCGTCACCAGGGTGGTCGACTCGATGCCAACCCACATCAGCCCGAGGTGGTTGGATACAAGCACCAAGGTCATGGCCGTCAGCGAGCCGAACCACAAGGCGCCGAAACGACGCGCGGTCCGACGGTCCAGGGCATGCGCACCGTGGCGGAAGTAGCCACTCGCAAACACCGTGCTCAGGACAAAAACCAGCGTCAGGAGGAGCAGGTGATACGCGGACAGCGCATCGACAAACAGCCAGCCGCCGACCGCGTTCAAGGGCCCAGCGCCAAACACCGCGGCAGCCAGGCAAGCTGCGGCCAACCCGGTCGCGAGCACGCCCGCGGTGAGCACCGCGAGGACAGCGCGTGCTGAGGGCAGGAGCAGGCACAGCCCCGCGCCGGCGGCCGGCAAAGCCAGCACAACGACCAAGAGCAGAGCCGGTTGGACCATGGTCAGCCTTTGAGCAGATTGAGCTGATCCACGTCGATGTGATCGAACTCGCGGTTGATCTGGAGGATCACGATGCCCATAACGAAGACCCCAACCAGCAGATCGAGCAGCAAACCCAGCTCAACCACGAAAGGCATCTGGGCGGCGAGGCTCTGGCCGAAGACATAGGCGCCGTTTTCGATGAGCAGGTAGCCGATGACTTGCGTGATGGCCTTGCGCCGGCTGACCAGTACGAAGAAGCCAATGAGGAAGGTGGCGAAGGCGGTGGGCACAAACAGGCGCGTGGTTCCGGAGGGTGGCAGGGCCAGTACCGTGGCCAGCCAGAACGATATCCCGACCAGGACGCCAGCCAGCAACACGGAAAGGTGCAGACTGACGAAGGGTTCGACGTCACGGCGCACGCCAGCGTCGCGCAGGGCGCGCATGAGCATGCGGGGAATGAAGATTGCCTTGAAGGCTAGCGCGCTGGCCGACATGACCAGAACGTGGGTCAGATGGGCCGAAGGCGTTTCCAGGTAGTGCACCACGGGCAGCAATGCCAGCGCCGCGCCCTGCAGTGCCGAGGCGCGCACGCACCCCGCCAGACGACTGGTGTAGACGACGTAGAGGTCAAGTGCGAGTACCGCAAGCAGAAGGAAATCAGCGTATCCGGTCATGGGTTGCCTCGATACAGGACCACCGCCAACCCCAGGGCCGCGACCACTGAGGCCCCGACCAGAAGCTGCGGCACCCGCAGCAGGCGGATGCGGGCGGTTACCGATTCGACGATGCCCACCAGCACGGCCACGGCGGCGGCCCCGGCCACGAAGACGGCCGCGCCCAGCGCGCCCCCTGCCGGCGGAACCGGAAGAACCATGTGCACCAGCAAGCCGGCGAAGAGAAACAGCTTGATCGCGCTGCCGTAGAGCACGAAGGCGAGGTCCGGACCGCCGTGGTCCAGCACCATCACCTCNNGATCATGGTCAGTTCCAGGTGGGTCGTCGGATCATCGACGGGTATGCGCGAGTTCTCGGCCAGGAGCACGCCGAACAGGGCCACTGCGGCCGCAGGCAGGGCCGGGTGGGCGGGCCCCCAGGTCTGCCACGGCGAAGCCCACGCCTCGGCGAACGAAACGCTGCCCGCGGGTATGCACACGATGGCGAGCGCCAGGAAGAGCGCCGGCTCTGCCAGCGCGGAGAAGGCGGCTTCGCGGCTGGCACCCATGCCCTCGAAGCTAGAGCCGGTGTCGAGCGCGGCGGCCATGGTGAAGAAACGGCCAAGTCCAAGTAGGTAAGCGAAGAGAATCACATCGCCGGAGAAGCCAAGCGGTGAGGCCGCAGCGCAAAGTGGAGTCAGAAGCCCTGCGGTCAGCACGGCAGCCAGGGTCACGATGGGACCGGCGCGGAAGATCCAAGTCGTGGTCCGGCTGTAGACCGCGCCCTTGTGCAGAAGCTTCCACAGATCAAGGTACGGCTGCCAGAGCGGCGGCCCCTTGCGGCCGGCAAACCAGGACTTGGTGCGGGTGATGATGCCGATGAGCAGGGGCGGCAGCGCGAGCAAGAGGGACAGGTGAAGGATGAGCGCCGCCATGTCAGCGCCTCATCGCTCCGGACAGTTGCCACAGCACCAGCGCCACCAGGGTTGCCAGGATGTAGACGAGATAGAGCTGCATGCGACCGTGCTGGATCACTTTCAGACGACGGGCTGTCTGCAGAAAGTGGCGCCAGGCCGGCACCAGCACGCGTTCGCCCGCCATGTCGCCCACGTGCTTTTCGAAATGGGCCCGGGTGGGAAAGATCCCGTCCGGCAGTCCGCCGCGGGTTCGGATCTGCAGGGCGCTGGAGAAGGGCGCGAGCACGGGGTCCGCGAACGATGTGGCCGTGTACTGCATGCGCGGTGTCGCGTGGGGGTATCCGCAGCCCCAGGTCGCGGCGTGGCCGACGGGGCGCGCTCTGAGCAGCCGGGCTCGCAGCCAAGCCAGCGCGGCGATCAGGGCGACCAGAACCGTGGCCAGCAGGCTGATGTTGAAGAGCGGGCCCAGGTCGGCGGGCATGGCCGCTCGGCTCAGGCTGACGGCCGCGGGCGCCACCAGGGCGATCGCGCCGGCGGGCCACATCCCGATGGCCAGGCAAGCCAGGGCCGCGGCAAGCATGGGCGCACGCATGGCAAGGCCGACTTCGTGCGCGTGCCGGGCGTCATCGCTGCGCGGCTCACCCAGAAACACCACTCCAAATACTTTGACGAAGCAGGCCGCCGCCAGGCCGCCGATGAGTGCCAGAGCCGGCAGCGTGACGAGCACCGTCACGGCGCCGGCCGTGGGCAGGGTGGCCCCGCCGCGGAAAGCACCCAGGAAGATGAGCCACTCGCTGACGAAGCCGTTGAGCGGGGGCAAGCCACAGATGGCGACCGAACCGACGAGAAATGCCGTCCCGGTCGTCGGCATCCTTCGGTAGAGCCCGCCCAGTGACTCGATTTGCAGCGTGCCCGAACCGTGCAGCACACTGCCGGCGCCTTGAAAAAGCAGCCCCTTGAATAGACCGTGGTTGAGCGTATGCAAGAGCGCACCGGCATAGCCGAGCGTGGCCAAGGCAGAGTTCCCATAGTGCTGGCCCATCAGGCCGAGCCCGATTCCGAGAGCGATGACGCCGACGTTCTCGACGCTGCAATACGCGAGCATCCGCTTGAGGTCGTGCTGAGCCAGCGCGTGAAGCACGCCCACCACTCCAGAGACCGCGCCGACCAACAGCAGAACCGTGCCCCACCATGCGGGAGGCGATCCAAGAAAGGACAGGACGCGAAGCAGACCATAGATCCCCATCTTGATCATCACGCCCGACATCACCGCCGAGACGTGGCTGGGCGCGGCCGGGTGAGCGTCTGGCAGCCAGGTGTGGACGGGCCAGAAACCGGCCTTGGTACCAAAGCCGCCCAAGGCGAGCAGGAACGCAATGTTGCCCAGTCCCGCCGCGGTAGCCCCGATCTTCTTCATGGCAGCGAAGTCGAAGGCGCCGGCCGTGCGTGCCAGCAGGGCGAACAGGACGAAGAGCAGAATCACGCCGACATGGGATGCGATGAGATAGGTCGTACCCGCGCGCCGGACATCGTCGCGGTCGTGGTCAAAGGTCACCAGGAAGAACGACGCGAGGGACATGGCTTCCCACGCAAGCAGGAACAACACTCCATCGCGCGCCAGCACCACGCCCAGCATGGCTGCCAGCAGCAGATTGAAGAAGACGACAGCCGGCGCGACCCGTCGCTTGCCGAAGTAGGCGCGCAGATACCCATCGCCGTAGACTGCGGCTAGTCCCGACACAACGCAGATGCACAAGGCGAAGAACGCCGACAGGGGATCGAGTCCCACGCGCAACTCGCCGATCGGCAGCGGGAGCGGAGAACGCCAGACCAGCGCGGCGCCACTGCGCAAGGCGAGCAGCGCAGCTGCGGCGCCCACCACCGAAGCCAAGATGGCGCTGGTGGTGCCGAGCGCCATCGCGGCGCGATCTCTGCGCCCCAGGATTGCTGCTATCAGGGCGCTTCCAGCTAGAAGCGCCATCGAGAAGAGTAGGAGTTGGAGAGAAATCGACGGTGCTTCCTTGAAAACGAGGGTACTTGTACGCCAAGCCGCGCGCCTGTCAAGGGAGATCAGTTTGGCTACGTGGAGAACTTCAAGCTGGTCGATCTCGGCCAACCCGGCCTGATAGCAAGCGGCCTACTAGCGGGCGCGCCCCTTGGCTTCCAGCGCTGTCTCGACCAGCCGGATCTCAACCATCAGGTCGCTGGCCATGCGCTCCAGCCCTGCGCGCAGGCGGGCCACGTCGGCGTGGGGGGCCAGCCGGACGCGCGTCTTGGCGGAAAAGAGCATCTCGCCCGACATGGGTGCGCTCGAGCGGTTGGTTGACAGCTCCTCCACGTTGGCGCCGCTGCGAGCCAGGATCTGCGAAATTTCGCGGATGATCCCGGGCCGGTCGAGCCCGACTAGCTCCAGCTCCATGGTGCGCCCCTCGTCCGTCGCGGGTTGCTCGCTGCCGTCGCTCGGCTCGGCGATCACGCGCAGACCGCGCCCTTGCAACGCGGCCAACGCCGCGGAGAGAGGCGCCACCTGAGTGGGCGGGACTTCGACGCGGAGGATACCGGCAAATTGCCCAGCCAGATGAGCCATCCGACTCTCCAGCCAATTGCCCCCATGGCCAGCGATCACCTCGGCCACGGCCTCGACCAAGCCGGGGCGATCAGGCCCGATGAGGGTGAGCACCAGATCGGTCATTTCAAACCTTCAGGTGAAGAACCATGTTCTTCTCCAACGACTCGCTACAGGCGTCGACCACGAGTTGCCAGATGTTGCGGAGCTGGGCTTCGATGACCGTGCCCTCCTCCACCTCTTCCTCGTCGTCCTCCTCCTCGTCGTCCTCCTCCTCAAATTCGTCGTCCTCGACGGCTAGCTCTTCCTTCATTTCCTCCAGCGTCTCGGACAGCGAAAAAGCGGAGGCCACCCGCAGGTCGCCCACATGCAGGCGCCCGTCGAACTCTACCGGCAGATAGATGTCAGCCGCCATGTCGTGGGCTTCCAGACGGTCGAGAAATTCGGTCATCGCATCCTCGGACAGGCGTTTGGCGATGGCATGAGTGGTATGGTCGTCACCCGCCCCCAAGCGGGCGCCCGCCTGCGCCAACAGCTTGTGTAGCGTCTTCATCTCGTCATCGTCAAGGCGATCAGAGAGGGGACCGAGCTCGATTTCAGCCATGGGCCATACGGTGCCGCAGCCAAAGCCGTCCGTCAACGTCCCGTACGGCTAGCATCGCGTTTCTTCGCGCCATCGGGGCGTTGTCAAGTGAATAGACTCGCCCCTTGGGATGGGGCTGTGAGGCTACCCCGTGCTTCATCCGGTCGACATTCTAGCGGGGAGCGGGTATGGATTCGCCACACGCCATGACTGAGTCGCCGCAACCCACGGCCAGGTGGATTTCTGCCCGCATGGCCGCCGCCCGCGACCAGGCCGCGGCGGGCTTGCGCATTGGCCAGCCCGGCGTGGCGCTGGCCGAGCAGCTGTCCCACGAGGTGGAGGCGATCGTGGCCGAGCTGCTTGCCTTTCACCTGGCCCGCGTGCGCAAGGGGACATCTTCGGGGATCGCCGTGCTGGCTACCGGCGGGTTCGGCCGGCACGAGTTGGCGCCCTATTCGGACCTGGACCTGCTTTTCCTGTGCGCGAAGCCGCCTGATGGTGCGGTGGAAGACCTGGCCCGCGCCATCCTGGTCCCCCTTTGGGATGCCAAGGTGGACGCAGGACATGCGGTGCGTTCGGTTTCTGATGCCTTGGCCCTGCCAGCCACTGATCTGGCCGCGGCCACGGCCTTGCTCGATGCGCGGTTCTTGACTGGCGACCGAGGCCTGGCGAATCGGTTTCTGGCTAGCTACCAGACACGCGTAGCCAAGGCCTCGCCGGACGGTTTTGTGGCGCGCCTGCGTGCGGAGCAATACGGCCGCCATTCGCGTTTTGGTGACACGATTTTCATGCTTGAGCCTGACCTGAAGAACGGCCCGGGTGGAATTCGTGATCTCTGCGTGGGGCGTTGGGCGACCCAAGTCCGCTTCAAGACCGCTGATCCGCAGAAACTCCATGACATGGGGGAGATGTCGGCCCGTCAGGCTGCGGCCATGGAGGCGGCTCGGGATTGGTTCCTGCGGGTGCGCACCGCGGTGCACCTGACTGCTGGCCGGCGCCAGGAGCAGCTTCGTTTCGATCTTCAGGAGAGCATTGCGCGGCTCTTTCACCCCGACGCCACATCAGGGCCGGGCGAGGTTCGCCCCGCCGTGGCACCTGCGGTGGAGGCCCTCATGCACGATTTTCAGAGGCACGCACGCACGGTCAGCCGAGAAACCGAGCGCCTGCTGTTGCGGGTCGCTGGAAACCGCAGTCATCAGCCGAATGTGCAGACCATGCAGATACACAAGGGCGGCAAGGTGGACCCGAGCTTCGACATCTCGGACGGCGCGCTTGAAGTAAAGAATAACATCATCTTCGAGAACAAACCGTCTGAGATGATTAGACTTTTTGTCATCTCTATTGAATCAAGTATGGCTGTGGGGCGGCGCACCGCCGACCTGGTGGCCGAGAACGCCGCCAGCCGAGGCGCGGCCCTGCGCGAGGATCCGGAATCTGCCGCGTGCTTCTTGCAGGTCTTGCTCGACATCCGCGATGCGGGAACGCCTTCGCGCTTGGAACAGATGCACGACCTGGGACTGATCGGGGCGCTTATCCCGGAGTGGGAGCCGCTGGTGGGCCGGGTGCAGCACGACCTGTATCACGTGTACACTGTGGACCAGCACTCTCTTTATGCGGTGGCCACCCTGAAGGCCATTGCGAGGGGCGAGATGGCGGGCGACTACCCACAGGTGTCGGCCGAGTCTGCCGCGGTTGCGCGGCGGGCAGCCCTGTTCGTGGCTGTGCTGTTGCACGACGTGGGCAAGCCGCTCGGGTCGCATCACGATGAGAAGGGCGCTGTGCTCTCCGAACGTATTGCCGCGCGCTTGGGCCTCATTCCCGCAGACGTGCGTCTGGTGGAGTTCTTGGTGCGAGAGCACCTCTTCATGAGCGAAACCTCGCAACGCCGCGACTTGGAAGACGTCAGCCTCATCGCGCACTTCGCCAGAGGATGTGAGAACGAAGAGAAACTGCGCCAGCTCTTCCTCCTGACTTTCTGTGACCTGGCCTCGACGGGTCCCAAGACCATGACCCATTGGAAGAGCGAGCTCTTGGCCGAGCTGTTCGAACGTACGCTCAAATTCATGCGCCGGGGCGCGGATCTCCTACAGGCCGAGCAGGCCGAGTTGGTGCACGAAAGACAGAAGCAGGCGGCGCTGCTGCTCGCCGGCGCGGTGGATGGGCCTGCGCTGGCCGACCTCTATGCCGGTCTGCCTGACCGCTACTTCACGGAAAACGAAGCCGATCGGATCGCTGCGCACATGCGTCTGGCGCTGGGACGCCAGGGGCCCTGCGCGGTGGAAGTGAACCACTCACCGCGCGGGACGTCCTCCGAACTGGTGTTGGTGGCGGCGGACGTGCCCGGCCTGCTGGCCCGGGTCGCGGGCGTGTTCTTTGCCAACCGCATCGACATCCTGGACGCGGCCATCTATTCGCGTGAGGTGGTGTCTGGCCGCGGCCAGGGCGAGGCGTTGGATGTGTTCCGCATTCGCAAGGAACCCGACGGTGCGGTGACCGACAAACGCCGTATCTCCAGCATCCAGGCCGACCTGGAAGCCGTGCTGGCCGGGCGCGTGACCGTCGAGGCGCTGCTGGCGCGGCGGCCGCGGTTGCCGTCAATCATCGATCGGGCCAAGCCCGAGGTGCCCCCCACCGAGGTGCGCGTGGACAATGAGATCAGCGCGGTCTTCACCGTGGTCGACATTTTCACCGAGGACAAGCCGGGCGTGCTCTACACCATCACGCGAACCCTGGCGGAGCACGGGCTGGACATCCACCGCTCGCGGGTGGGCGTGGCCGCCGACCGGGTGGCTGATATCTTCTACGTCAGGGACATTGCAACAGGTGGAAAGTTGACCGATCCGGCGCGCCTGAACGCGCTGGCAGATGCTCTCAAGAAGGCGCTGCCGACGTCGGCGGCACGGGAAGGGTAGGGAGGCGCGCCCGTCGTCGGATGCATCCATCTCGCCCGCCGCCCCGGCAACCTGGGGGCGGCGATGACTCGGGGAACTGGAGCGCCGAACGGTTTGCCTCCCGTCGTGAAATCGCGCACTTGCGTCGCGTCCCTTCGTTGCTCGTCNNCAATTTCACTCGGTCCGTCAAACCGTTCGGCGCTCTAGCAGGCGGGACTGGCCGTGTTCTCGTAGAGAGCGCGATGAGGTAGACTGCGCCTGTGGTCAGAACAGACTCCCCTGCACGCGAACCGGGCGGCCAAAGCCGCGCTGTCCGGCCGTCCAGGCGCGCGCAAGGGTGCGGCGGCGCGGGCGGGGCGGGGTTCTCGGATCGGAATGACCAATATCGGTTCGGCGATGTCCCGACGGCGGATGCCATGGAGGAGAGGCCAGCACGGCGACAGTGGAAGGGCTGCGGAGCGGGCAGCGGCGCGCCGATTCGCCGGGGAGAGCCCGGTAGACAGCGGCAAAGCGCAGCGTCGCCCGATCGGCCGGGCTTGCCGGCGCTAGATTGCGGAGCAGTCAGGGGGGAGCAATGACGAGCCCCGTCGATCCTCGGCGCCGACGACGCGCCAGCGCGCTGTCGCCGCGCGTTCTGCGATTCGGGCCATTCCTGGCCCAGATGGTGATCACCCGTCGCTGCAACCTGAAGTGCGGCTACTGCAACGAGTTCGATCGGACCTCCGCCCCGGTCGCCACGGCGACGGTCAAGGCGTGGGTCGACAAGCTGGCGGCGCTGGGCTGCCGGTTCGTCGAGTTCACCGGCGGCGAGACGCTGTTACACCCGGACCTGGTCGAGTTGGTGGCCTACGCGTCGTCGTACGAGTTCCGCGAGCGCTGGATCATCACGAACGGATTCCTGCTGACAGAGGAGATCGTCCGCCGGCTCAATGACGCCGGCCTGACCCACTTGCAGATCAGCATCGACGGGGTGACTCCGAACGAGACGACGGTCAAGGTCCTGAACCACCTGCGCAAGAAGCTTGAGATCCTTGAGCGACACGCGCGCTTCCGGGTGCAGGTGAACACCGTTCTCGGGGCCGGGAACGACGAGGAGGCGCTCGCGGTCGCGCAGTACGCCCGCGATGCCGGGTTCAAGCCGCGGGTGTCGATCATCCACGACGGCCACGGGAAGGTGTCCCTGGCGCAGCGCCAGATCGAGATCCTGCGCGCGATCCAGGGCGTGCTCGTCGGCCGGTGGAAGGAATCGGGCGACTACCGCAACCGGCTCATGACCGACGGCCGCGCCGATTTCAACTGCCGCGCGGGCTCGCGCTACTTGTACATCGACGAGCACGGCGCAGTGCACTGGTGCTCGCAGCAGCGGGGCGTCTTCACCAAGCCGCTGCTCGACTACACGTTCGACGACCTTAGGCAGCAGTTCTTCGCACCGAAGCCGTGCGCGGCGACCTGCACCGTCGGCTGCGTCCGCACGGCGAGCCGCTTCGACGAGTGGCGACGGCAAGGGCCGTCCCGCTGGGCATCCCGCGCGCCGTCGGCGTCGCCGGGCGGCCCGAGCCCGCGGTCCTGACGACGCCTCACCACTGCCGACTATTCACGTATTCACTATTCACGTTGACACATCTTCTGCCTGGCGCTGAACTTGCGTCCATGCTCAATCTTGCTGCTGCTGCCGCGATCATCATGCTTGCCCAGGGCGGGGTGCCGCCAGGGCCGCAAAAGGCGAATCCCGCGACGGCCCAACTGGACCGAGGGCAAAGGCTGATTGAATCGGGCGACTTGGCCGGCGCGCTGGAGGCATTCGATGCCGCGGCCAAGGCCGATCCCAAAGACCCGCGCGCTTACTACTTGCGGGGCGTGGTTCTGGAGAAGAGGCACGACCTAGCTGGGGCGGAGAGGGCGTACCGCGAGGCCATCGGTCGCGACGGGCGGTTCGCGCCCGCGCGCAACAACCTGGGCGCCATGCTGCTGGGCAGGGGCGAGACGGTCGCCGCTGAGAAGGAACTCCAGGCCGCTGTCAGTGGTGACCCCAAGTACGCCGACGCCCACTTCAACCTGGGCATCGTGCGCGACGCCCAGGGCAAGCCGGCCGAGGCGGCAAGATCGTACCGTGAGGCCGTGCGCCTGCGGCCCGACGACGCCAGCTTTCACGTCAACTTGGGCGCGGCGCTACGCAAGACGGGTGAGATCGATGGCGCTGTGACAGAGCTGCGTCAGGCGGCGCGCCTGGCACCGCGAGACGCGACCGCGTTGACCGACCTGGGTCTCTTGCTTTCCGACAAGAAGGCGTACGACGAGGCGCGAGAGGCGCTGGACAGAGCCACCAGAGCAGACCCCAAACTGGCTGCGGCATGGACCGGACTGGGACGGGTGGAGATGCGGCGCAGACAGCCAGCCGCGGCTGCCGACGCGTTGGCGCGGGCACGCAAACTGGAACCGAAGAACCCTGCCATCGCTGCCGACTACTGCCGCGCGCTGACGGACAAGGACATCAAGGCAAAGGGCACGCAGGAAGAGTGCCGAGCCGCAGTCGCCCTCGACGGCAGCAACGCGCTGGCCCGCTACGAGCTGGGCAAGGTCCTGGTGGCCCACGGTGACTGCGCCGCGGCCAAGGGCGAGCTCGACAAGTTCGCCGCCCTTGCCGGGGTGAAGCCCGAGGCCAAAGCCAAGGCGCAGGAGATCCTGAGAAGCTGCACGCCCGCCAAGCCAGGCAAGAATTAGCGCCGCCTCCTCGGCGAGGTCCACAGGCGCCGCTGGACTTGCGGATACGGGGGAGTACGATGGCCGCGTCGTAATGGACGGATGTCGACCCTTGATTCGCGTCGCTGTCTGGTTAGGACACATGCTGATCCTGGCTGGCGCATCAGCGGGAGCAACGGTCGCGTTCGGTGTCCTCACGGGAGACGCGGGAACGTTGTATGTGCCGCTTCCCCGGCTGTTCCCGTTCGCGCAGATGGGGCTCTGTGTGGATGGCCTCTCGGCCTTTTTCCTTCTGGTGGTCAGCCTGGTCGCAGCGGCTGCGGCGCTGTATGGACCGTCGTACCTTGCCGCGCACGCGCACGCCCAGGTCGTCCAGACGTTCGCGCTGGGTGTGTTCGTCGTGTGCATGGCTGCCGTGTGCTGCGCCGGTGATGGCCTCACGTTCTTGCTGGCCTGGGAGGGAATGACCCTGGCGAGCTACGCCCTGGTGGTCAGCGATACGCGCAGCGAGGAGAATACGCGCGCTGGCCTCCTCTATCTGGTGATGGCACACGCGGGGACGGCTGCGTTGCTTGTGGTATTCCTCACCCTGGCGGAACGCGGGCATGGCTTCGACTTCGACTCGCTTCGTGCGGCGGCGCGCGGCCTGGAGACTTCCACGCGCACGGCTCTCTTCGTGCTCGCCCTGATCGGTTTTGGCGCCAAGGCGGGTGTGGTGCCGCTGCACGTCTGGCTGCCCAAGGCCCATCCCGCGGCGCCCAGTCATGCCTCGGCGCTCATGTCAGGAGTGATGCTGAAGGTGGCTCTGTACGGCATCTTTCGCTTCGGCTTCGACATTCTGGCGCCCGCTTACGGCCCGCTGCCTGCGTCCTGGGGCTGGACTGTGCTCCTGCTCGGGACAGTCTCGGCCGTGATGGGTGTGCTGCTGGCGTTGCAGCAGCACGACATCAAACGCCTGCTCGCGTTCCACAGCGTGGAAAATGTGGGCATCATCCTGATCGGCGCAGGGATTGCCATGCTGCTTGGCCACGGCCGCGGGACCGAATCGCTGGCCACGCTGGCCTTGGCAGCGTCGCTGTTGCACACGCTAAACCATGCGGCATTCAAGGGGCTGCTGTTTCTAGGCGCGGGAAGCGTGATCAGCCGCACCGGAGTCCGCAACATGGAGGAGCTGGGTGGACTCGCGCGGCGCATGCCATGGACCGCGTGGCTGTTTCTCCTCGGCGCGGTGGCCATCTCGGCGTTGCCACCCCTGAACGGGTTCGTGAGTGAGTGGATGACTTTCCAGGCCCTGCTGCTGGGCGGAGCCACGCTGGGCGGCGCCTCGGGGCTGCTGGCGGGCGTTGCCGCTTCGATGCTCGCGTTGACCGGCGGACTGGCGGCGGCGTGCTTTGCCAAAGCATTCGGCGTCACCTTTCTGGGCCGACCACGATCAATTCATGCCGAGCGGGCTACTGAGTCGCCGGCTCCCATGATCGCAGGGATGCTGCTGCTCGCCGGGGCGTGCGTGGCGCTCGGGTTGGCACCCGGGTACGCGATGCGCCTGCTCGACGGACCCACCCAGGAACTGCTGGGTGGCTTGGGCGCGAGCTTGGTCGTCACCGCGCGCGGACCGCTGGTGCTCTCGGGAACCGGCGCCGCGTCCGGCCTGGAGGCGACCTCCATTTCGATGACAGCGGTCGCGTCCTTGTTCGCCGTGCTGGCCGCTGTGGCCTGGGCCGTGCGCGGCTGGCCGCGCCGGGCGCCGCGCCGGCTGGCCCCGACATGGACCTGCGGGATGACCCCCAGCAGCCGCTTCGACTACACTGCGACCGCGTTCGCCAAGCCGCTGCGTCTGATCTTCGCGGCGGTGTACCGTCCCCGTCGCGCGATCGCCAAGGAGACCGGGCCGTCGCCTTATGTGGTCCGCCACCTTGGCTACACCGGCGAGGTCGTCGATCTCGCGGAAACCATGGTCTACGCGCGACTCAAGCGCTGGATCACGGCGACGGCGGAAGCCATTCGTGCGCACAGCACTGGGCGCATTCATGGCTACATTGCCTTCGTGCTGGTCACCCTGGTGATCGCGCTGCTGTTGTTTGCGAGAGCATGAGCGATGGGGGACGCAGCACGCATCGGAAAAATCGTGGCCCAGGCGGGGCTTCTTGTCCTGCTTGGGCCCTTGGTGACGGGCTTCATCCAGAAGCTGAAGGCGCGCCTGCAGTGCCGACAAGGGGCGAGCCTGTGGCAGCCGTACCGCGATCTGGCCAAGCTGCTGTGCAAAGGGACGGTGCAAAGCGATTCTGCCAGCCCGTTCTTTCGCGCGATTCCGGTGTTGGTTCTGGCCGCCACCGCTACCACGACGGTCATGTTGCCCGTGTTGTGGGCGTCCTCGGGACCTGTGCTGCTGCCGCTGGGAGACGCGATTCTGCTGCTGGCGCTGCTGGCGCTGGCCCGCTTTCTGTGTGCGATCGGGGCGCTGGATGCGGGCGGGGCTTTTGGGGGAATGGGCGCCTCGCGCGAGATGACCGTCGGTCTGCTGGTCGAACCAGCCCTGATGATGGCTGTCTTCTCTGTCGCTGTGGCAGGCGGGACCACTGATCTCGTGCAACTGGCTGCGCGGCGCGGGACGCTGGCGGCGCTGTCGTGGCAAGCGCCGGACTTGCTGGCGCTCTTCGCCATGCTGGTGCTGGCGTTGGCAGAGACCGGCCGCATTCCCGTGGACAATCCCGACACGCACCTAGAACTGACCATGCTCCACGAGGGCATGCTGCTCGAGCACTCCGGCCCTGGCCTGGCCTGCATCTTGCTGGCCACGCACACCAAGCAGATCGTGATCCTGACGTTGGTGGCCGCGCTGTTCTTCCCGCTGGGTCTGGCCCAGGGATCGGCGCCCATAGAGCTGGTGCTGGCGCTGGCGGCCTTCCTTGCCAAGGTGCTGGCGCTGGCGACTTTCCTGGGCCTGGTTGAATCCTCCTACGCCAAGCTGCGCTTTTTTCGCGTGCCGCAATTCTTGGGACTTGGCCTGGTGTGCGCGTTCCTGGCGCTGGCGCTGAGGATCCTATGAGCGTCGAGTTGGCCACCCGTCTCATCGACATACTGGGGGCGCTGCTGCTGTTCGCGATGCTGCTCATCCTGGCCTCGGGACAGCTATTCCGCGCCATCTACGCGGTGGCGATGCAGTCGGTGTTTCTCGGGATCGCGGGCGCGGTTCTAGGAGCGGCCACCGGCAATGCGGACCTGTGGATCATCGCGGGTATCACCATCGTGGTCAAAGCCATCCTTCTGCCCTGGCTGCTCATCTGGGTGGTGCGGCGACTGCAGATTCCGCGCGAGATCGAGCCTGTGATCCCCATCAACGCTACTCTGGCGCTTGCCGCGGGCATTGTGGTCTTGGCCTTTCACCTCGGCGCCTCGCTCGGACCTGTGCGGCAGGCGATCACCGGCAACGCATTGCCGGTGGGCATCGCTCTGATTCTTCTCGGCGTGCTGGTGATGGCCTCGCGAAGAAAGGCGCTGGTCCAGATGGTGGGCCTGTTCGCCTCGGAGAACGGCATCTTNNATCGGCGTCATCCTCGACGTGGTCCTGGGCGCGTTGGTGATGGGCATCCTGGTGCTGCGTGTGCGATCCAGCGTGGATACCGACATCGCTGACCTGGAGAACTTGAGGGGCTGATGACGACTTCCAGCCTCCTCTGGGTCACTCCCCTGCTCTCATTCGTCGTCGGACTGGGCATGCTGCTGGTGCGCGACCGGCGGGTGCTGGCGACACTCGATGTGGCGGGCTCACTGGCCGTGCTGGGTTTGAGCTTGGCCATCACCGGCAGGGTCGTGCAGGGCGGTCACATCAGCGCACTGGGGATCTTTCGTGCCGACCATGTGGCAGTGCTGTTCCTGGTCCTCATTGGTCTGTTGGCGGTGTCGGTGTCGATCACCACGGTGGGATGGATGCGCCAGGAATTGGCCCGTGGCCAGATGCGCGCGGAGCGTTTGCGCTACTACTACGCGCTCGTGCACGGCTTCATTGCCACCATGCTGGTGACGGTGCTGGCGGACAATCTGGGCATCCTTTGGATCGCCATGGAGGGTACGACCATCACCTCTGCCCTGCTGGTGGGTTTTCACGGCGACAAACACGGGCTGGAGGCGGCCTGGAAGTACATCATCGTGACCACCATCGGCATCTCGTTCGGGCTGTTCGGGACGGTGCTGGTGTACGGCGCCGCTGCGCACGCTCAGGGCGGGGTTCTCGCGGGCGCGATGAACTGGTCCAGCATCGTGGCCATTGCACCCCGCCTCGACCCCGGAATCGTCCGCATCGGATTCATATTCGTGATGGTGGGCTACGGCACCAAGGCCGGTCTCGCCCCGGTTCACATGTGGCTGCCCGATGCGCATAGCCAGGCGCCGACGCCAGTGTCGGCTTTGCTTTCGGGCGCTCTCATCAAGTGCGCGCTGTTCGGGATCATCCGTTTCCACACCATCGCGCGCGCCGCCTGTGGTCCCCAATTCAGCCAGGGGCTGTTGCTGATCTTCGGCCTGATGTCCGTGGTGGTGGCGAGCCCGTTCATTCTCGCCCAGCACGACCTCAAGCGCCTGCTCGGCTATCACAGCGTCGAGCACGTCGGGATCATCGCGCTCGGCCTGGGTTTCGGCGGGCGGCTTGGCACCTACGGCGCCCTTCTGCACGTGATCAACCACGGAGTGACAAAGGCCCTGGTTTTCCTCATCGCCGGCGACGCCATCGGTCGTTACGGCACGCGCGACATGCGCACGATACGGGGATTGCTGGGGATCGCCCCGCTGGCCGGAACGTTCTTGCTCATGGGCGCCTTTTCGTTGGCCGGTACGCCGCCCTTCTCCATCTTCATCAGCGAGTTGATGGTGATCCAGGCGGGCCTCGCGGCGGGCCGGTACGTGATAGTGGCGGTGTTTCTCGTCATGGTCGTGCTTATCTTCGCCGGTCTCACCCATCACGTGGGGCAGATGGTCTTCGGCACCGCGCCCGCGAGCGCAAGCCGCGAGCGCGAGCCGGCCCTGCCCCTTGTGGGAATGCTGTTGCTGGTCGCGGTGATGGTGTTGCTGGGCGTGTACTTGCCTGCCGGGCTTGACCGCGTGCTGGTGCGCGCGACGGAGATCATCGTTGGTTGACACCCGGCCGACCCTGGAAGGGCTGAAGCAGCGGCTGGCAAGCTGGGCCAGCGTCGACAGCGGCCCGCGACCGCAGGATCTCACCGCGCGCCTACACTGTGCCGAGGACGTGCCGGCCGCGGTGGCGGAGTTGTGCGCGGCCGGCATGGCGCTGGCGACGCTGGTCGCAACCGACGAGGAGGCGACCGCCGAGCGGGATCTCAAAGTGCGCTACGTCTTTGAGCCGGCCTCGCAGAGTCCGCGCCCCTTGCCTGACGTCTTCGTAACCCTGGTGGCCTCGCTCGAGCCCGCCAGAATCGAGTTGCCGTCGATTGCGGTCGAAGTTCCTGCCGCCAACTGGCACGAACGCGAGGCACAGGATCTGTTCGGGATTGTGTTTTCCGGGCACCCCGACCCGCGTCCGCTGGTCGTCCACGACGGCTGGCCCAAGGGGCTGTACCCGCTGCGCAAGAGCTTCGCGGCCGGGCAGCGTCCCCCGGTAGAGCAGGGGGAGGAATTTCCGCATCTGCTGGTCGAGGGTGAGGGTGTGTTGGAGGTGCCGGTGGGCCCGATTCACGCCGGCATCATCGAACCCGGGCACTTCCGCTTCAGCACGGTGGGCGAATCGATCCTGAACCTCGAAGCCCGCCTTTTCTATACTCATCGGGGCCTGGAAAAGCGCACGGAAGGGATGAACGTGGTCGATGCCTTCCATGTCGCCGAGCGCATGTGTGGGGTGTGCTCGGCTGCGCACGGGCTCGGGTTTTGCGAGGCGGCAGAACAGATCGTCGGGATCGAGGTGCCAGCCAGAGCGCGCGTGCTGCGCACCCTGGCTCTTGAACTTGAGCGTCTGTACAACCACGTGGGCGACATCGGCAACATCGCCGCCGGGGCCAGCTACCACTACGGAACTTCGGCCGGCTTGCGCATGAAAGAAACGCTCCAGCAGATCGGTGAGCGTTTCACCGGTCACCGATTTCTGCGCGGGCTGCTCGTGCCGGGCGGGGTGCGCCTGGATCTCTCGCCCGAGACAGCGCGCTCGTTGGAAGGCGCGCTGGCCGCCACCGCAGAGGCGCTGGCAAGCCTGATGGAACGTATCGAGAACAACCCGTCGGTGACCGACCGGTTGGACACTACTGGTTGTCTGCCTTTGCAGGATGCGGTTGCGCTGGCAGTGACCGGGGTGGGCGCGCGCGCCAGCGGCGTCGACCGGGATGCCAGGCGCGATCACCCACATGGCGCCTATGCGAGCCAGAGTGGTCTGAATGTGTTGGTTGCGACCGACCCCGACGGCGATGTGCACGCCCGTCTCAAGGTACGCGCGGCCGAGGCCCGCGAATCGATGCGGCTCATCCTCGCCCTGCTGGCGAACGTGCCGTCGGGTTTGCTGCGCGCGCCGATGCCCGAGACCATGCCCCCTTGGCGAATCGGCCTGGCGGCCATCGAATCGCCCCGAGGCGCCGCGATCCACTGGTTGCGCTCCGATGCGGCCGGCCTCGTCGACCGGTACCATCTGCGCTCGGCCAGCTACGCCAACTGGCCCGCTGTTCCGCTCGCAGCGCAAAGCTCAATCATTCCCGACTTCCCCTTGGTCAACAAGAGCTTCGAGCTTTGCTACTCGTGCACCGACCGATGAAGGAAGCCGTGAAAGCCCTTTCATGCTGACTGCCCTTCTACGAAGTTTGCGAACTGGGGTGGTGACGATTCGTTACCCTGACGAGCCGGCGCAGCCGCCCGAGCGCTTCCGGGGCGCGCCGCGGGTTCGGCCGGGGAGTGTGATCGCCGCGCTGCCGTCCCCTTCGGTTTGCCCCTCGGGCGCCATTACCGGCGGGCCGGGGCAGTCGCGATACGCGATCGATCGGGCACGCTGCCTGTATTGCGGCCGTTGCGCCGAAGCTTCGATGGACGGTGCTATCGAGTTGGGACGCCAGGTCGAAATCGGCGCACGCAAGCGCTGGAGCCTGGTGGTGGAGGTTGAGCCGGATGCCGACGGCCGGGCGATAGTGCTGCCGGCCCCGTCGCCCGGGGGACACGTGTCCGAGCAGATCCGGCGCACCCTGGGTCGCTCGCTGCAGTTGCGCCACCTGGATTCGGGATCGTGCAACGCTTGTGACTGGGAGCTGGCCGCGCTGCTCAATCCCGTCTACGACGTCCGACGGCTCGGCATCGACTTCGTGGCCTCGCCTCGCCACGCGGATGGCGTGATCGTCACGGGGCCCATGACCCGCAATCTGGAACTGGCCGCCCGCCGGACCTACGAGGCGGTCCCGGAGCCCCGGGTGGTGATCGCGGTCGGCGCCTGCGCCTGCTCCGGGGGCATCGTCGGGCGTGGCTATGCCAGCGCGGGCGGTGTGGCCGAGGTCCTGCCGGTGGACGTTTTCATTCCGGGCTGTCCACCGCGGCCCGAGGCCATCATCTTCGGCATCCTTCTCGCGGTCGGCCGCGTCGACGCGCGGCCGCCTTGAAACGCGCGGACCACGAGGACTGTCAGCACCCTGTCTGGCGCGGAACGGGTCGAGGCCGTTCCTTGACGCGAGAGAAAGCCGGGATAGCTCTTGGGGCTGATCCGGGGGGGCGCTGCAAAGCGGGCTGTTGCAAACCGCACTTGAATGAACGCCCTGCGCTCGGCTAATCTCCCGANNACCTTCGATGACGTGTTGCTGGTTCCCGCGGAGAGCGATGTTCTGCCCAAGGATGTCGACGTCCGTACCGAACTGACCGCCACCATCGCTTTGGCCAACCCGATCATCTCGGCGGCCATGGACACCGTGACCGAGGCGCGTACCGCCATCAGCATGGCGCGTGACGGTGGCCTCGGCGTCATTCACAAGAACCTGGGAATCGACGAGCAGGCGCTGGAAGTCAG
>PMCR01000587.1 GCA_003155465.1 Myxococcales bacterium | reverse complement strand
CTCTTGGGCGAATCGGGAACCGGAAAAGAATTGCTGGCGCGGGCCATTCACGCTGCTTCGCCGCGTGCGTCGGGTCCCTTCGTTCCGGTCAACTGCGCGGCACTGCCCGAGACGATTCTCGAAGCAGAGCTTTTCGGCTACGAACGCGGCGCATTCACCGGGGCCATCCAGCGTCACGACGGGCGCTTCCTGCAGGCCGACGGTGGCACGCTCTTCCTCGACGAGATAGGCGAAATCCCAACCCACGTGCAGGTCAAGTTGCTGCGCGTGCTGCAAGAAGGCGAGGTTGAGCGATTGGGCGGCCGGACAACCAAGGTGGATCTACGCCTGGTCGCGGCCACCAACCAAGACCTACGCGGTGCGGTTCGGGAGGGTCGCTTCCGGGAGGATCTCTACTATCGGCTCAATGTAATTGCCCTGCGCGTGCCACCCTTGCGCGAACGGCGCGACGACATTCCCCTTTTGGCCGAGCACTTCCTGCGCTTCTTTGGCGAGCGGAACGACCGTCATCTGGCGGGCTTCGCCCGCCCCGCGGCCGAGGCTCTGGTGCGCTACGATTGGCCGGGCAACGTGCGCGAGTTGGAGAACACGATCGAGCGCGCGGTGGTCTTGTCACGCGGGACCGCCGTGGACTTGGACGATCTGCCCGTCGAGGTGCGCACAGGCCAGGGCAATGCCAGCGACGAAAGAAGCATCACTTTCGCGATTGGGACGCCGCTTGGGGAAATCGAACGACGGGTGATCCACGCGACGTTGGGACACGTGGGAGGTGACAAACGCCTGTGCGCGCAGTTGCTGGGAATCGCGACTCGGACCATCTACCGACGCCTGGAGGAGGAGAAGGAAGGGACGCCGGCTCAGGGCGCTGAGGCGGAGAAGGAGGGGCCGCCGGCTGAGAGAACAGAGGGGAGAGGAGAGGGCACAGAGCCAGAGACGTAGCGGAACGCGCGTACCTCTACACCCAGCGCGGTTGGATGCGAAAAGCGTCCGGTTCGGCCGATCTCTGTCACTGGAATCCCCTGCCCGATCCGGCTCTGTGCCGTCTCCTCTCCCCCCTGTTCTCTCAACCGCTGGTGCTTCTCTGCGCTGCGGCGCGCTCCGTTCCGCCCTCTCTCTTGGAATTCATTGCCAAAATGGCAAGCAGATCGTCGAGCTCATCCACATAACCTGTTGTAATTACAAAGAAAATATCCACGCGCTCTGGCCCCGGTGTTGCTCTTGCGCTCAAGGAAGCCGTGGAAACTCTGCTAAGAAAGTACCTCTGGGCGCTCGACCTTGCCGTCGTCGCCCTGTGCGCAACTTTTCTAGGCAGCGCGGCCGCGAGCGCGATCGAATCCAAGCTGGTTGCGTCGATACCCTCGCCGCCAACCCTGGCCAGCAAGGCGCGACGGCCCGAGCCCACGACCGCTGGCGGCAGCAAGCAGACGGAGGGGATACTCAAGCGGAACATCTTCTGTTCGACCTGTCCTCCGATCCTAGACGAGCCACATCCCGATGGCGGGGTCAGCGAGCCCAGTGCGGCAGAACCAGTCAAGACCGCGCTTCCCCTCGCGCTGCTGGCCATCATGTATGCGCCGCCGCCCAACGGCATCAAGTGGTCGATCGCCGTCATTCGCGACACCGAGATCAAGTCCATCGGGCCATACCCGGTGGGCGGCAAGGTCCACGGGGCCACGGTCATCGAAATCCAAGAGACGCGCATCTACCTCGACAACGCCGGCAAGACTGAGTACCTGGACCTCTTCGAGAAGCCCGCACCGCCCGCGCCACCTCCCGCGGCCTCGGCAGCCGGCGGAACCGATCCTCTCTCGGTGGAAATGGACCGCGGCATCAAGAAGACAGGAGAGCACTCATACGAAATCCAGCGGGGTACGCTGGAGTCGGTTCTGGGCAACATGTCGCTGCTGTCGCGCTCGGCCCGCATAGTGCCCGAAATGCGCGATGGCAAGGCAGCGGGATTCCGTCTCTACGCGGTGAAGCCCGACGGGCCGTTCGCCAAGATCGGAATGCAGAACGGAGACGTGATCTCGTCCATCAACGGCCTTGAAATCACCAGTCCCGAAAAGGCCCTGGAAGTCTACGCCAAGCTCAAGTCGGCCAGCCACCTGTCCCTGGGCATGGAGACCAACGGCAAGAAAGTCACAAAGGACTACAACATTCGATGAAACGAAACACTGAAGACACAGACGCCGGCGGGCGTGCGACGCTTGCCGGCGCGCGCCGCCGAAACGCAGCACCCGCTGGGGTGGTCGCTCTTGTCGCCTACCTGGTGGCATTTCTCGCGCTGGGACCGTGGGCGTACGCTCAGACGCCGCCCGCGGCGGCGCCTCCTCCTCTCCCCCCCCGGCCGGCGCGGCTCTTGCCACGCCTCCCGATCCGACCGGGTGCGCCGGCTGCTAGCCCTGCGCCGGTCCCGCCTCCGGCGGCACCCGCCCCTGCACCGGCTGCGGGCGCGGCCAAGACGGGCGCGGCCGGCATCGTCGAGCTGCCTGGCGAAAAGGAGTTCAACTCGTGCAAGAAGCT
>PMCR01000426.1:12393-16220 GCA_003155465.1 Myxococcales bacterium | reverse complement strand
CACCATGTGGGAAGTCCTGCTGGGCGTGCTGGGGTGGGAGCGCATCGGCCGCAATCGCTACCTGAAGGTGCTGTTCATCCCGTTCGAGCTGGAGCCGGTTTCTCCCGCCCAGACCGCCTGGTACGGCCGCACACCCAAGCGCCGGCCCGACCGCAGCGCGCGCGGCCTGAACACGCAGACGTGGTGACCCGACGGATTGACCAGCCTGCGAGCTACACCCCGTACGGGTCCAGCTCACCCGCGGGAAAGATCGACAAGAGCTTGCACGGCTTGGTGTAGTCGACAACCGGAAGGCTGCCGCCCGTCCCGCCTCTGATGACGGTGCCGGCGCAGTCAGGCATTGCCACAACCGGAACGACGCGACCTCTTACCGAAACCGAAGCCGCGCCCCAGTGGACGCCCAACCATGAACTTCAGTTGGCCTCAAGCGTATCACAGGAACCGCCGATAGCCGGAGGCGGAGGGGTGATTTCAGATGACTGAAACCGGGCCAGCAGGAGCTGTGATGGACCAACACACGGAGGTCAGTGGGCAGATCGTCGCGCCGTTGGAAGGCTGGATGTTTCGAGCCTACAACCGGGGCATCGTTGTCGCCGCTCTCTACTCCGCAGCAGCAGCGGTTCTGTTCGAATTGTTCGGTCCCCCTGAACTCAGGGCATCGCATAACAACCAATTGGTAGTCCTTGGGATCCTCGGGATGGTTGGCGGAACAATTGGAGGATTCAGCAACACTGACCATTCTGCGAATGGCTGTCGCGACCTCAAACGCAATTCACTCGACGCCATCATGATCTCCGTGTGGGCGGCGAATCTGCTTCTCGTCTTCAATTTGGTTTCTCCGTCATTCTCGATAGAGGCACTTGCCCAGCTGCTTGGCGCCTTCACCGGCGGTGCCGTCGTCGGCGGCGTGATCGGCGAGCCAATCGTTCGGCTAGTCGGTCAACTCAAGATCAAGGGCAGGCGCCCCTTTGCATGGGTCAACTCGGTCACCGAAAGCATTGACAGCACAAATGTGCGATTCGTAATGCGCGTTCTCATTCAGACAGTCGTCGCCGGAATTCTGGTGGCTCTCGCGTCTGTCGCGTTCATAGTGGTCCTAGTGATTTTGGTAATAGCCGTCGCATTCATCGTCCTTGGCAAAATACTTGGCGGTGCTGGATCAAGGAGTTCGAGGTCGGAGGCGGTCCTCGTTTCTGAAACTGTTCAGGACGCGCACCCTTCAAGTGAGGCTGCCTCGGCCGCTGCGGAGGAGGCGGAACGTCGCGAGTTGATTCTCGCAGGCGCCGGCGGGGCAGGAACCGAATTTCACGGGGGAAGAGGGCAGACGAGATGGGTCAAGAAGGACGGCACCATTACAGACGGCGGGGGTAGCTACGCCGGAAGGGTTGATGTCCAGGCAGACCAGTTCGGCATGAGACAGGTGTACCAGAGCAGGGGTAGCAGCGGAATGGTTGAGGTTGTCGGCAGGATCAACAAGGAAGGTTACATCTACGACGCCGGTGGCAATTGTCTTGGCCGGACCGCCAGCCAAGAGCATTTTGGCGTCAGGGACGTTCTCGACGGGCACGGAAGCGCTTCGGGTGCAAGCAGCAAGAGGGAGAAATGAACCGCTTCGGCGACGTTTGGGCCGGGAATCTCAAGGGAAGCAACTGAGGAGGCACGGATATGACAACCGAGAGTGCGGTTCTGAGCAATGCCCGTCGTGGCCAGCATCTGATTGTTCTGGGCGCTGCCATCGCGGTGATGGGAGGACTTTCGTGGATGAATCTGCGGGTGGTGCCGGTAGCGTCTCACTTGCCGACATCGAATGGTGTTGACCACGCGCCTAGCATCGCAATAGGCCAGAGGCCCGGTCAGGCCGGGGAACGCATCGACCATCGTGCAGGTTCCACACAGATCGGCCGGAATCCGACTGCGGCTGTAACTTCCGGCACTGCCGCCTCTGCATCTGAAGGTGGTCCCTGCACGCGTGCACACGCACCGGAGTTCGGCGATCCGCTCGGTGATGCTCTGAAGACCGCAGGGAAGCATGCACCGAAGCCGGGTGATTCGTCCTGGTATCGGGAGGCTGTCGCGAAGGCCGAACGGGCGACGTCCATTGACCCTGGGTGTGCGGAGGCGTGGAGCATTCTTGCCTATGCGCGCTACCGATTGGCCTACGACATCTGCGGGGCGGGAGACTACGGTGCTGCAGAAGAGGCCGCGCGCAAGGCCATTGCACTTGCTTCGGAACCACCGATCAAGGCTGCAGCCACGCGCAATCTTGGCCGCATTGCAGCGGCTCGACTCAACTGGGACGGGGCGGAGCGGCTTTTCGGCGAGGCCAAAACGCTCAATCCCGACAACAGAGAGGCGAAGATGTGGTCCGATGAATTGAGCGTACGCAGAGCCGCGCGGCCCGTATTTCTGGCTGCAGTAGCCAAGGTGTTGGCCGGGGAACTGTTGACCGACGGCGACCTGGCGCCCATCACGGCAGAGGAGGTAACACTTCTCATCAACGCGCCTCTCGCTCGACTCGGCCGCCGGCTAAATTCAGGGACTGAGGATTGGTTCTATTTCTGCGACGGGTCGCCGGTGCAGAATCGCCCGAAGATGAATCCCGGCGCGCCGAGGAATCCAGTCGCGAAGAAGTCTGCCGACGATGGGAATATGAAGATGGTCGCCGCGTTCCGGAAGCGGTTGCACAGCGGTGGAGGGTTGCCGGTGATCGCGGGTGCAGAGTAATCCGACTCCCACAGGCGTGGACGGCGGCCCCCAATTGCCTCTACTCGGTCACTATCGGCCACGGCCACGTGTGCGACCAAGACTGGCGGGGCAATCAGAACTGGGCGACGAGCACCGCGTTTTCGTCCGTGATGTAGAGTTCTCCCTGGGGCCCCAACGCCAGGCCGTGGGGTAGGTTCAGTCCCGCCGGAAGCGGTCCTGGTGTGACCCCGGCATGGCCAGAAGAGCCGACCACGGTGGTCACGGCCCCTGTGGCGATCACGACCTTTCGGATGGTGTGGTTGTATGTATCGGCGACAAAAAGGTTGCCCGCGCCGTCGCTCGCCACACCCTCCGGCCAGCAGAAACGCGCGGCAGTTCCCGTGCCGTCGGTGCTGCCCTCGTGCCGCGCAAAGCCAGCCAAAGTGGTGACGGTTCCGGTGGCGATGACCACCCGTCGTATGGTGTCGTTGCCCAAGTCGGCGACGAGCAGATTGCCCGCGCCATCGCTCGCCACACCCGACGGATCGTTGAACCGCGCGGCAATTCCCGTGCCGTCGGTGGTGCCCGGGTCACCCGAGCCCGCCAGGGTGGTGACGGCTCCGGTGGCGATGACGACCTTTCGTATGGAGTGGCTGTCCGTGTCGGCGACGAAGAGGCTGCCCGCGCCATCGCTCGCCACACCCGACGGACCGTTGAACCGCGCGGCAGCCCCTCTTCCGTCGGTGTTGCCCTGGTATCCCGCAAAGCCCGCCAGGGTGGTGACCGCCCGGGTGGCGATGACCACCTTTCGAATGGTGTGATTGTATGCATCAGCGACGAAGAGGTTGCCCACGCCGTCGCTCGCCACGCCCCGCGGAAGGTAGAATTGCGCAGCACTCCCCGTGCCGTCGGCGCTGCCCAGATTTTCTGGGGAACCCACGAAGGTGGTAACGGCTCCTGTCGAAATGACCACCTTTCGTATTGTGGAGCTGTTCGAGTCGGTGACGAAAAGGTTGCCCGCACCGTCGCTCGCCACGCCCTCGGGAGAGTCGAAGCGCGCGCCAGTTCCCGTGCCGTCGGTTCTGCCCGGGTTGCTCGCGGAGCCCGCCAGGGTGGTGACGGCCCCTGTGGCGATGGCGACT
>PMCR01000426.1:0-12326 GCA_003155465.1 Myxococcales bacterium | reverse complement strand
CCCGATGGATAGTTGAAGCGCGCGGCAGCCCCCACGCCGTCCGCGCTGCCCGAGTTTCCTGCGGAACCAGCCAGGGTGGTGACGGCCCCTGTGGCGATGACGACCCTGCGAATGGTGTGGTGGTTTCGGTCAGCGACGAAGAGATTACCCGCCCGATCGCTCGCCATGCCCTCCGGCCGGAAGAAACGCGCGGCGGTCCCCGTGCCGTCGGAGGTGCCCGAGTCCAGCGCGGAGCCTGCGAGGGTGGTGACAGCTCCGCTGGCAACGACAATTTTTCGTATCGTGTTGCTGTCTGAGTCGGCGACGAAAAGGTTGCCCGCGCCGTCGCTCGCCACACCATACGGATAGAAGAAACGCGCGGCAGACCCCGTGCCGTCGGTGCTTCCCGAACGACCTGCGGAGCCTGCCAAGGTGGTGACAGCTCCTGTGGCGATGACGACCTTTCGTATGGTGCTATTGGATGAATCAGCGATGAAGAGGTTGCCTGCGCCGTCGCTGGCAACGCCCGAGGGAGAGGAGAAGAGAGCATCGTGCCCCGCGCCGTCGGTGCTGCCCCACTGCCCCGCGGAGCCTGCGAGGGTGGCGACGGCACCTGTGGCAATGACGACCTTTCGTATCGTGTGGTTGGCCGTATCAGCGACGAAGAGGTTGCCTGCGCCGTCGCTCGCCACTCCTACCGGCCCGCTAAACCGTGCGACAGACCCTGTGCCGTCCTGATTCCCATATCCACCCAACCCGCCTGCCAGGAACTTCAGCATCGGCACGCCGATCTTGGCCGTGCCCGTGCCGTTGGCTGCATCGACTGGCGGATTTTGCGAATCGTCGAGGAGCGGAGTTCTTCCGCACGCGCCCGGCATCAGAGATGCGATGGCGGTCGATGCCAAGACCGCCGAGGCCCGACCGGAGCAATATCTCGTGCTGCACTTCATGCGTGCCTCACGTGTAGCACAGAGTCGGCGCTTCGGGCATGGCGCTACTCGAGGTCACGCGTCGGCGGATTGTACAACCCTGGCGGTGTAGAGTGCGGCCCATTTTGAACCCAAGCGCGGTCCAGCGTATCCTCCGGCACACCGATATTCGCGTGACGACGGACGTCTACGGACACCTCGCGCCCGAGTATCTGCAACTTGAGATCGACCGGCTCTCGTTCCGTCGGAAACCAGCAGCCTCGGACGAGCCGGCGGAGGCGCTCGCCGCCGGGGTCGCCGGTGCCGAATCCCCCTCCACTCCCCTTCGATTTGGTTCCCCCGTGGTACCCGAGGCCCCCAAGTGCTCTTCTCCGGCTCCCGGACGGGTTAGGAAAACATCATCAAAACGCAAACCTATCTTGGTCGGGGCGGCCGGATTTGAACCGACGACATCCTGCACCCAAAGCAGGCGCGCTACCAACTGCGCTACGCCCCGTCCCCCGCCGCAAGCGACGGAAGGGGAAGCATGATAGCAGAAAGTCGACGTCCGCCACCAAGGAACGCAGCCTGACGCACCAAGCCCCGGACCAGCAGGAACGCCGCAGCTCACTTGGCCGTGACTGCGAAGTCGGTCGTCTCCAGCCCGACGCCACCGCTCCAGATCTCGAATCCGGCAAAGACGTTGGTCAGGCTCCAGGAGGTCTGGACGTACTTGCGCTGAACGGCGTCCTGGATGAATGTGTTGAGGTCGAATGACAGCGAGTTGAGTTTCGTCTGCGCCGCGTATGAGACGCACGGCTTGCCGTTCGAGGAGTTGGTTCCGTACCAGACGTTCCAGTTCTTGCCGCCTATGGTGGTCGAGGTGATCATCGAACCGATGGGCGAGTTCCCGGCCGGCTTGTACAGCCAGACCATGAGATAGCCGCCACTCGGGCTGGACGCCGACGGATCGCCCCCGCCGCCGGTACTGAACCAAACGTCGTACGCAGCGTTGTACGCCCCCGACGCACCGTTTTCGGCCCAGGTCCAGGCAGTTTGCACAGTGCCAAGCGAATTCACCGCCTTGGGCAGGCCGCTGCCCGCGGTGCTGCGACTATTGTTGGCGCCAATGAAGATAGAGGGATACGACGCCGGCGCGCCGCTGGCCCCGGTGCCCTTTTGCACGGTCACCTTGAATTTCGTCCCTGGGCCGTAGCTGATCGTCTGTCCCGCTGACGAGCCCCATGCGTTGTTTTGAACGATGTAGTCTTGCCCGCTGCACGTCACATGGGCCGTGTCGTATTGGCCGCTGAGCGTGCCCTGGCCGGTGGCCGAGCTGCAGCTACTGGTCGTCCCGGTGCTCCCCGGGTCCAATACCGGGACAATCTTGCTCACGCACACGTTGAAGGCACCAACCGAGGCCGGCGCACTGCCCGCGGAGATCTGGATCTGCAAGTCGTAGGGTGTGCCCGCGGTGCCCACGGCCTTCGCGCAGGTGCCCGCGGTGACCGCCCAGTCGGGGCACTCAGCGTCGGTGAAGCACACCCGCCCGTTCCATCCGTTGGCAAATGCGGCAACCGAGGTGAATGGCGAAACCTTGCCCGCCGTGGCCGTGCTCTGGGTGAAACCGATGCGCACCTCGTTGCCGCCAGAACTGCCGGTCAGGGTGATGTCAAAACACTTCACCGGACCGCTGTAGGCGCTCTTCACTGGCGCGGTTCCACCTGTGGAGTTCAGTCCCAGGCCGATGCCGCATCCCCATTTCACGTAGGTCGGATCGACAACCGTGGTGCCGCTGATGCAGCAGCCTGCCGTGGGCGAGCAAAGCGGGTTGGCCGGTGTGCACGACAACGACGGGTCCTGGTACATGTAGAATGCGCCTTGGATCTGGATATTGGGCGACAAGCTGGGGTCCGAGTCACAGATCCACGTCTTGCCCGTCACCAGATTGGTCACGTCCGGGGTGCAAGAGGGAGCCGTTGTGGCACTAGCGGTGGTTCCACCAGAGCTCCCGCCAGAACTCCCACCAGAGCTGCCACCCGAACGAACCGGGCTGCCGCCAGAGCTACCACCCGGGCCACCGGAGCTTCCAGCCGGCGCGCTGGTGCTGGCAACCGTGCCCCCCTGGCTGCCCCCGGCCGACTGGTCGTCTTTGCCGGTCCCACCCTTCCCGCCCGCACCCCCCGCCTGCATCATGCACCCACCGGCGAACAACAGTGTCATGAGAGGGCATGGTGACAGTCTGGGCATAGAAGGTCTCCTACGAATGGCCGGACTCGCAGGTCCGGATCGGGTGCCTGAAGGATGCCACAGCTTACCAGCCAAGCCAACGGTCCAGGGTCGCGGAGATCGGGTCGCGCCACCGGGCTCCGTGGCGGCATAGGCGTGAAGCGGGTCGACGGCGGGACTAGATGGCCATTCGTGATTCTAGGACAAGCACCTTCTTTTCCCCTCTCCCTCCCGGGCTAGGGGTACGTCGTGTAGTCGAAGAAATTGGCGGTCATCATGAGCAACGAAAGCACCATCCAGGAATCCTCGTAGTAGGTGCCGCCCACCAGCGCGGTTCGGCTGGCGAGAACCGCGTAGGCGTCGTTCACGAAGGTCTGGTAGGTCGCATTGCTCATGGCACCCACGCCGGCAGGGCCGATGAAGGCCGAGGACTGGATCTGGACGCTCGCGCCGGTCTGATACTGGGGCCTCGGCGTTCCGTTCAGGTCATAACCGTCGACCATCTTCGCCACGGTTATCCCGCTGAAGAACTTGCTGGTCTTGGCGACGTAGGCCTGGGCGCGCGCTTCGCCGTTCCAACACCAATCAAGGCCGATGCGGAATGGCGTTCGGCACGAGTCGTATTGGTAGTTGGTCGGCGAGGGGCCCCCGGTAGGCCCAAATGCGCCTCCGTTCGGCTTGCCGCCACTGTCGCACCAAGCCGGGACCAGGCCATTGTCGGCATTCCCATTGGTCGAATTCAGCGAGGCATTGAGCACCGTGTACATGGTTTCGACCGTGTTGGTCCAATTGGCGGTGTTCTTGGTGTCGATCTTTGCGAACAGCCTGTAATAAGCAGGGGCAAAGTAGGAGATGTTGATCGTCGATGAATCGGCAGTGGGCCACGGTTTCAGGTACTTGTAGTCGAATATCTCGCTGTTCCAGACGCTGGTGATCGTATCCTTGGCGATGTCGACGTAGTTCTTGGCGAGCTTGCCCTTGCCACCCCACTGTTTGTCGGCCATCAGCAGGGCGAATGCCATGTCTTCATCAGCGTCGGTCGCGGGACCAATCCCGCCCCCGGTCGGGCCAGAACCATCGGCCGCGATATTCCAGTGCATGAGCCCATACCGGCTGTCCAAGAACTGCTGTTCGTATTGCCAAAGATCGTCGAACAGAGTCTGGTCATTCATGTACACGGCGATGAGCATCCCGTACGCGATCCCTTCGGACACCGTGGAATTGGGATCCAGGCTTGGGTCCTTGGGACGCTTGACGCGGCGGAACCCCTTGGCGCCGTCTGTGGTCACCGTGTCTTTCTTCCACTGGTCATAGGCGGCCTGCACGTCCTCGTTGCGATAGAGATTGGGGTAGATGCAGCGGCTGTTTTCGCGATTCTGCGGGAAGGGAAACTTCATCCCCGGCTGCGAAGGCGTGGGCCCGCGCGAAGGCGGAGGGGCCACGTCGACAATATCCGGGACCGAGGCATCGCGCACCTCGACGGTTGCGCTGGACCCGCCACCTCCGCCCACCCCGCCGCTGCCCGAGGTTCCACCACTGCCTGGGGCTCCCCCGTCTCCCGATGTCCTCCCTCCTCCTCCGCTGCCGCCACTGCCGGCTGTCCCCATGCTGCCGCCGCTGCCGCCACTGCCGCCGCCACCGCCGCTGCCTGCCTGCCCGCCTGAACTGGCGCTGCCTCCACTTTGCCCAGCCGGCCCGCCGCTGCCGCTTGCCCCGCCGCTCTGGCCGCCGGTGGTCGAGCCGCCCCGGCCGCCGCTTCCTTGGGGCAAACCGGGGGTTATGGGCCGGCACGACGCAGCACCAAAGACGGCGAGCGCGAGCACGCTCCAGAGGCGGGCGTGGCCGTCAAGGATTCGAGGAGAGCCTGTCATGTCCTACTAACACTCCTTGGTCAGAGCAGGGGAAGATCGTCTGGCCGCCAACGACAGTATGCGCCCCGAGGCGTCAAGGTTGTGATTTCAAGCTGGCCGCTTTGGACGTATCCAGCACGAAATCCGCGTCGGGCGTGGTCTCGGCTTCGACGTAGATCTGGTAAGCAAAGAGGGTCTTCGACAGCTTGATGAGCGCCTGGTTCACCGCCAGGGCGGCTCGGCCAAGCTGGCCGTCGCCGAGGGCTTTGGGGAATGGCGCGGGTACCCCACGGATAGCCTTGATGCGGAAGCCATGATCGCGCAGCAAGCGCCTCAGCGAACGGAAGGTAAAGAGACGGGTGTGGGTCAAATCCAGGATCCCGGTCTTGCTATAGTTGAACTGACCCACGAGCAACATGAGCCGCTCGGGCAAGAAGGCGACGTTCGGTGTCGTGATGATGACGGTCTTCTTCTCGTGGGTGAACTGTCTGCGCAACCGTTGCAGGAACAGCTCTGGATTGCGGAGATGCTCTATCATATCGAGAATCAGGATGTGTTGGTATGGCTCGGTATCGAAGACCAGCGGGTCGTCCAGGTCTTGCAGGAAAAGACGCACATCCCCCAAGTCGCCCGGCAGCGGACGCTGATCCACCACCGCCACCTGACAGCCTTTGTCGACCAGGGCCTTGGCCACTACACCGGGCCCTCCCCCCAAATCGATGGCCGAAGCGCGCGCTGGCACAGCGTCGATGGCCATGCTGTGGCTGGAAACATACCCTGTCTTGAGACCGCTGTCCGCCGGTCCCACGTCAAACCGGCGCTGGTAGAGGATGCCCATCCGATGCACTACGTTCTGCAGGGTAACGCGCGCGACATCCTTGGCGTACTTCAGCCCGTTCACGTAGCAAATCTCGTCGCCGTAGTAGGTCGGGATGGGCTGCTCGACGATACGCAGGCCTGCGTTGAGGAACTGGATTAGGATCTCGGTGTCGAAATGGAAGTCGTCGGTGTTCAGGCTGAAGGGCAGACCCGCCAAGGCAGCCACCCGGTAGACGCGGTAGCCGCTGTGGAACTCGGACAGCCTAGAGCCCAGCAGGGTGTTCTGCATGGTGGTGAGGACGCGGTTGCCCAGCCACTTGTAGAGCGGCATTCCTCCCTTGCGCGCCTGCCCCGCCTCCAGCATGCGGCTGCCGAGCACCACGTCGGCTTCGCCCTTCACCAAGGGTTCGAGCAAACGTGGCAGTGCTTCAGGAGCGTACTGCCCATCGCCGTGCACCATGGCGACGTAGTCGAATCCCTCTTTGATCGCGTAGCGGTACCCGACCTTCTGGTTTCCCCCGTAGCCCTGGTTGTACTGGTTGCGCAGGACCGTAACCCTGCGCTCAGGATGGGCCGCTTGCCAAATTCGTCCAATCGCGAGCGTGCGATCCGTGGACGCATCATCGACCACGAGGACTTCGCAGTCGTAGCCCGCGAAGAGAGAACTGGGGATACGGTCAAGCACGCGCTCGAGCGTCTTCTCGGCGCGATAGGCGATCACGAAGATAAGGACTCTGGAGCGCCCCGAAACCTCCATGGTTGCGCTGTACCATACCGGGAGGAGCAACGGGGTGGCAACCGCCTACCGTCGCGGCAAAGAAAAAGAGCGGCGGTTTTAGGCCGCCGCTCTTTTGCCTACGAGATTCTGCGGAGAAACGGGCTAGCGCCGCTTCTTCTTGACCGGCTTCTTGGCCTTCTTGGCCGGCTTCTTGGCCTTCTTGGCCGGCTTCTTAGCCTTCTTGGCCGACTTCTTGCGCTTCTGACCGCCGACTGCACGCTTGGCGCGAGACACGTCGCCGTCCTTGTCGACGAAATAGATGTAGTTGTTGTCCATTTGGAAACCGCCGTCGGCGACCTTCTCGGGCTTTCCCTTCGGTACCCCCGGCTGCTTGCGACGAACCTTCCAGACCGTGCCATCCTTCACGTACAACATCGTGTCTTTGTCACGAACAATTCCCAGCCTTGCTACTTTTTCGGCCATTTCTCCGCCCTCCGTCTTTGATGTGGGGAGATCAGAACAACCCGCATGGTAGCTATGAGCCAAAGTTCGTCAAGAGTTTTCCGTCGAGGAACTCGGACGGGCTCCACACCCAAGCCAGCGCCATGACCGAGGCGACCGCGCCTGCATGGCACGCCACGACATACTAGCGCGCCGCGGCTACGTAGACATGCTCGTCTGCCAGGCCCGGCTCCTGGTCGACGGGCCGGCCGTCGAAGCCGCCAAAACAGGCCAGCAGGCGGAAGCCGGTTCGCGCCAGCAGGTTCTTGACCAAGGCCGGCTCAAGCTGCCGATGGCAGAGGCGCACCACTCGCTCCGGCCCCGAGAGGCGGCCGTTCTCGTCGAGCGGCTGGTAGTAGAGGCGCATGTGCAGAACGCGGCGGCGCGGGTCGAACCGGTGGTTGTTGGTGTAAACCAGCCGCTGCCCCGACAAAGGGTGGCGGAACACGGTACGACCCCAGCGGTAGTGGGAATCGCGCCCGATCCAAGTTGGATCCGGCGGCAGCACGTCGAACGCAAGCCAGCCGCCCGGAACCAGACAGGCCCGCGTCGCGCGCAGAAAGCGCTGCAGATCAGCCTCAGAATAGAGGTGCTGCACACTGTGGAAGGCGGCCACGGCCAAGGCGAAGCGCGGCCTCAAGGAGAAGGTGCGCATGTCCGCCCGCAGAAGCAGGCAGCGCGGACGGCGGGCTGCACTCAGGCGGGCCACCCGACGCCGAGCCTCGGCCAGCATGGACGCCGACCGATCGAGCCCAACCACCGTGTGACCGTCACGGAGCAGGGGCACGAGCAGCCGTCCTGTGCCGCAGGCCAGGTCCAGGATCGGGCCGACCGGCGCAAACTGCCTGCGGTCCTGGGCCAGACGTCGATAGAAGCTGATGTCAGCGCGGCGGCGGCGATATTCGAAGTCATACAGCGCCGCGTCCTCGAAGGCCTCACGACCACCCGCTTCTTCATCGGCGCGCAGAAAAACGTCCTTCGCGGGCATGTGCAGGGGCGAGAGTATGCAATAGATTCCCGGCATGCAGGTCATCGTGCTGCTTTCCGGCGGGCTGGACTCGGCCACCGTGCTCGCTCTGTGCCGTGCCCAGGGGCTGGTCTGCCACGCCCTGAGCTTCCACTACGGCCAGCGTCATGCGGTCGAGTTGCAGGCAGCCGCGCGCGTTGCGGTGGCGTTGGGCGCGGCTTCCCATCGCGTGTGCAAGCTCGATCTGGGAGGGATTGGCGGATCGGCGCTCACCGGCCAAGGTGCGGTTCCAAAGGGTCGAAGCGACGCCGAGATCGGTAGCGGTATTCCCACAACCTACGTGCCTGCGCGCAACACGCTGTTCGTGGCTCACGCTCTGGCGGTGGCCGAAATCCTGGGCGCGGAGCGCATCGCGCTGGGAATCAACGTCCTCGATTCTTCCGGGTACCCCGACTGCCGGCCCGAATGGCTGCGCGCCATGCAAGAGGTCGCGCGGTTGGGCACCCGGGTCGGCGTCGAGGGACGACCGGTCGAGCTGCTGGCGCCTCTGGTGGGCATGACCAAGGCCGAAATCATCCGGGCCGGTGTGGCCCTTGGGGTCGACTACGGCCTGACCCATTCTTGCTACGATCCTGCTCCCGACGGCGCGGCTTGCGGCGGATGCGACTCATGTCAGATCCGGCGGCACGGTTTCCAGCAGGCCGGTGTTGCCGACCCCACCCGCTACGCGCGGTGATCTGCCGTTCTCACTCCGGCCGGGCGCCCCAGCGACTTCCGAACGGTCCTCTACCCAAGTACGCCGGGCGAAGGGACGCAGGGTGAAGGTCGGTCAAGCTGGGGATAGGCGTGCGTATGGGAGAGCGAAGGTTGGGGACGAAGACCGGCTCCGGTTTGTCGCGCAAGGGCGCGGTGGTCAGGGGCTGGCCGGCCCGATCCGATCCGTCGGCGTGGGGCACGTCCGGGCGGCGGTCGCGCCGGCCCCTGCGCCGGCCTGGGCGCTCGACGGGAGGCTGCAGGTCAGGAGGCAGAGCCTCGTCTGCGACGGCCACGACGCTGCCCTCGGCCGCGGGGACTGGCCGGCCCACCAAAGCGGGATTGCTGCCTTCGGCGTCCGTGACGATCTCCACCAGCCGTAGCGCATCCTCGTAGAACTCGCGGTTCTCCAGCTTGGGGCGCTTGCGCTGGGGGTTGCTCGACGGGAAGAGATAGCGCGTGGCCAGCAAGATCTGGCGCGAGGTTTCCGTATCGCGACGCGAGGCCTTGAGTTGCTCGACAATGGCCTGCGCCGATTGCAGGACCAACTGCCCGGGGTCGGAAAATGCCGCTGTGTCAGGGTGCAGAGCATCGCGCAGGGGCGGCAGGAGAAGCGCGGCCAGCAGCAGCGCATCCGAGGGTGTTTTCTCGCGCCTGATAGTCCAGCGGTCGACTGCCGCAAGGTAGGCCCAGAAGCGAGCCACGCGAACCCGACCTTGTTCGTCGACGGGCTCTTGCTGGAGCGCCCTGGCCAGATCGGGCGACAGAACCTCAAGCAGGCCGGTGCCGAGGAGAAGCTCAAAGGAGCGCCGGGCCGCGCCTGCGCGCAAGAGGCGGAAAAACTCCTCGGAAACCCGAGCCTGGGCGCACTTAGTGATTTCGCCTTTGTGCTCCATCATGCGCCGGTAGGTTTCCGGCTCAATCGTCAGATCGCAGCGGGCAGCAAACTTCACCGCGCGCAGGATGCGAATCGGATCTTCTCGAAAGCGAATGTCGGGATCGCCGATGGTTCGCACCAACCGCGCTTCCAAGTCGACAAGCCCGCTGACGTGGTCGATGACCCGGCCCGTCTCGATGTCATAGAAGAGCCCGTTGATGGTGAAGTCGCGGCGGCGGGCGTCCTCGATGGCATTGCCGAACTCGTTGTCGTGCCGGATGAGCAGGTCGTTCTTCCCGGAACCGTTGCCGTTTCCATTCCCGCCCTGGTCGTCCTCGACCACGCGCGGATTGGCGCGAAACGTGGACGTCTCGATGATTTTCCTGCCAAAGAAGATGTGGGCCAGGCGGAAACGGCGACCAATGATGCGGCAGTTTCGAAACAGACGACGCAGCTCGTTGGGCTTCGCGCTGGTCGCCACGTCGAAATCCTTCGGCTTGCGGCCCAGCAGCAGATCGCGCACGCAGCCGCCGACAAAATAGGCCTCGTGCTTGGACTGGTGTAGCCGCTGGACGACCCGAGCGGCATCGGGGTCGATCTGGTCAGACCTGATCTGCATCCTCAGTCCCGTAGCATGGCTTACAGCTTCGGGCAAGACCGGCGACGTTGGCGACGTGGGCGATTGAGCGGGCCGGGGCTCTACATCCTGAGGGGCAGGAGGGAATCAGCGTCTGTGTCGCGTGCGGCGGGCGTCGGTGGATGGGGGGTCCGGGAGGGATGGGCGGGAAGCTTCAAGGTGGCGCCGGGCACGGCCCGCGCGGAAGAGCTGCCGGCCCTCTTCGCAGGCCGGTGGGTGGCTTGGGGACGAACGCCTGGGGGCCGTGCGGAGGGCGCGACAGGATCTGTTGCAGCCGGCAACACAGTCGCCGGTGGGTCCTCTCGCGCGGCCGGCGCGGGCTCGTCCGCAGACGCAGTGCCGGCGGACGGCGGCGTGGGAAGGTCTGATGTCGCCGGCGCTTGCGTTGCGGCGGACGGCCGCGAGACCGATGAGCCGCCTCCGTGCAACTTCAAGATCGCCAGGGCCACGAGGAAACTCAAGAGGGCGGCCAGCACGAAGATGGCCAGACGCGAGACCCAAACCTCGCGCGGGACATTCAGCGTGTCGTCATCGGCGCCGGACATCCGACTGCGCAAGCGAAAGCCACCCCCGGTGGTCCAGCGGCCAAACAGGCGTGCGAATGCCGGGAGCTTGGTCTTGCCGCTGTGGCGGGAGCGCGGGGGAAACTCCTCAGTAGTTTCGTCGGTCACGGTCTCTGGCACGCCGGCTGGCGCCTCTTCGCGCGGGCTCGACGGCACCCTGGCCGCGGGGCCGGGATCGGCCGGCACGTGCAGATGGATCGCATGTCCCATCACGGTGCGGGTGGCACGCGGAGAAAGCGCCTCTTCGGGATTGGAGGGAGGCGGCTCATCGCCGCCTGAGAAGCCAGGTCTGGTCTTGCTGCCTGACATGCGTGGGGATCGAGGGTATCCCACGCCGGCCGTGGTTTCCAGGAACCCAGGAAGGCGGACCGCGCGGCAAGAACCCGCGTGCCCTTCCCTTCACGTCGCGATAGCCTTGCAACCGCCATGCGCATCTGCTTCGTGGTCAACAGCGTCAGGACGCAACGACCGACCTACACCACCGCCCACCTCGCCTTCGCCGCGCACCGACGCGGACACGACGTGGCCCTGGTGTCGGTGGACGAGCTCTCGCACGGTGACGATCGCGTCGTGTTCGGGGAGATCGTGCGTGCCGCAGGGACGCAGCGAAATGCGGCCGAATTCGTTCGCGCTTTGCTCGCACCGGAGGCGCCATGTGAGCACGCGCGCCTCAACGACTTCGACGTGATCTTCCTGCGCAACAACCCGCACGTGACGAACGGCGCTGGGGTGCGGTTCAACCCCGCCATCGAGTTTGGCCGGCGCCTCAAGCAGGCGGGCGTGATGGTGGTGAACGATCCTGACGGCCTGATGCGCGCGGGATCGAAGATGTACCTGGCGGGGTTTCCGGCGGAAATCCGCCCCCGGACGCTGACTACCAGATCGCCCGAACGCGTGCGCGTCTTCTTGCGCGAGTTGGACGGGCGGGCGGTGATCAAGCCGCTCTACGGATACGGGGGTCAGAACGTCTTCTTCGTGGGCCGTGGCGAAACCGCCAACTTGAACCAGATCATCTCTGCCGTGCAGAGCGAAGGCTACCTGATCGTGCAGGAGTACCTGCCCGCGGCAGAAAAGGGCGACAAGCGTGTGTTGCTGGTGGGCGGCGTTCCCCTGCAGGCAGGCGAACGGGTGGCGGCCTATCGGCGGGTCCACCCCAAGGACGACATGCGCAACAACATGCACCTGGGGGCCGCGCGGCGAGCCTGCAAGCTGGGCGCGGCGGAGCGTGGTGTGTGCGACCTGATTCGGCCGCGCCTGGTCGCCGATGGGCTGTATTTCGTGGGAGTGGACATCGTGGGCGACAAGATTTTGGAGGTCAACGTTTTCGCCCCGGGCGGCATCAACAACATGAACGAGCTCTATGGCGTTGACCTGGGCGATGCGGCCATTGCCGATTTGGAGCGCAAGGTCAAGCTACGGGGCGCCTATCGTGAGCCCGTTCCGCCCCACGTTTTCATGCGGGGATAGGCCGACGGGTGGCTCGCACCGCCGTCGATGGGACTTGACGGAGCGCCCCGCATGCGGC
>PMCR01000116.1 GCA_003155465.1 Myxococcales bacterium | reverse complement strand
CGCCACCGCTCCGCCGAGCTGAGCAACGGCAGCTCCCGGCAGCTTCCGCGGCGCCTCGCCAAACATCGGTGCGGCGCTATCGGCAGGGCCGTCAGTGAACACCGCCGCAGGACGCGAGCTCGAGCTCGAGCTCGCCTGACACAATTTCCTGCAGCAGCCGTTCCTCACTCCCGGGAGCCTGGGCGGATTGCCTCTCTGCGAGGAAGACCAATTCCTGCACATCGAAGGGGCGACGCCGGATGCCGTCCACCGACACGAAGATGGTGCGGGTCGTCGGGTCACCCGCCAGGCAGGCCCAGTGGCGGCTGTCGCGGCTCCACACCAAACTGCCGTCGACCGCGGCGTTCGCCGGCGTCTGCTGACTTTCGTGAATCACCATGATGCGGCCCTGCCGCTGCGCCAGGTAGGCGAGACGCTTGCCGTCGGGGCTCGCCACCAGGTTGCTGGCCCACTCGCAGGCAGGCTGGGGCACACCATCCAGCACGGCGCGCACGAAGTTGCCTTCACGGGCCAGGTAGGCCCAGCGGCCAGCCGGCGTGACAACCAGCTCGGGGATCGCCGCGTACGTGGGCCCCACCTCGAAGAGACGCACAAGCCGCGCCCACCCGCTCGACGAGATCACGAAGGTCAGGCCACCACGGTCGTCCACGTGCAGGAAGGAGAAGTGTCCCTGCCCGCGGCCGGCGACTTTCTGGCGGTCGAGCACGATCCATTCCTCGTCACCCCTCCCGACCACGTAGGCGAGGTGCGCGCCGTCTGGGCTGAAGGCGAACTCCCCGATCTGTTTCTCGGGCGCTCCCGCGATTCCGTCCAGGACCAGGGAAGAAGTCGTTCCCATCCGGCCCACGTACGCGAAGCGCACTCCCCCGAAGGCCAGCCTGCCAACCCCGTCGAAGGGTGGGCCGGGAACCTGGTCGAGCACGGCGTGCGCCCGGCCCGCCCGCGTGGCCGCATAGGCCAGCGACACCCCATCGGCCCTCCAGGTCAGGCTGTGGGCGAAGATGGATTCGAAACGTGGCCCGGCCGTTCCATCGACGACGACCTGCCATTCCCCATCGCGTTCGGCCGAGAACGCCAGCCGCGCGCCATCGGGACTGAAGGCCAGCTCGCCAACCCCGCTCCAGAAACCCAGCTCGTGCCCGTCATGCACGACCAACCACCGCGTGCCTCGTCGCGCCGGGTACGCGATGTGGTTCCCGCAGAGTGATAGGGCGTCTACGCCGATACCGTCATAGAGTGGGCCATAGAGCGCCCCGATCCTCACCCGCTGCCCCTTGCCATCTTCCAGCACCTGGACCCACGCGCGCCGGTCGCGGGTCTTGCTCTGCCAAACCAACCTGCCCGCGCACCCCGCCCCGGATGCGGCCCCCAAGGCCAAGACGGCCAAGACCGGCACTGCGGCTCGCATGGCTAGTCCGACGACGGAGCAGCGACCTTGACAATGGAATCCATGGACCCCCGGGCGACCTCTCTCCCGTCAGCCTCGGCCTCGACTTCGAAGCGGACGAGATCGCCCGCAGTATGCGTGCGCCGGACGCAGTAGTCGAGCCGTTGCCCCGCGAACACCGGGGAGAGGAGCTTGACGTTGACCTGGGCCGACATTCCCATGAAGCGGAGCGGGTCGCGCATCTGTTCCAGCAGCACGGCCACCTTGTCGGCGTGGGGCGCGGCCCGCAGGGTGTAGCGGGCCTCCAGGCTGAGCAGCCCCTCGATCACATCCTCCGCGCTCCCGCCCGCAACCTCGAAGCCGTCAATCAATGCCATCAACGCTTCAAGGACGTTAGCGGTCTGCCCGAGTCCCTCGATGGTGTAGACGCCGGGCCACAGGTGCAATCCTGGGAAGTGGCCGGCGAAGACCTCCTCGTTGGCCGAGATGTGCCGCGTGGCCCGCAGCGTCGGAACAGGGGAGCGAACCAACGACTCGATCCGATCCACCATCAAGAACGGACGCCGGTGCGGCAACAGCTTCTGGATGACGTCCGTTCCCAGGCGCAGCGGGGTTTCCTTCTTCGCGTTCATGATCGCAGTGCCTCCAGTGCGCAAGAGAGCTCGGCGCCGGTCTCGGTGGTCCAGATTCTAGCTCGCTCGCCCAGATGGGAGCGCGCAAAGGTGGCATGGGGCCGGGCCGGACCCACCACGACGATGTCGGTCACTTCGGCCTCGGCCAGATATTCCAGCGTTTCCAGCCACGCCACCGGGTGAGTGAGCTGGTCCGCGAGCAAGTTGGGGATGTCGGCCTCGCGCTCGACCACGCGGCCTGTCCGGTTCGCGATGAAGCGCGCGCGGCCGGGTTCGCGAGGGATCGCGGTCAGGGCCGCGCGAAGCTCGTCCACCGCATCGACCAGGGCGGGACTATGCCACGGACCCGCTGCCGGCAAGCGGGTCGATGGATGGCGTGCGGCTACCGCGCGCAGGGCGGATTCCTCCCCGGTCACGACCCATTCGTCCATTGTGTTGCGTGCCGCCAGATCGAGGCGCCCGCGGACACGGCCGCAGGCGAGCGCCTGATCCAGGATCTCCTTGGTCGCCCCTGGCAGCGCCAGCATGCCGCCCGGGTGCAGGCGCGCCTCGCGTTCCATCAAGCGGCCACGCGTGGCCGCCGCATCGACCGCCGCCGCCGGGGCGATGCAGCCCGCCGCGCTCCAGGCGGCGATCTCGCCCAGCGAATGGCCGGCCAGCAACGCGGGCCGCACGCCGGCGCGCGCGATTTCTTCGGCCACGCCCAGCAGCACGGCGGTGAGCACCGGCTGCAAAACCGAGGTCCGCTCCAGCGCCGGCCCTCCTCGTTCCAGGGCGCGGCGAAGGTCGACCCCCGCGGCCTCGGCGGCCCTGTCCAGCAGCGCAGCCGCGGGCGCCGAGCGCGCGGCGAGTTCCAGCCCCATGCGTGCACGCGGCCCATCCTGCCCGGGAAAGATGAGAGCGCACTTCCGCTCGCCAAGACGGTGCCTCACCGTCACAGCGTCAATCCCCCGTCTACCGGCAAGCATTGCCCCACGATGTAGCTGGCGTCATCGGATGCGAGGAACAACACCGCCCGGGCGACCTCCTCGGCGGAACCCGGGCGTCCTAGCGGGATACGAGCCCGCTGCTCGGCGGCGATTCGATGATCGAGACGCGCCGCCATGCCGGTTGACAGCAGCCCCGGCACCACGGCGTTCACCCGCACGCCGCGCGGTGCGAGCTCGGCGGCCAGTGACCGCGTGAGGGCCAGCACGCCGCCTTTCGACGCCGAGTAGTTGACCTGGCCCACCGCCGCCCTGATTCCGGCCGCCGATGCGACATTGATGATGGCGCCAGTCCTTCGCACCAGCATCAGCCGGACGGCAGCGGACGTGCAGGCGAAGGTCCCCGAGAGGTTCACGTCGATCACCTCCTGCCAGTCGTCCGCGCCCATCAGCGGAAACAGGGCATCGCGCGCCAGCCCGGCATTGTTGACCAGCACGTCCAGACCTGCGCGTTCGCGCTGCACGCGCGCAAAGGCCTCAGTCACGGCGTCGCGATCGCGCACGTCGAACGGCAGGGCAGCCCCTGGCCCGCCCACTCCTGCCATCAGTTCCAGTGTCTGGGCGGCGTCGTCGGCGCGGTTGCGAAAGGCCACGTACACGTACGCGCCCTCGCCTGCGAAGGCGACGGCGATCGCCCGACCCAGCCCTCGCGACGCGCCGGTCACGACCACGGTCTTGTCTGCAAAGCGGTTCATGGCCATTTACAGGGCTGGGAAAGTTTGCTCATCCCGAGTCCGATAACTGTGGCGCTGCGAGTGAACATACAGGCTCCGGTTGTTGATCACGGGTGGAGAAATCGAATGAACGTCAAGTCGTGCGTCGCCATGGGCTGCGTTGAAATTCAGTCCAGGATGGGCCCAGCGCTCCTCGACCAGCGCCAGTGCGACCCAGTCTCCGCGCGTGACGGAAAAGCCGGCGTTGACCATGCGTCCGATGCGGGTCCCGTCGAGGAACACGGAATCGCCCTCGGCCAGGGGGCCGTCTCCAACGATCGTCGTGACCCGGGCGCGGGCTCCCTCGGTCCGGTGCTGGCGAAGAGCGGCGGCGCCGACGTAGTCCTTCTGGTACGACGCGCGCCACTGGAGCTGCAGCTCGATCGGCGTCAGCTCGAGGGCCCCCTCGCGCCGGATGTTGAAGAAGCCATTTTCGAGAGCGCACTGATCGAGTGCTTCGAGATCCGTGCGTGCCACGTCGAATCGTCTGCCCACCTCCAGCAAGTGCACCATCAGGGCGGGAATTTCGCTGCGGGCTCCCAGCAGCCAGTAGCCGTACTCGCCGGTCTTTCCGGCGCGCAAGCAGATCCAAGGATCGAGGTCGAAGAACCCCAGATACGGCAGGCCGACCACGTCGGGGCTCAACGCCTCCGCCAAGAGCTCCCAGGCGTACGGGCCATCGAGCGCCACCAGGCCATGCGTCTCTGCGAGTGAGCGAAGTTCCAGGTCCGCGCCGACCGGGACCTGTTCCTGCAAGCGGCGGCTGATCTCGTCCGCACAGGCCCCCTCGGAAAGCAGCAGGTAGGACTCGTCCTGGCGGCACACAAAGAGATCCGCGAGCAGTGTCGCATCGTCCTTCAGCAGCATCGAGTGCAGGATCTGGCCGTCCCGGAGGTAGAGCTCGCGCGGGACGATGCGATCGAGTGCATCGAAGGCGGCACTTCCCGACACCCGCAGGACCGAGACGTGCGAGGCCTCGCTGACCGCGACCGACAGGCGGATGGCCGTCGTGTCAGCCGCCATGTGAAGTCTCCGTCGTCGCGAGCACAGTGTCGACCACGCTGTTCACCGTGCGGGTCTTGCGGCGCAGCTCCTGGTCGTCGCCCAGCCTGACCCCGAACGCGGTTTCCAGGCACACCACCAGCTCGACCGCATCCAGCGAGTCCAGCCCCAGCCCGGTCGCAAAGAGTGGCGCGTCCGGATCGATCTCATCCGGCTCCCGCCGGACGTGCAGGTTGTTGATGAGAAGCTCGCGCACACGCCGGAGCATGTCTTGCCTCCGGTCCACCGCAGCCTGCGCTTGCTCCATCGCCTCAGTTCTGCTCATTGCCCTGTGCCTTGGGGTTCGTCATCGACGGTCAGAACCAGCGCCAACGAAGCACAATGCCCGGCGCCGGTTCCGACCAGAGCCACACGCGCCTTCCCACTCTGGAGTGCTTCGAGCGCTGCTGCTGTCGCGAACAAGGGTTCCGCCGCCGGAGCGCATGGCCCCCGAAATGCGGCGCCGGACGCCTGCGCCGGCCAGGCGGTGCGGGCAGGCCCGTCGAGGTACATCCCGTCGACGTCGCCGACGGAAACCGCCGCGCGCTCCAGCGCCAGCTCGGCGGTTGATGCAAACCGCCCCGGCGCTCCGATGGCCCAGCCCGCTGCTCGCACCGAGATGCGCGGCTGCGCCTGCAGGGCGAGCGCGGGCGATGCCAGCACCAGGCAGGCGGCGCCCCCGGCCTCTCCTCGCGCCACCGCCGACGTGTCGGGCTCGTCGAACCCACCGGCCAACATGAGATCGGCGGATTGTTCCGTGGACAGCAGTTCCGCCGCGTAGAGCAAGGCCAATAGCCCGCTGCCGGGACCGATGCTGACCGTCGTGGTCGGTGCCCGCAAGGCCAGCGCCTGGCAGCACACCCCGGCAGCGGCATTGAGCACCAGACGCGAGAAGGCCGTGGCTGAAAGCTGCGCCAGTCCGCGTTCCTGGATGCTGTGGCGGAACTCCGCCGTACTCGCGGCGGATGTGGCCAGGGCGCCCACGAAGAGCCCGGCACGCTCGCGGAGCGCGGCGCGCACCACGATGCCTGCGGCACCGAGTGCCCGGGCGGCCGCGGCAATCAGGAAGCGCGAGGCCGGGTCCACTCCGCGCGGATCCAGGGTCGGGACCAGAGCCGGCAGGTCGAATTCGGGGACGGTGCCCGGCGCCTTCGCGGCGCCGGCGGCATTCACGTCGCCCGTGCCGACGCCGGCAGACGCGACCCATCCCGAGCCGAGGACATACACCGGACGGCGGGAACGAACGGGCAGCTCGCGCGGCCGGCGGCCGAGCACGACCACTGCGTTGGCGCCGCCAAAAGCCGAGCTGGTACACACAGCGTGGTCATAGTCGAGGGAACGGGGGCGGCTCCCGGCCACGGAATCAGGCGGACTGAAGGGTCTCGGACGCGTGTGGCGCAGGGTCGGCGGCACCAGAGCACGTTCCATGCACAGGATCGTCGCGATGATCTCGAGTACGCCGGCAGCCCCCTGGGCGTGGCCTAGGTAGGTCTTGGTCGCGCTCACCGGCAGCGTCTCGGCGCGCGGCCCAAAGACAGCGCGAATCGCTTTCCACTCCGCGATGTCGTTGGCCTGCGTGCCGGTGCCGTGCGCATTGACGTAACCGATGGCGTCCGGGGTCAGGCCAGCATCATCCAGCGCGGCCCGCATCGCCCGGGCCACGCCGGCACCCGCCGGATCCGGCGAGGTGGCGTGGTAGGCGTCGGACGACAGGCCGAATCCGTGCAAGAAAGCGCGCGGGCGGACACCGCGGCCCCGCGCCTGCACCTCAGATTCCAGGACCAGAAATCCCGCTCCTTCACCCAGCGTGGTCCCGTAGGGTTCGCTCCACGGGGCGCACTTTTCTCGGGACAAGAGCCCGAGGGCGTGAAAGCCCGCGAAAACCTCGGCGGTGAGAACGTCGGCGCCGCCCGCCACCACCAGATCGGCCTCGCCCCTTTCCAGAAGACAGCGCGCCAGATCGAGCGCATTGGCCGACGACGAGCAGGCGGTGGAAACCGTGAGGCGCGGTCCGCCCACACCCAGGCGCTCGCCGACCTCTTCAGTGATCCCATGCAGAGCATCGACATGGCCCCCGATGCTGGTTCCCAGCACCAGCGCGACCCGGTCGGGCGCCAGACCGGCGTCGTCGACACGCGCCGCCGCCCAGGCCTCGCGCGCCGCCCGGAGCGCGAAGCCGACGCACAGCCTGCGATGAGCGTCGGGCGTTTCACCCTCCGGGGCGCTGTCCCCGTCCGTGACCATCGCGCCGAAATGCACGGTCAGTTCTTCGGTCGAGAATCGGGTGATGGGAGCGATGCCGTCGCGACCCTCATCCAGCGCCTGCTTCAGCGACAGACACCCATTGCCCAGGGCCGAAACGGCGCCCATGCCCGTCACAGCCGGCTCGCGGGTTCCTGTCGCAGGCGGGGTCATGGGTGCGAGGCGGCTTGAATGATGACGCCCACGATGGCGGTGACAATTGCAGCCAGCAGCAGCACCACTCCCAGGGTGATGGCGAACAAACCAACTAACGTACCGGACGCCACCATGATGGCCCCCGTCGCGGTCGAGGCCGCGCCGATGCCGAACATCCAGCCAGCAGCGCGGAGCGCCCCGCTTCCTGGCTTGGGCTGCGGTGGCTGGGCGGCACCCTGCGGCCGCGCCAGCGGAGCGGATGGGGCTGGCTCCGGCGGGGCATCTGCATGGGCAACGCGAGCCCAGAAGAGCTGCTCGCCCGCCGCCGTGGCGATCTGGCGACTGAGCTCGCTCTCCCCGTGCCGCTCATAGACTCTCTCCGTCTTGGCGAGATACTCCTGCACCAGCGTCGCTGGGTGCTGCCGGCGCATGCGTGTGCTGATCTCCACCGCTGCCGAGCGGAGCTGCATCCGGCGCTTTCTGGAAATGCCCACCTCCGCTGCGCGAGCGTCCAGCGCCTCGGCCACCCGCATACCGAAGTCGGGCTGCTTCTGTAGCACCTCCCGGATCTGGGCATGTTGTTCGTCATCGAGGCTGGCGAGAATGGCGTACGAGTCTCGCACCGAACTGTCCATGTCGGGCAACGTCTGGACCACGCGCTCTTGCAGGCCCGCGTGCGACCGCGCGTGCTCCGGCTGATCCAGGAAGATGCCCGAGACATACAGGGACCGCACGCTCCTCTGCATGAAGTCCTCGTGCGCGGCCAGGGCGCCCTCATCGAGGCCCTGCGCCAGTCCGTCGGGCGTCAACTCGCGCATCAGACTGGTCTGCTTCATGCCTGCCAGGGTCGCGTCCATCCGCGCCACCAGCCCGTCCATATCTGCGTCCGGGATGGGCGGGGGTGGGGTGCTTGCCCCAGCCGAGCGGGCTGCTGGGCTGTGTCCCGTGGCGCAGCCCGAAGCGAGTGCGGCGGCTCCGACCGCGGCCCCGGCCTTTAGCAGGTCTCGTCGTTCCATGTTGCTGCCTCCTAGTCTTAGGCGCTTGGCGAAAGCAATCGCTGTGCCGTGCTGTCCAGCCATTCAAACCGCCCCTCAGCCCGGTCGTCTGTTCATTCTCCGGCATCTCACCGTTGATTTCCCAACATCATGCGCGTTTTGGGATCGACTACCCGCGGCAGTTTACTCCAGACCGCCCTCGTCGGCGTCCCGTCAATTCAGCCTCTGCCGCCGCCAGGGCCCGCGAGACGCGTGGAAAGCTGCGTAGATGCCCGACGGCGCCCCCAGCAAAGCCAATGGCCTCGTCACTCTGACCACGGACGCTCGAGGGTCAAACGGACCCGGTGGTCAGGCAAGACGGTGAGGCGTTCCTGCGCAAGCGGCGGGCTCGGGCGTCGTCGTCGAAGGCATCCGCGTGGGTCTTGGCGTGCAAGTTGAAACCGCAGTCTTGTACGACCAGGTCGCCAACGATCTCAGGCCGGCCAGCCGTGGCGATGGCTACGGGCTCGCGCTTGCGCTCGGCGGGGCCCGCCGGCGGCAACCCCGCAACGGCGGCTGCCGCCAGTTGCGCCAGCCTGCGAGGCAGTCTTTCCAAAGCATGACCGGATGCGTGGCAAAAAGCGCCACGCTCGAAGGCTCGCTCAATTCTATGCTTCGATACAGCTCGCCGTCACACTCCTGTCGTATTTACTTGTTGAGCACGACCGGGGAAGACCAGCACGTCCAATCTGTTATGCAAATGCGCTTGTTTGGAAAAGCCAGGGCGCGTGGCTGACCTTCGTCGCGTGGCGCGCGCTACGTGCCCCGAGCAAATACGGCTTCCGCCAAGCCTTCCACGCCATCAACTACTACGCCGTGATGGTCATGGGCGCCGTCATCCTCGATGCCATGCTAGGACATTGAAAGGAGCCCTGCGAACCCTTGCGAGCGACTATTCCCGCCTTTTCCTGCGCAGTCGCCGCAATAAGAGGGCGGCGGTGAGCAGGGCAAACGGGGGCACGGGCCTAGCCGCCGTGGCAGCCTGACCGAGACTGCAGCTACAAGCTCCGCTGACCAGCCGCAGCCTGCTGCCCGCGTCGGGTGGGCTCGCATCTCGCCGGCCCTCGACACTGGCGGCGTCGGGTAGGAGAAGATCTGTTCTGCTATCGGATTTGCCCGTGTCGGGTGAGATTGAGTCTCTTCCGCCATCTGTGCGGCCACTGGAGCCACCCGTGCCGCTCCCTCCGTCTGCCCCGCCGCTGCTGGTGGCACCACCCGCACCGCTGCCGCCACCGCCGCTCGCGCCATCGTAGCCACTTGCGCCTCCCGCAAGCGAGCCGCCGAACCCACCTACCCCGCCGCTTCCGCTCGCGCCACCTGCGCC
>PMCR01000566.1 GCA_003155465.1 Myxococcales bacterium | reverse complement strand
GCGGTGGCGGATTCGTACGACGCCGCGCGATCGAGACGGTTCTACAAACCCCCGCTGCCGCACGCGGAGTGCTGTGCCGCCATCTACCGCCGCAGCGGCACCTATCTTGACCCCGTGGTGGTCGAGGCTTTCCGCGCGGTGGAGGTGCAGTTCTGCGGCGTCGCCGAATCGCTCGGCGAGTAGCTGCAGTTCTTCGTGTCGTCCGGGGCTGCAAGCACCGGCTTGCGGCCGAGTGAATCCTGGCGCGGCGTGGCATCAGTGGCGCGCTGGCGGCGCCTGTGAGACGAGTTTTGGCGGATACGCTTCTTGGGATACACTGCGCTCTGATGCTCGGCAAGTGGTCGCTCGTTGCTGCAGGTGCGGCCGTGCTTGCATCGGCTGCCGGGTTCGCCATGCCCGTGGTCGTGCGCGTCCCCGTTGTCAAGCCGCACGGCTCGACCGATCCGGTTGACGCCGGGCTGTTCTCCCACTGGCAACATGACGAGTACCCGTGCTTCGTCTGCCATCCGGCGATCTTCCCGCGGGCGCGCAAGGGCTTCACTCATGACGAGATGGATGAGGGCAAGTTCTGCGGCGCCTGCCACAATGGCCAGAGCGCGCCGCCAGCGAGCGGCGCCCGCGCGAGCTGTCGCTCGACCTGCCACGCGAAATGATGAGGCACTTGCGAATCACCTCGGTCTTGGTCGTCGTTTTGGGCAGCGTTGCGGCTGCTGCTCAGGGTGCGGGTTCGTCGGCACAGCCACCCAATGCCAAGAATGCAGAGGGGAGAGGGGAGGGCACAGACAAGGCTCGCGGCGCAACTGGGGCGCAGACCGATGCCGGCGTCGCCAGCGCGAAGGCTGCTGTGTCAGTCGATGCCGCGGCCACCAGCGAGAAGGCGCCTGCATCGGGCGAGGCCGCGCCGGAGCCCGGACAGTCCAGGGCGGAGACGGATCGGGGGCAGGGGCAGGAAGGTCCTCTGCTTCTACCCGGAGGCATTCGCCTCGGCGGTCTCTTCGATGCGAGCTACGAGCGCGTGGGCATGGATGGCGGGGCAACCAGCGGCAAGAACGCTTTTCGCAACTACCACCACTTCTTGTTTCTGTCCCGTCAAGGCAACGATGTCCCCATCGGGTTCAACGCGGAGGTCATCGGACAGTATTTCTACGAGCTGACCATGCGTCTGTGGCGAAAGGGCTCGTTTCGCCTGTCCGCGCGCGCCGGCAAAATCATGGTGCCGTTCGGGCCCGATCCGTTGTTTCACAAGAACTACGGCGGATTGAGNNGATCCGCTCTTTCACAAGAACTACGGCGGATTGAGCGCGATAGACCAGAGGCTTCTGCCCGTGGTGTGGTCTTCTTTCGGTGCCGGCCTGCGCGCGGCTGCCGTGCTGAAAGGATTCTCTCTGGCTGACGATCTCTACTTCGTGCAGGGCTTCGACTTGCCCACACGCACGAGCACCCTGGACATGCAGCGCGACTTGCAGGCGTATGACGGTGCGCGTGTGGCGGTGGGCGACCGGCTTTCCCTGTCGCGCGGGCCGGTGACACTGTGGTACTCGCTGTATTGGAACCCGATGCGGTTTGGCCGCAGCGTGCTCATGCAGGCGGTTGACCTGGCGATCTGGCGTCCTGCATGGCCGGTGTTGAACCGACTGGCGCTGGGGGTGGGCGCGCTGCGGGCTCTCATTTCGGCTGACAGCAGCTACGGTACGCCCAACGCCATCTCGGACTCGGGCGCCTACTACCATTTCGCCGACTACCTGTGGCTACGCTTCTACGCCACGCGGTGGCTCTACCTGCAGGCGCGCAGCGGCCTCCTCACCTTCAACAACCACAAAGGACTAGCCTACGATTCGGAACGCGCCGACGCAACCGACGGCTCGCACCACAACCTGACGTTGGTTGCGGAGTATTCAGGCGCCCAGTTCAGCCTGGGCTACTACTGGAACTTCGAGAAAGTGGGGGAGTACGCCAACGACTTCCTGCGCTGCATGGTGATGTATGCGTTCTAGCAGTCTATGGTTGGGCGTTCTGGCTGCAGCCTTGTTGGGCGGGTCTTGCGCGGATTTTCGGCGTGGACCGGCGGCTGATGGCGCCACGCTGGTAGACGACCCCGTGTTCGAGAAGGAAGTCTATCCCATCCTGCAGACCCGCTGTGAGGACTGTCATTCGCAGGGGAGAGAGGCGGCGCGCTCCCGGTTCTTGATTACCGGGAATGCGAAGGCGGATCGGGCCATGGTTGTGTCACTGGTCCTGCCTGGCGATCCCGACAACAGTTTGCTCCTGCAGCGCGGGCTCGGCTACCAGCACATCGGTGGCCAGCGCCTCACCCCCGGAGACCCAGAAGAGGAGACGATCCGAAACTGGATAGCGAGCCTGCCTTCGCCACCATAGCGTCTGCTTCGCAGAAACGTGCCGGCGGTACGATCAGTCGCCGCGCAGGCGTTTGACCAAGTCCTCCTGCTCGTCGGGTGACAAGGCCCAGTCGCTGATGGGGTAGACCAGGTGCTCCTCGTCTTCGTGGTGGCGGGCCAGGCTGCGCCGCAATGGCGGCAGAAGGGATTCGCTCGCCAACACATCCTGTTTGGCAAGTGCCGCTGCCAGGTCAGGGAGAAGACCACGCAGCTCGGCGTGCTCAGCGAGCATGCTGGGCACGGCGCGCGCCGCAGCGTCGGTCATCCGTAGCATGGCGGGAAAGAGCAACGCCTCCTCGGCGGCCATGTGACGGCCGAGCGCTTCGTCGAGCGCGGCGAAACGTCGATCCGCCTCGGCCAGTGCGCCGACACGCAGGAAGTGCTGCAATTCGGTCAGCAGGCCGTCGATGCGGGCATGGTCGGATCGCAGGTGTTCCGCAAGGGTGAGCTGCCGTTCTGGGTGGCGTATCTGCAGATCGGCGCGAAATAGGTCGGCCGCGGCGACCGTGATGGCGCAGTCCACCTCGCCTTGATAGATCTGGCGGAACGCCGTGAGGGTAGGCTTGGGATCCCGGTCGGTCACCAGAACCACGCGGCGGCCCCTGCGCAGCTCGTGCAGCGCGCGGGCCAGCGCCACGCGGCGGTCCTCCAAGGACAATCCGCGAACGTCGACCTGAAGTGGCTCGGCGCTGGCTGTTGCGGGCATATGGGTCCACCTACATCGACTCGAAACGTCTGACAAGCGACAGATAGCACAGGTGGAGGGCGCGCCGTGGCGGGGCCAAACGTTTTTTCGGTGCTGTCCCGGGCGCTCGCGTGGGCTACGATTCGAGCAGGAGAGCTGATCGTGGATTCGCGCAAGCCCGCCGCAACCGCCGACGCGCCAGCCGCTCGAAGCCGGCAAGCGTCCGAGGAAGAAGACCGTCGGCTTTTCGAGACTGCAATGCAAGGTGTGCGGCCTTTGCCGCCTGGCCCTCGGCGCGTCGTGCCCGAGTGGCAAACGGCGGAACCAGCGCCATCCGCGAGGCCGCGGCGTCGGTCGCCGCGGGAAGCGGTGCATGTCGACGGGGAGGGCGAGGAGTTGTCGGGTGTGGCTTTCGGCGTGGCGCACGACTTGGTCCGCTCGCTCGCGCGCGGCGAGATTGAGCCCGAGGCCGAGTTGAACTTGCACCACCTGACAGCGGATGCCGCCACTCACCAGGCGGAGCGCTTCATTGAACGGTCGGTCGAGAAGGGGCACCGTTGCGTGCTGCTCATCCACGGTCGCGGTCTGCATTCGGGCGCAAGCGGGCCGGCACTGCGACCGGCCCTGGTCGAGTCCCTCTCCCGTCAGCCGCTGGTCAAGCACGTGCTGGCCTTCACCTCGGCCCCTCCCCGTTTCGGCGGCACGGGTGCGCTGATCGTGCTTCTGCGACGCCCTAGATCTTCCCACCCGTGAGCGAGATGCTGCTGCGCGGGGTGCGGCTTTCGTTGGCGGCGCTCACGCGGACGCCGGCGCGATCAACCACCGGGCAACGGGTTTCGCAGGTGCCACAGCCGGTGCAGTAGTCCAGGTCGACAAACGGCATCTTCAGGGTTTTCTGCTTGCCATCGCGGCCAGTGACCGTCTCCATCTTGAAGTAGATNNCGAGCCGATGCGCACCGGCGGCCGGGCCGGCATCTCGCCGACCTTCTGCGCGATGGTCAGTTTTTCGATCGCGCCGGTAGGACAGACCTGGCCGCACAGGGTGCAGCTGGACTCGCAGTAGCCGATACGCGGGATCAGGATGGGCGACCAAAAGCCTTCGAGGCCAGCTTCGTGCAATGCGGGTTGCAGGCCGCCGGTGGGGCAGACCTTCATGCAGGCGCCGCACTTGAGGCATTTCTGCAAGAAGCTGTCCTCTTCCAGCGATCCAGGTGGCCGGATGCGCGCGGGATTGGGCCGCGGGTCAACCCCGTCGGAGGCGCGCATGAGGGGAACTGCGACCACTCCCGCCACGCCCGCAGCCAGCCACTTGCGCCGCACGAGATCGATTTTGGTCGTGGACAGTTTGAGCGGCGGCATGAACCGGTAGGAAAGCCCCCCGCGCGGGCAGCCCTCGATACAGTTCAGGCACACCATGCACTCGGTGGCGCGCACCGTGCCCTGGGGATCGGCCGCGCCCTGGCAGTCGGACCCGCAGAACTTGCAGCCCTTGCAGATATCCGGGTTCTTGGTAATGCGGAAAAGGGAGAACTTCGACAGCAGCCCAAGCAGCGCGCCCAGTGGACAGAGAACCCGGCAGTAGAACCGCGGGTATACGAAGTTGAGCGCCAGCGCGCCGAAGAACACCAAGGTTATCAGGGTTCCCCATTGGAAGTGCCGTTCGCCCTGATACATGCCGAAGGCCAGGTTGCCGAGCGCGGGCATGACCGACGTGGCCAGGCCGCGCCAGGTAGAAGCGATGGGATCGAGCAAGCCGATCTGCACGCTGCCCGCCGCGGCCAGGCCGAGCATGACCGCCAGCACCAGGTACTTGATCTTGTGCGATGCCCGTGGGGCGTTCTGTTTCACCCGATCAGGCGGCCGCCGTTTGCGCGCCAGGAACCCCAGCGCCTGGTGCAAGACGCCCATCGGACACATCCACGAGCAGAAGAAACGGCCTAGGATCAGGGTGGGCACGATTAGCACCAGCGACCACAGCAGGGTGTGGTGCAGCGAATGCGAGGCCAGCGCCGTGGTTACCGCGACCAGCGGGTCGAATTCCAGCAGCCACTCCACGTTGTAGCTGCGGATCAGACCCGCGGTCGTGACAAAGACGAGGAAGAGGAAAAAGCCCAGAAAGACGATCTGGTAGGCGCGACGCAACCAACGAAACATGGTCAGCCCCCCAGCTCGACGGTCTTGAGATTCTGCCATCGCGGCGTACCCAAGCCGGCCTTCATGCCCTCGATGATGAAGCCGACGTCGTTGGGATTCAGGCCGAGCAAAGTGGCGCCAAAGGCATCGAGGGCAACCTCGTCGGTCCCGGCCGCCACGGTGTCCATTTGCTTCACGTCAGCCAAACTGCCGCCGGTGGGACCGTTGGCCAGCAGGATGCGCGTGGCATCCAGGATGGTCAGGGTCGGTTTCACCATGGCCGCCAAGTCGATGATGGAAAGGTGGATGTTCTGGTGCAGCTTCACGCGCTGGCCGCCCAGCACGCCGTACCAGTTTTTGAGCGCCATGGACGCCAGGGAAAGCCCGTGCTGTTTGACGATCGGAATGTTGATCACGCGGTCGGCCTCGACGAAGGGGAAGAGCACGTCACCCGTGCGCAGCAGCTTGCCCGACACGTTCACCTCGCGAAAGGCCGAGGCATCGGGCCGTACCACGGTGGCTCCGGCGGCCTTGGCTGCCTTCTCGATTCCCGAGCGCGCGAAGCACTGCTCTGGCGTGTTGACCGAAGCGTCGGTCAGCCACACCTTGCCCGCGCCGGCCGCGACCACCAAGCGCACGACCTCGGCCACCACGTCGGGATTCGTGTTGGCTGCCTGCTCAGGCGTGCGGTTCCAGCCGATGTTGGGCTTGATCACCACGTGTTCGCCGCGCCGGACAAAGCGGCCCATGCCCCCCAGCGCTTCTACGGCCCGGCGCACGTTTGCTGCTGGATCGGATCCCCGGACGATCGCCATGTCCACCGCACCGGCCGGTTTCTCGGCGCGATGATCCTTGATGGTGGGCAGGGCGCGGGTCTTCTTGCTGCTGCCGCGTTCGTGCAGGCCAAATCCCAGCGCCACAGAACCGACTGCCATGGCCGCGGTCACCCCCACGCGCAGGACCCCGCGCCGGTCCATTCCCGCGGCATTTGGCGGGGCCGCCGTCTGATTGGGCTGCCGAACCGCCGACCCAGGTGCCGGCTCATACGGGCTCGGTTGTTCGTCGCTGCTCATTTCATCTTCCCCTTTAGCGCTTTGGCCAGCCCGGGCAAGGCCGCTTCGGCCTTGGCGTCGAAAGCGGTCAGCTTCGCGTAGTAGCGGCCCGAATGGAACACGAACGACATGGGACCCGAGATCGCGTCGGGGAAGTCAGCCACCGGTTTGGCCGTGGCCGATCTCTCGGCATTGAAGATCGACTGGGCATTGGCCGGCTCGGCCATGTCGTAGACGTCGCAAACCATGTCGCTGCCATCAGCGGAAGCCATCTCGGCCGCAGCCAGCTTGCGGTAGTGGCGGTCTATGAAGATGGGGGCGGCGCCGTCGATGTAGTCGAAGAGACCTTTTTCGTCGTAGAGCCCCACCTTGTCCTTGACCTTGGCGCCGCCCAGGTCGCCTTGGAATAGCGCCAGCAAGGTCTTGTCAGCCTCTGCGCCGGATGGCCGAGAGTTGCCTGCAGGGACGGCGGCGGCAGGAGGGGCGCGGTGGCCCTCCCTGACCATCCATCCAATGAACGCCGGCGGGATTAGGGCCAGCAAGACAAAAATAGAGATGCGCACTGCGGGCAAGCGTACGACGAACGCGGGGCGGCAATCAAGCCTGGCCGTTTCGATAAGTCTGTCGTTGCGCGACGGACCGGGTCCGAGAATAATTGCACCGGTCTGCCCAGGAACAAGGCCTAGAATAGGTCACCGCCCGCTTTCAGGAGGAACCCACATGACTAGTCGAAGGTGTTTGAGTCTTTGCGCTTGGCTGGCCCTTTCGCTGACCGCCATGGCGTGCGGCAGCAGCAACACGGAAGGTGGCGGTGGGGCTGGCAGCGGGGGCTCGACCAAGTCCGGCGGCGGTGGGGCTGGCAGCGGGGGGGCGACCGCGACCGGTGGCAGCAGTGGGGGAAGTAGCGGGTACGCGAGCGGGTGGGACGAGGCTCGCATCGGCGACACCGGAACCAACTGGTGGATCAACGCTCGCAAGGGTGCGTATTTCTTCTCTGTCCAGATCAATCCGTCCTACACAGACGCCGCGACAGGGCGGGCTATGGTGGTCAGTTTTGCTCAGACGGTGGTCGGCAAGCTCAAGTCCGGCTCGCCTGCGCCCGCTACGCTGGTGCCGGCGGCCGGTGAAATCTCGGGCTGGACCTTCGACCCGGACGAAACCAAGACCATGGACGGGCCCGCTGTGGCGACCAACATGGATGACGCCGTAGCTTTGATCGACGGCGCAGCCGATCCGTTCTTTGTCCCAGGCAGCTACTCGGCCGTCGGCCTAGCCTGGGAGAGATATGTGAAAGACCCCTACCTCTTGGATCTGAAAGTTTGGCAGATGGCTTCGGCGGCGGACGCGACCAAGGTCTACTCCGATCTCCTCAACAATTCTCTCTACAGCAACGTGACGTGGACCACCTGCTCGGCAACCGATTGTCCGTAGCACGACAGCCGACCCACCTGTGAGCGTGCCCGTCCCACGAGCACGCTCCAGCAAAGGGTAGCCGGCGTGGAGAGCCTTCAGTCAGGCCTTGATGAGCGAGTAGTTTGTGGTGCCCAGGCCGAGGGTGGCGGAGTTTTCGAGCCAGGTAGTAAGGCCTGAGTCGATGGGGGGGACTGCGCGAGGCAAGAGGGCGCGAAGCTGGTTTGTCAGAACCAGGGCGTAGCTGTCGAGGGCGACTGGATCTTGCGCCAAGAGAATCCGCTTGGGGGCGCTATCCGGGACCGAGTCGGCGTCGCCGTTGGCGAGGGAGACGAGCGCATCGACGATGGTCAGGCAGATCGAGTTGCGGATGGCCGGCAGGGCGTAGAGCTTGGGCATCGCGGTGCTGAAGTTCTTGTGGTATTGGCCCGGGATGTCGATGACGCCGTAGATGTTCTTCAAGGCCGCGGTGACACCGGACACCCCGTGGTTCTTGAGCACCGGGCAGTTGATGGTGAGGTCGGTCTGCTCGGTCAGGATCTTAGACAGGCGCGGTGATAGGCCTTCCACGCCTGGGTCGATGGGGTCGCCGTAGCCGGGCTCACCAGCCGTGACCTTGCCATACGCGACCAAGGTTCCCAGAAGTTGGGCGCCCGCTAGATCGTCGGCGCTGTACTTGCCAGCGCCATTGAGTTCGTCGAGCCGGCGGTCCCACACGACGATGTTCTTGGGATCGACCCCAAACTTGTCGCGTAGGCTGGCGATGATCGCGCGCACCACGGCTGGCGAGGTGGGCACCTTGCCGCTCAAGCAGTTGACCTTGAGCCCGATGCGCTGGCAAGGCTGGTAGTTCGGCAGCAAGACCTTCCACGGGTTGTCTACGACCGGTCCGGGCTGGCCCGCGTCGGCCGTGTCGGTCTCGCCACCTGTGCCCGACGGGTCGGCATCGCCTGCCCCGGCACCGTTGTCCGGTGCAGACGATCCTGCATTGAACAACAGGGCCTGGCGGGCCAGGGCCATCAGGCCAGCGTCGAGCATGTTCGCCACGACGTCAGGCTGGATGACGAACTTTGCGCCGACGACGACGCTGTCTTCGCGAAAGACCTCCACCACCGCGGGCGAGACCGGTGCAGGCGGGCCCGGCCGTGCGCACGGGCCCCGCGCGGCCGTGTCGGGCGGCACCGACGCGTCGGGCCAGTGTCCGCCTACGGCGGGAAAGCAACCAGCTATCCCGGCGACCGATGCCGCCGCCGCCGCCTTTGCGGCATCCGTCAGGATCTCCCGGCGTGTTCTGCCTCCGGCACTTGACATGCGACTCCTTTCAAACGAAGACTCAGAAAGAATAGCATGGCCGACGTGAGTCTTCTGGTAGAATTGCCCTCGGTCGGCAAAGGGCGGCGGCAACACCGCGGTGGCGCGGTCCCAGTCTGAGGAACAACACATGACAGCCATTTCCCGACGCAGTTTTGTAGGCGGCTCAATTGCCGCAGTCGCTGCCCTTCGCTACGGGCGCGTTTTCGCTGCGGGCGAGCCCGACATCGTGGATGTGCAGGGCAGCGACCCACAGAAGATGATCGCCGCGGTGTTCGCAGCGTTGGGTGGCATTGCCAAGTTTGTCAAGAAGGGTGACTTCGTCGTCATCAAGCCCAACGCGGCGTTTGCCAATCCGGCCGAATGGGGCAGTACGACGCATCCGCAGACCGTGCTTGCGGTGGCCAAGGCTTGCCTGGACGCCAAGGCCAAGGGGGTCATGATCCTGGAGTTCCCGCAGGCCAAGGGGGAAATGTGCATCAAGCGCTGCGGCCTTGCCGAGGCGATGGCCACGCTGCCGGCCGCCAAAATCAAGCTGCTGACGGGCGCCGGTGACTTCCAGAAGACCGAGGTCAAGGGTGGCCTGTCCCTGAAGACCGCGGACGTGGCCAAGAGCCTGCTGTCGGCCGACGTGTTCATCAACTTGCCGGCCGCCAAGGCGCACTATCAGACCTCCGTGTCGTTCGGGTTGAAGAATCACATGGGGCTGGTTTTCGACCGACAGATCTTCCACCAAGGATTGGATCTGCACCAGGCCATTGCCGATCTCGGACGGATCATCAAGCCGAACCTCACTATCATCGACGGAACGCGCGCCCTGCTCACCAACGGCCCGGCAGGGCCGGGCGACACGGCGACGCCTGGGCGCATGGTGGCGGGGCGCCAGATCGCCTCGGTCGATGCCTACGGCCTGACTTTGGCCAAGTTCAACAACAAGAACATGACACCGGCCGACGTCAGACACATAGAGCTCGCGGGGAAGGCGGGGCTGGGGGAAATCGACATCGCGAAGCTGAAGGTGAAGAAGGTTTCTGCTTAGTCGGCAAGGCAAATGATGAGACGCGCGGCCATCGCCGCAGCCTTGCTGGCCTGTGCCTACGCGACCCCCACCTGGGCCCGCACACCGCCCGTGGCGGTGGATTCGCGCGAGGGTATGTGGATCGGGGGTGGCGAAGTCTTCATCTACCAGACATCGGACCGCTGGAGCGTTTTCCCGGCCGGCGCCAATGTGAACAAGATTGCGGTGGATGCCCAGACCGTGTGGATCGCCACCGACGACGGTGCTATCCGCTTCGATTCGGGCAGTCGGCGCGCCACGCGCATCACCATGGACGACGGCTTGCCCAGCCAGGTGGTGACCGCGGTGGCGTACGACGACCTCTACGTGTGGTTTGCGACCAACAAGGGGCTGGCGCGCTACCGCAAGTTGGACCGCACCATCCGGGTGTACACGGAAAAGGACGGGTTGCCCTCGAAGGTGGTGAACGATGCCTTGACCGTGGGCCGCCAGGTGTGGTTCGCCACGCGCGAGGGCATTGCCTACTACAGCCCCGACGTGGACGGGCTGCGCGGCTTCGGCGAGGCCAACGGCCTGGTCGGCGCGGACGTGGCAGAGCTTTATCAAGTGTCCGATGACCTGTGGTGCCGCACCGACGCCGGATTGTCGCGTTTTCGCATCCAGCAGCGCGTGTTCAGCAACTTCCCGCTGGCGATCATGAAGGCGCAGCAGATCCGCGTGTTCACGGTCGACGGCAGCGCGGTTTGGGTCGGCACTGACAACGGCCTTTTTACCCTCGAAACCGCCGATGACTCGCTGTTGCCGTTCCCGCAGCAGCAGGCTCTCGAAAGCCGCAACATCACCGGCGTCGAGGTGACACCCGACTACGTCTATATCACGACCGACAAAGAGGTCGTCCAGTTCAGTCGACTGACCCGATCGATCCGGCGTTTCACCCTGGTCGATAACTTGACCCAACGTGAAGGCAGTCTCGGTACACTGCTCAACGGCACGTTGTGGAGCGTGATGTTTCCCGCTGGCGTCCAGGTCTACGACGTGAAGACTGACCAGTTCGTGGAACGCAAGCTGGGGGCCACCGAGACCAACGAAAGCAAGACCACCGCCCACCTTTTTGGCAGGGTCAACACACAGACACCCTACGACTCCAAAGCCGGTCGGTGGGATCCCCAACGCTACGACACGGGGGATGGCAATCTTTCTTTCGGCCACAGCTTCTCGGCGGATCGCAACCTGGCCGGTTCGATGCGGCTGGACTACGGCACCTTGGAGATGCGGGGAATCCGCGATCTGCAGTACAAGGTCGAGTACCTGGGCGCGCAGAACGACGTGCTTCGCGACGTGCGCGTCGAAGACAAGCTGAAGTACCAGACCATGGAAGAAGGCATCGAGCGGCCCCTGCTGCTGCAAGGCGCGTATGCGCG
>PMCR01000529.1 GCA_003155465.1 Myxococcales bacterium | reverse complement strand
GGTGCGACTGGCGCAGCGGGAACTCCCCCGGCGATCCGGAACTGCTCCGGAAGCAGGAACGTGCCGGCAACAATCTCGGCTTGTCTGTTGTACGAGTCGAGAAACTCCGCGACTTGGTCATCCGTCAAATGATAGCGTGCCCGAATCTTCGGCAGGTTCAGCACCGAGCCGAGTTCGGTGAGGATGTGAGGAGAAGCCACGGCGATGAAGGCGCCCTCGGCAAGGGCATCAAACACCAAGGCACACGCCGAGCGGCGTATGCCGAGCAGGCCGCGCAGCACGACCCGGGTATCGAGGACCGCCCCAACCAGCACGGGTTCTTGACCGCCGAACCTCTTTCACGGCCTCGTCGATCTTGTGCTCAGCTTCGGCCTCTTCCTCGTCGGACAGCGGGCCCACCTGACGCCGAACCTGGTCGGCCAACACGCGAAGACGAAGCCCTGGGGTGAGTACACCTTCCAGCACACGGGCTTGTCTCGCAATCGGAAGAGCGGCAAGGCGCCCCCGCAGCTCGTCCACCTCGCGGTCATCGGTCTTGGCCGGCAGTCCCATGGTTGTTCCCCTTGCCTCTAGTGTACTCATCGTACCCCAGGATCGGCAACCACTCCTCGCGCCAACGGCGAGCGCGAAGTCGGCATCGCACGGCCGACCTCGCCGAGGTCGACTACGCTGACCCGCCCAGCCCCGAGTGGTGACCGATCAGCGCCCCCCAAGGCGGGGCCAGGGATAAGCTATGCCCATGGCGGCACCGACCGCAAAATTGGGCTTGTTTTCCCTTGGGTATGGGGATAGCTTGACCTGGCCAGGGCATGTAGGTGAATGTAGTCAACGTAAGATCCGTTGTCAGCGGCTTTGCGGATGCGATTCGGCGAAGGAAAAATGGCGCTTGAAATGCCCATGTTCACCTGCTCAAGCCGGGAGCCACCCACGCGCAAGAGGCGAAAAAGCGCCTCGAAGGTCTTCGCCCGTGAACATCCAGGATGCTTGCGGCTCTAACCGAACAGATTGCCCAGCCTTTCTCGACGGGGGTTCAGTCATGCAGAGATTCCTTCCTTTGTTGATGGTGGCCTGCTTTGCCCTGGCATCGTGCAAGGATATAGGCATCGGGGCTGACAGGGTAGACGGGGGCATGACGTGTCCCGCGGGCCAGACACTCTGCACGGCCTGCGGGAGGTCTTCTTGCGCAGCGGTGTGCCCTATCGTTAACTGCGTCTGGGACCCTGACGCCGGAAGCACGGGAGGCGGCACGGGCACCGGCGGTGCACCCAGCGCCGGTGGTGCAACCAGCGCCGGTGGTACCACCAGCGCCGGTGGTGCAACCAGCGCCGGTGGTGCAACCAGCGCCGGTGGCGCAGCCAGCTCTGGCGGTGCAATCAGCGTCGGCGGGGTGACGACCACAGGTGGCGTCACGCCAAATGGTGGTTCCGCTGGCACGAAGCTGACCGACAACCCGGATCTGCAGCAGCTTCTGGCAAACTGGGCGGTCACGGAGGTGCTCGTGCGGGGTGACGAGATCTGGTTCGACCTCGCGGCGCCCTGCACTGACTGTCCTGTGGACCCGACTCGAAACTCTCTGCCGCAGGCCTACCAGCTGGTTATCCTGACCAGTGGAGGAATCAAGACCCTTGCCTGGGGCGGTGAAGACGGCTACCGCGCATTGACCATGGACTCTCAACAGAAGGTCTTCGCCATCCAGTTCGGGCCAGACGTGGCAAACGGAGTTGTCGATCTGAGCGCGTGGGATACTCGGCCGCTTTTCCCAACCCAGGCTGCCTATGACCTTGCGATCGATTCCGAGGGCAGCATGTGGCTCACAACCTTTCAAGGATTGCAGATGTGGAACGGCACGACTTCGATCTTGTACGACAGCTCCAACTCAGTATTGCCGACCAATGAGATTAACGGCCTAGCCATCGACAAGCACGACGCCAAATGGATCGGGCTCGGTTTGGCCAACGGCAAGCCCACTGGCATGATGAAGATCCTTGGGGATAGCTGGCAGTACATTCCCTATTCTAGCATCGGTGTCCTGGCCTCTTCGGACTATGCGTCGGTCGAATGCGTCGACAAAGACAACAACCTCTGGGTTTCCCCATTCAATCTTGGCGGAGGGCCGCCGATAGTTCGCTACGACGGCACAAGCTGGACCGCAGAGGAAGCCAATACCATTCATTGCGACAGCTCGGGAACCGCGTGGAGCGTAAAAGAGAGCTTCAACTACACCTCGGGTGGACCGAGCGCGCTCGACGTANNGCCTATTGGGACCACGGAACATGGCGATCGGTCGACGTTTCCAGAGTAACTCGGCGCATACTCTCGCTCAACGTCTACCGGACAACTTTGATCCTCGGCACCGTGAACGGTTTGGCTTTGGTGGACGGGATCGGTGCAGTCGGCACGGGTGGCGCCGGCGGCAGCAGCGGCTCCGGCGGTATTTCCGGCTCCGGAGGCATCGCCACAGCGGGTGGGTCCACGCAAACCGGCGGCGCCACCGCAACCGGGGGCACCACCACATCGTCCCCCGCCGACGCCGGGCTCGACGGGCGCGTGCAAGCCGACGCTGCCGCCAATAGCTGCGAGAACCCCTTGCCGCTCCAATGCGGCGACCGGCTGAACCACAACACGCTCATTCAAGGTCGGCCCAATGCCTGGGTCGGCTACGGTTGCTCGCAGCGTTGGATGTCAGGGCCAGAAGCGATCTACTTCCTTCAGCCCCCCACGGGCTGTCAGGCGGTCGTGCAGCTCAAGAACCACAGCGCCGACCTCGATGTGTTCGTGCTGCCAGGCTGCAGTGAAATGTCCCCCTGCGGCTTCGCGCCGGGGGTAGGCCAGCCGTCCTTCGTCGTGGTGGATGGGTACAACGGCGCCTGGGGAACCTATACCCTGCAGGTCGATTGCACGTGCAACCCGGATGCGCGAACGTAGTGCCTGAGACATATTCGCGAACGTAGTGCCTGAGACATATTCGGAGACGCAGCAAATGGACATGGCGATGCGGTGAATGTAGGTGTTTAGTAGGTTGTGAAGATCGTTGCGGTTGCCGACGCTTTCCGGATCTCGGACGGCATTGAGAGGCGATCCGTGCGTGCCCATTCGGCTCCTCTGCGAAGAGCAGCACCGCCGCGCGTGGGCGCGAGTTCTCCGTCGGGGCCATCCGTGGCAAGCCCGACATGGCGAAGCGCCTCGGGTAGCGCTCGCGTGATCCTTCGACTCTCGGCATACAGCCGCCAGGTGGCGGTATCGAGCAGGTCGAACGAGACCGCCACCGGATCGTCGACCACGCTGCGGGTTCCACGCCGGAGCGAAAGATCCGTAATCTCCGCGGCCGAAAGCTGCTGGTTCGTGCGCCCAAAGCGAGACAGCGTCGCGCCGCCGACTATCGAATGCACTGCCGCACTCTGATTTACCTGGATGAAGACGATTCGCCCAGGCTTGCCATCCCGCAAAGTACACGGAACATCCCCGAAGACGGGCTCCTCGACCACGGGAAGAGAGAGCAGTGGTGTGATCCGGTTGCGGACCAGACGCTGCAACTCGTCCACCGCCTCGGGATTCTCGTCGACCCCATACCATCGGTCATGCCCGATTCCTTTCTTTGGGTCTTCGATTCCTAGAAGGACAACTCCGCCCCCAGCATTGGCGAACGCCACCATCGATTCGAGCGCGCGTTCGTTCCTGCCCGCACGTTTGAATTCAAAATGCTGACCTTCCTCAAGCGAGAAGATGTTCTCGATAATCTCGTCGGGGGCGGTGGCAGGCGTGCGAGATTTCATCGAGAACTCTTCCCACGCGGTCGCGCTGGTTTGGATGCGGAGTCAAAGGCCGCGCGCTGCTGGCGGATGCGGTTGAGAAGGACCGAGGCAGGCTCATCGTTCGGATCTTGGTCGACCAGTTTACCCCGCGCGGCTGCGGAGGGCGGAACGCAGCGCTCCAAGGAGGCTGAGGAACAGGGAACCCATCGTGTGATTATCCAAGATGGCGAGGCATGGCGGCTAACCCCACTGTCCATCATCGCCACCGTCGCAAAACACACGTCGCGGACGACGTCTTGTCGAACCACAACCATCCAAAACAACTACGAACATCGCCAGATCGTTGAAGGAATGCGCCGCGCGCCAACTTGCCTTCTCCGCGGCGACGGACACGCAACATTGGCTGCAACATTGGCAGGCGCAAGGGTTCCCTGTGCTGTACCCTCTAGAGCTGCCTCCATGCTGCAGGGAAGTGGGCCCTGCCTGGCTGGGCCTGACCGGCCCTTCCGAAAAGGCGCGGCATGGGGGCGCGAGGATTGTCATGAAATGCATTTCATCCTTTGCGATAGGAATCGGTCTGGCGACGGCGCTCGGGCTAGTGGTCGGCGGTTGCAGTAGCGGGAGCGGCCGTGCTTCCACGACCCACAACGACGGCCCGGCCGACTCTGGTGGAACCGCTGGCGGCACCGGTGGGACGGCTGTCGCTACGGGCGGGACAACCAGCAGCACTGGTGGGACGACCGGCGCTGCGGGCGGGACAACCAGTAGCACCGGTGGGACGGCCGGCGCTACAGGCGGGACAACCAGTGGCATTGGTGGGACGACCGGCGGCGCTGGCCAGACGACCGGCGGCAGTGGCGGTACTGGTGGAGAAGACGGTGGCACTGGTGGTGCGGCCAGCGGTACTGGTGGGACGACCGGCGGCGCTGGCCGGACGACCGCCGGCAGCGGCGGTACTGGCGGGAGAACCGGTGGCAGTGTGGTCGGCGGTGCGGGCGGGATGGCTAGCGGCAGCGGCGGCGCGGCTGGCAGCAGTGGAGGTGCGGCTGGTGGGGTTGGGAGCAGCGGCTTCCGTTTCCTCGTCTGGGCAGACACCAAGACCGGCACGGCAGCCTTCACCACGGAGTCGAACCAAGCCAAGGCACTCAATCCGCCTCCCAATTTCACGATCTACAGCGGCGATCTGGTGGAATC
>PMCR01000125.1 GCA_003155465.1 Myxococcales bacterium | reverse complement strand
AGCACTGACCGTATTGTCCGTACCTATTCCCAAGGAGGATCCCCAGATGCGCCGAGTCACCAAGATTCTCGCCCCGCTTTGCACTTTCGCCGTCGCGGTGCTTTCCAGTGCTGCGGCTTTCGCCAGTGATGCTGCCGCGCCTGACATCACCAAGGGCTACCTGGGCATCGGCGCAGCTCTGGCCATCGGTTTGGCGGCGATTGGCGGCGCCTTGGGCCAGGGCCGTGCCGCGGCTTCGGCGCTCGACGGCATCGCGCGCAACCCGCAGGCTTCGGGCAAGATCTTCACGCCGATGATTGTCGCGCTCGCGCTCATCGAGTCGCTGGTCATCTACGGCCTGCTCATCGCGTTCAACCTGGCCGGCAAGATCTGAGCACCCCGCCTTCCTGCCGGGAGGGTGAATGGGTATTTCCTGCGGCATCGTCGGCTTGCCCAACGTGGGCAAGTCGACTCTGTTCAATGCGCTGTCGGCCGCCGGCGCTGAAGTGGCCAACTACCCCTTCTGCACGGTGCAGCCCAACCTGGGCGTGGCCCTGGTGCCTGACCCGCGGTTGGATGCCGTGGTGGCGCTCTTCGTCGGCAAGCCCGCGGTGCACGCCACGGTCAACTTCGTGGACATCGCGGGCCTGGTGCGCGGAGCTTCACAAGGGGAGGGCCTGGGCAACCAGTTTCTGGCGAACATACGCGAGACCGACGCCATCGCCCATGTGGTGCGCTGTTTCGAGGATCCCAATGTCGTGCATGTAGAAGGTCGCATCGACCCGGTGTCCGATGTGCTGACGGTCGACACCGAGCTGTGCCTCAAGGACATGGAGAGCGTCGGCAAGCGCATCGACAAGGCGAAAACGGCGCTCAAGGGCCCGGCGCCCAAGGAAGAAAAGGCCACCCTGGCTGTGTGTGAGCGCGTGCAAGCAGGGCTGGATGCAGGCACGCCCGTGCGTGCCCAGGGGCTGTCAGTCGAGGATCTCGCGCTAGTCCGCGATCTCTTCCTGCTGACCCAGAAGCGCGTCTTCTACGTGGCCAACGTGGCAGAGAAGCAACTCGCGAACTTGGATGGCGACGCGCATGTGGCGGCCCTGCGAACCCATGCCGCCAAGGAAGGCGCGCCCGTGGTGTGCATCTGCGCCGGGACAGAGGCCGAGATCGCCACCCTGGACCCCACAGACCGGCCCGCGTTCCTCGAAACCCTGGGCCTGAAAGAACCCGGGCTCTCGGCAGTGGCGCGGACCGCGTACCAGATTCTGGACCTCATCACCTTCTTCACCGTGGGCGAGCACGAGTGCCGCGCCTGGACCGTGAAGCGCGGCACCCACGCCCCGCAAGCCGCGGGCGTGATCCACACCGACTTNNCGCCAGCACGCCAAGCTGGCCATGCAAGGCAAAGACTACGTCGTGCGCGACGGCGACGTGATTCATTTCAAGTTTAACGTGTGAGAGCCGCGGGTTGAACTCATTCCCGACGTCGCGGCTGGCACCGGCGTTCGGGGCTATTTGAATCCTTCCCGTTGGGCAACAACGTTGCCGTGTGCCAGTACCTTGCCACGGTCATGTTGCCGGTGGGCACTACACATGGAAACGGCCGTCGAGGGACCACGACTCGCAGATCGCGGTTCGCGGATCAGGCTGAGTACAGCACTCGGTGGCTTCGGCGCCGCGACTTGTGCAGGCCTTCCGTTGCGGCACTTTCAGATCGCGCGCATGATGTTTGAAGGGTAGCAACTTCGATGACGATAGAACCTACCAACCGAGAGAATGATGTCGGAACGATCAAGGTGCGGGTGCTTCACCGCATTCGCAAACTGTCATCGGTCCAAAGAGCGATTTCCTTGTACCTGATCATCTGGCTTGGGTGTGCAGTGTTGCTCTTCCGTGCCTTGAGGACGAAAACCACGGCGCGCGAAGTAATTGTGACTTCTACTATCGCGGCGGCAGCTCTGTTGATAGTCGGTGCTCGCCTCTACAGTCTGGTATCTGCGCTCCGACACCCGCGCCGTCGGGGCTACTGATACAGTTCCGCGCTCCCGGTTTCATGCTCGTCGCCAACTACGAGCACCTTCCCATTGCCCAGCAAAGTCGCTGTGGACGCGGGACGCGCTCTCACCGCGGTCATGTTGCCGGTCGCCGTAAATGTGCCGGTGCTCGGGTCGTAGATCTCGGCACTTGTATCGTATCTTCCGCCGGCGACGAGTACCTTCCCGTCGATCAACAACGTCACCGCGGGCCCACCTCTCATCGTGGTCATGCTGCCGGTTGCGGTGAATCTTCCGGCGTTCGGGTCGTACAGCTCGGCTCGCTTGTCGTTCGGAAAGGCCTGGCTTATCGGGATGAGTCCGCCGGTGATGAGCACCATCCCGTTGCTCAACAAGGTCGCCGTATGTTGTGGCTCTGCCAAAGTCGGTTTGCCAGTGGCTGCAAACGTTCCGGTCCCTGGGTCGTATAGTTCCGCGCCATCAGTGGGAAGGTGTCCGCCGACAATGAGCACGTTGCCGTTTTGCAACAACGTCGCCGTATGGTTGGACTGTTCCACGGTCATGTTGCCCGTCGGTGCGAATGTGCCGGCGCCTGGGTCGTACAGTTCAGCGCTGTCAAGACTCTGCCAATACGCGCCGGTATAGTACTGTCCACCGGCAATGAGCACCATCCCGTTCGGCAACAATGTTGCCGTGTGATTGAGTCTTGCGGCAGTCATGCTGACTGTGGCTGCAAATGTCCCGGTCACGGGATCGTACAGTTCCGCGCTCGCAAGGATCGTGCTGGCACCTGATGTTCCGCCCACGATAAGCACCTTCCCGTTTTTCAACAAGGTCGCCGTATGCCCACTCCTTGCCGTGGTCATACTGCCGGTGGTTGTGAACTTCCCGGTCACTGGGTCGTACAGCTCAGCGCTCGCGAGCCTCTGGATGCTCCTAGATCCGCCCGCGACGAGCACCACCCCGTTGCCCAACAACGTCGCAGTGTAACCAGACCTTCCCACGGCCATGCTGCCCGTCAATACGAAGACTCCCTGCAGCACTTGCGCGTCGGCCGGAGGCAAATCGGCTGCGGCGTCGGCTGCCAGGCGCGCGTCGGCGGGAGCGTCGTTGGCAGGTGAGGCAACGTCGGGAACGGCCGCGAGGTCGGCGCTATGATCGGCTGCCGCGTCCACCACAGGCCCGCCGCCCCCGGCGCCCGCTGTTCCGCCAGAGCCGCCCACCCCGCCGCTGCCACCGCTCGCGATGGCGCTCCCTCCTGTGCCAGCAGCGCCGGTGGTGTCGCCGGACGTGCTGCTGCTTCCCCCGGCGGCGCCGGTGCTGCCCCCGGAGTTGGTCACGCTTGCGGTCCTGCCCCCGGAGGTGCTGATGCTCCCTCCGGTGGGGGCGGTCGTTCCCGCGGAGTTGGTCCCGCCTCCGGTCGTCCCCCCGGAGGCGATGATGAGCCCTCGACTGCGACCGCCGCACCCGGCTGGACCCGCGAGGACGGCGAATATCGACACCACGGCCAACTTCACGAAAACAGAACACCTCGACATTGGGCCTCCAGTTGCACGTGACACAGGAACCATGGAAGCTCTGTTGATCACACCGGGCAGTCTACCTGGAAACAGACGTCGAGGACACACGGCGTGCAGAGATGCACGTCCGCGGGCACTTTCGCCGCGTGGTTGTGCGCGGCGCCGTTGGTGGACGCTGGGGGGCGCAGGTACCGGCGGGAGGAGCGGCGCGGGCGGCAGCGGAGGTGCAACCAGCGCCACCGGGGGGATGACCAGCTCGCACGACTGGCCCCGCGGGTGCGACCGGTTCGGCTGGTACAACGACACGGCAATGAGTTTCCACTCCGACGGGCAGCATGACCGTGGCAAGGGAGATATTCACTGCGACCTTGTTGCCGAGCGGGAAGGTGCTCGTCGCCGGCGGGGCGAACTTTATTGCCAGCGCGGAGTTGTACGACGCAAGCGCCGGGACGTTTGTTGCAGCCGGCAACATGACCGTGGCAAGGGACCGCAACCCGGCGACGCTGTTGCCCAACCGGACGGTGCTCCTTGCCGGCGGGGATTACGCCAGTGGAGGATCTGACAAGATCTCCGCGAGTGCGGAACTATGCACCGAATAGTCCGGGGAGTGCGCCGAATACCAGGTCGCAGCTCGCGCCGTGGAGTGGGCGGCCGCCTACCGCTGGGCCGCCGGCCATCCCGGCATCGCTCCCAGGTGGGGACTCCGTCAAGGCAACTCCGTGGCCTTCCTTCTCCCCTCTGTTTTCTCGGTGGTAGGAGGCTGAGGAGATGAATGACCTCGCCCGGGTGGTGGCAGCCGAAAGCTTTCTTGAGGTTGGCCCGGCTTTCGGGTGTACTGATCTGACGATGAGATTCCACCGAGTGACACCATTCCTTCTCACTCTTGTCCTCGGCCTTCTGACCTGTGCCCCGACGGTCAAGAAGGGCGCACCCGTCGTGCCGCCGGACGGCTGGATGATTTCTTCCCCGGGCGGGCTGGTCACCGTGCAAGTTCGCCACTTTTCGCTGGCCGGGACGGCCGACTATCCCTCGCAGCCACGCCTGTACTACCGGGTCGCATTGGGGGGTGGCCAAGCTCGCACCGAGATGCTGCGCTGGTCGCCGCTCGGCATTACCCGCAAGGATGCGGACTTCACTGACGACCTCGCCTATCTGGGCGAAAGCCAGCGCAGAGTGACGGATGACTACACGTTGCCGCGCGGGAAACGCAGCCACTTCAGCAACACCGGCGTCGAAAGCGTGCTCTCGTTCGAAACGCCACAGAAGGCGCGAATGGACCTCATCGTGCGCGCATACGACGACGGGTTTGCTTTTCGCTATCAATTCCCCGAAGCCAATCCCGGGCGGTTCACGGTTGTCGGCGAGGCCACCGGTTTTCGTTTCATGTCTGCCGCTCGTGGGACCTTGCTGCCGGAGTACGAACCGGGCGCGAGTCGGGGTGAAGGTAGTCCGGCCGAGTGGATGACCGACGTGCCTGCAGGTGCGGCAGCGCCAGCAGGGGCACGGTGGGCGCTGCCGGCCTTGTTCGCTGCGCCCGACGGGGCGCGCTGGGCCCTGCTGGCTGAGTCCGGGTTGGCCGCGGGCAACCCGGCCCTCGGGCTTGCGGCCAAATCAGACGGCGAGATCTATCGCTTCCGCTTCCCTCATCCCGACGAGGAAGGAGGGCGCGGGGACGCCCAGTCGACGTCCACTCTGCCTTGGTCCACGCCCTGGCGGGCCGTGATCCTGTCGGACGGACTGGCCGGTATCGTGGAATCGAGCCTGGTGACCGACCTTGGCGTACCGGCCGTGACCGGCGCCGGGGATTGGGTCCGGCCCGACAACGTGGCCTGGCGCGTGGGCGCAGGTGGGCTTGAGCAAGCCAGTTTCGGCCAGGGCGCGCGTGCGGTGGATCTTGCGGCATCCATGGGCTGGCGCTATGCGGGACTTTCTGCTGGATGGCCAGCCGGAAGCAAAGCTGCGTGGAACAAGCTGGTCCACGCAGCTGCCAGCAAGAAGGTCGGGCTGCTCATCGGGCTCAGGGACGCGGCTGCGCTGCTGCTCGCCGAGTTCGCCAGCGCGGGTCTGAAGGGCGTGCGGGTCGCAGTTTCGGCTAGCGGGAAACCCGATGTGATTGCATCCCTGCTGGCGCTGCTGGAAGAGGCGGGGAAGCGCCACTTGCTGGTGGAGTTCGAGGGACGAATCCCCGGCGCAGGATGGGATCGCACCTATCCTTGCCTTTTGTCAGCCAGCGCCTGGCGCAGCGGGCAGGCAGCGAGCGACGGAGCCCGGCAGGCACGACAGAACGTGATCGAGCCATTCACCCGCAACGTGGTGGGGCCGATGGAACCCATGCCCATCGCATTTGGCGACCCGGCGCGCCGGTCAGTCATGACCTGGGGTCATGGCCTGGGGATGGCCCTGGTTTTCGAATCTGGGCTACGCACCTTCGCCGATAGCGAAGCTGCGATTCCCAAGGAGGCGGTGAAGCTGCTGTCAGACCTGCCCGGTGCCTGGGACGAAACTCGTTTGATCGAGGGCGACCCTGGGCACGCAGTCATCATCGCCCGGCGCAAGGGCCGCACCTGGTACGTGGGCGGATTGAACGGCGATGCGGTGGCCAAGACGCGCGCCGTCCCCATGGAGATCCTCGGCACCGGCATCTTCCACATGATCCTCTTGGCGGATGGCCCCAGCGCGACCGAATTGCTGGTCACGAAACGGCAACGCAACGCCACCGACGTGCAGAGCATCAAGATGGCGCCCTACGGTGGTTTTCTGATGCGGCTGGTGCCGGAACACTAGTCAAACAACCGTCCACGGACGCGGCAGAAAACACTCCTCATAGGTGCGCAGGGCGTAGCGGTCGGTCATCCCAGTGATGAAGTCAGCGACCGCACGCGAGAGATCCTCGGTTTCAGGCACGCCCTTGGGCCAGTGGTGCGCATGGAATTCGTCGGCGTGGAGATGGAAGTGAGCCCACAGCTCGCTCACCACACGCTCGGCGCGCTCGAACTCCTCGCGGATGTCTGTGCGTTCGTAGACGCGCTCGAAGAGCACGTCCCGCAAAGCGACGAGGGCATGCAGCACGTCGGGGCTCAGGCGAATCTGGCACTTCTCTTCCAGGCGTGAGGCGGTGACCGCATCGGTGACCAGGCGGCTGATGCGGTGGCTGTGCGAGTCGCCCAGCACCGCCACGACCTCCGCGGGCAAGTCGGGTTCTGACAGGATGCGCCCGCGAATCGCGTCGTCGAGGTCGTGGTTCACGTAGGCGGCGATGTCCGCGATACGGGCAATCTGACCCTCCAGGGTCATGGCAGACAGCTCGGGGTTGTCCGACACGATCTGGCCCTTGCCCTTGGAGTGCTTGAGGATGCCGTCGCGCACTTCGACGCTCAGATTCAGCCCCATCCCGTCGTGCTCCAGCACCTCCACCACGCGCACCGATTGGCGGCCGTGATGAAAACCGCCCGGGACCAGCTTAGCCAGGGCGCGCTCACCCGCGTGGCCAAAAGGCGTGTGCCCCAGATCGTGGCCCATGGCAATGGCCTCGGTGAGCGATTCGTTGAGGCGCAGGGCGCGCGCGATGGTGCGTGCGATCTGCGACACCTCGAGGGTGTGGGTGAGGCGGGTGCGGTAGTGATCGCCCGTAGGCGCGAGAAACACCTGGGTCTTGCCGGCCAGGCGACGGAACGCTTTCGAGTGCAGGATGCGATCGCGGTCGTGCTGGAAGATGGGTCGGGTTTCGTCGGCCGGTTCATGCCGATCGCGGCCACGGGAAAGGTGGCTCTTCTGCGCGAAGGGCGAGAGCACCTTGTCCTCGTCGGCTTCCAGCTGCTCTCGGATTGTCATGCCTTGTGCCCTTCCACCATCCAAAGAAGCGTGGGCCGTTCCCGCCGTCGAGGTGCCTGTTTCGCGGGCGTTTCCATGCGGTTTCTCGGGGGAAAGGTACCAGTTTCTCGGCCGCATGCGGTGGGTATCGCTGTCGCTAAATCAGATGCGCCATGCGGGAAGTGTGTTGCCCCATTTTGACTCCGCCCATACCTTGCCATGAGAGAGGCAAACTTTCATGAAATCAAGTCGAAGCAGAGGTTACTGGCTACTGACTGTGGTTGCGGCGTTCGCCCTGAACGCACTGTCGCTCTCGGGGGCACGCGCCGAAGAGCAGGGAGTGGTCCCCGCGGCAGCAGCGGCCGCGGCCGTCGGCCCCGACCTCGCCACACGCGTGGCCGATCTGGAAGCCTACCTCACCAACACAGCGCCCAAGGCACTCAGCGTGCCCGGCCCCGGCCACAACGCCTGGATGATGACCTCGACCGCGTTGGTGCTTTTCATGACCTTGCCGGGTCTGGCTCTGTTCTACGGCGGGCTGGTTCGGCGCAAGAACGTGCTGTCGGTGCTGGCGCAGTGTCTGGGAACCGCGGGCGTGGTCACTATCTTGTGGTGGGCGTTCGGCTACAGCCTCTGTTTTGGCAGCGGGTCGCCCATCCTGGGGTCTCTCAAGTTCGCCTTCCTGAAAGGCGTGGGCAGCGCGCCCAACCCCGACTACGGGGCGTGGGTTTCGCACAACGTGTTTTCCATGTACCAGATGATGTTTGCCATCATCACGCCCGCGCTCATCGTGGGCGCCATCGCCGAGCGCATGAAGTACTCGGCCATCATGCTGTTCATCGTCGGCTGGATGCTGCTGGTGTATTTCCCGCTGGCGCACATGGTGTGGGGCAGTGACGGCTTGATGAACGGCCTCGGCAACGCCAAGGCCAGCATCAGGGCCATCGACTTTGCCGGCGGCACGGTGGTGCACATGTCATCAGGCTGGTCCGCCCTCTTGCTGGCCATCATCCTCGGCCGCCGCAAGGGTTGGGGCCACCGACCGTTCATGCCTCACAGCATGGTGCTGACCATGGTGGGCACCGGGATGCTGTGGGTGGGTTGGTACGGCTTCAACGCAGGCAGCGCGGTCGCGGCCGACGGGATCGCGGCCAATGCCTTCACCGCAACCACCTTGGCGACGGCCGTGGCGTGCGTGGTTTGGCCGGCCATCGAGTGGATCACGCGGGGAAAGCCCACCGTGCTCGGCTTCTGTTCGGGCGCGGTTGCGGGCCTGGTTGTCATCACGCCCGGGGCCGGCTTCGTGACCTCCACCGGCGCCGTGATCATCGGCCTTTTGGCTGGCAGCGTTCCTTACTTCGCGTGCACCAAGCTGAAGGCCCTCTTCAAGTACGACGATGCGCTCGACACCTTCGGCGTACACGGCGTAGGCGGGACAATGGGCGCTCTCCTGACCGGCTTCTTTGCCACGCCCGACGCCAACCCGAACCTCAACACCAACCTGGCGCAGATTGTGGGCAGGACGCTGTGGCTGGAGCAACTAAAGGCCATGGGCTTGACCATCGCGATAGCGCTCACGGGTACTCTCATCCTCGCCACCGTGGTGAAGGCACTGATCGGCCTGCGCCCGGCTGCTGANNTACCACTTCGACGAAGCCGGCGGGTAATATATGGGGTGGTGTTCGAGCCTCAGCCGACCGACAGCCTTTCGCCCCGCGGCGGTATTCTGCGTGGCGCGCGACGGCCTGCCGGGTGGGTGGCTGCAGGTCCGCCGCCCCAGACGCCGGAAGACCCCGGGAATCTGTGGCCGGGCCCGGGCGAAGACCTGTGCTGGCTGGCGGGAAACTGGCGCCTCTTGCAGCGGCTCGATGGCCATCGAACCTCGCTCGACGATCTGGTGACCGCA
>PMCR01000063.1 GCA_003155465.1 Myxococcales bacterium | reverse complement strand
CGCTCGACGTGCTGGCGCGCCTGCCCGCCCGCGTGTCGGCCCACCCCGAGCTGTTCGTGCTGGGCGGCCGCAAGCCCGAGGACCTTCGCACGGAGCTCGAGAAGCTGCATCAGCGCCGCATCCACGAGCGGAAGGTGGAGTACCGGCGCAGCGACGGGACGCCTTTCCCGCTGAACGTGGCCGATGTGTACGCCCGCCGCGGTGCACTGGAGATGGCGTACAATCCCAACGACTGCGTCGAGGCGCGCTGGGGAGCTGATCCCCAGACCGCCGATTACGTCACCTGCAGCCGACACGCGCCCGCCGAGCAGCGCAGCCGGATGCAGGAATATCGGGCTTGGTTTCACGAGGCGCGCCGCCCGTCGCGATAGCAATCATGGTTGTGGTCAGGGGCGGCAGCATGTGCGCATGTGCGTACCTGGGAGCACGAACAGCCTTGCGCCCCATGAAATGTTTTCCTAGCGGATCCTGCTTCTATCTTATGATCCGGTGGAATTCTCCCGAGGATTCTTGATGGCCGCACCTTTGCAAGCGCAAGATTGGGGAGTCATGTCGCGAAGCCGCAGTCGGCAGACTGGATTTACTATCACCGAGCTCATGGTGGTGCTCGTCATCATCGGGCTGCTGGCTGCCGTTGCGACTCCATCGTTGACCCGAGACAGCTCAGCGCGCAAGGGACGCGACTTCGTCAACATGGTCGCGCAGGGCCTGCAGCGGGCACACCTAGATGCCATGGGCTTGCGCGTCAACTACAGGGTACAGATCTGCTCGGACGGCATGGACATCTTCAACACAGGGGAACCGACGGCCATACGCAGCGTGTTTGCACCTCCAGGCGTTGCGATCTGGGATGCGAACACAGACGGCTCGGTGCCTGCGGATCGCGTCCTTGGCTCCACCAGGCCAAACGACTGCGCACAAGTCTTCTTCAACCCAACGGGAAACGCAGGCGTGAGCACCAGCTCTGCAGACCTGGCTCCCTGGAGAATCTATGTTCGCAATGAGAACTTCAACCCCAATCACCCCGATGGCGGCTTCGTCATTTCTGTGACAGGCCTCACGGCATTTGTTTCCACGCGAGACTTCACCTTCTAAAAATGAAGCGCAATTCCGGATTCACACTGATCGAGGTCCTGGTGGCCCTGTTGCTGGGGGCCATCGGCCTTCTCGGAACCCTGGCTGTGCAGCAAGCCGTGATCGGCGCCTCGAAGATGGCCAACGATGGAGCCGTCGCCTTGCGCCTGGCGAGTCAGAAACTGGAAGAGTTCAGCACCGTGCTGACGACCGGAAATCCCGCGATCACAGACCCCTTGGTGCCCCACCTGGATCAATTCCAGCCGGACGCGACCACGGGGCGAGCTCGTATCGCGAACGTGATCGGCGACCTTGAATGGAAACCGGCGAATGTCGCCCACACGAATGCCGAAGGTATCGACCTTTCCGGGGGGCCCCAGACCCCCCAATATCGCTGGACCCGGAGGTGGCGAGTCGTCAACCTGGGGATCAGCCAGCCCTACGTCATTTCCGTAACCGTCACCTACAACACGGACACCGGAAGCCCCAAGAGCGTACGCCTGGATATGGAACGGAGGAAGTCGTGGTAGGCCGAGGCGCGCCCGAACAAGGCATGACCCTGGTCGAACTGATGGTGACCATGGTCATCGCGTCCATCGTGGCTGCCTCAACCTTCATGTTCTTCGCCGGCCAGCAGCGCGTGTACGAAACCCAGACCAAGATGCTCAACGTTCAGCAGAACGTGTGGGCCGCCATGGAGGTACTCAGCCGCTTCGTCCGCGCCGAGGGCTCTGGAATGTACGGCTGCGTGCGGCCGGTGGGGGGAATCGTGCCGTCTCCTCCCCTCAGGCGCGGGACCGGGATTGCCTCGGACGACAGCGACGATCCTCCTGTGGTTCCAGCGATTTCAGCGGGAGTCGTCACCGTACATGACCTTTCCCTGCGTCCCAACGCCGGCCTGCGCGCGTACGACCGCCCCCACAACACGACGCAGCGAATCCCTCCCCTGTGGATCGTTGACCAAGTTGCCGGCACTGACTCCAGTGTTATTGGGATCGTTCCTGGGACCGATGTGGTCACCGTCGCCTTTGGCAATCGATCTTCAGGCACCAACTTCGATTCGGCGCTTGCCGCCGCAGTCGCCGACACAAACAGTGCCATAATCACTGCCGCACCCAACGCGGTCATGTTCCAGCAGGGCGAGTTCATCCTGCTGGTCGGAGAGCAAGGACTGGGACTCGGCGTCGGGTTTGTCAGCGATATCGGTTGCACCTTGCTCCAGATCACCGGCGTGACGACTGCAACCAACACCCTCAGTCATGCCAGTGACTCCTCGGCTGTTTGCCCACCCCCGCCCAGCAACGGTTGTACCGGCTCGGTGTGGAACCCCTCCGGGGCCCCGGTCGCCGGCATGATTCCTGGCAACGGCTACCTCGCCTATGTGCCGGGCTCTGTGCCGCAGAACCCCAACACGGGTGTCCGCAATTTCGGACAGTTCTGGTGGGTGCGCTTTGCCGTCCGGACGAAAGATCAGTATGACAACTATTTCCCGGGACTGACCCAGGGTGTTCCTGTCCTGACCATGGAACGTCTTGACGGTGCGGCCAGCACGAACGGTGCCCAGGTGCTGGCCGAGGGCATCGAGGACCTCCAGGTTGCCTTCGCCTGTGACATCAACGGCAACGGCGTCCTGGACGACGGCAGTCCCAGCAAGATCCTTGACGACTGGACCCTCAATGACGCCAACGACCCGATCGAAACCAGCAACGCCCGCAAGTGCAACCAGCCATCGGCCGTGCGTCTGACACTGGTTGCCCGCTCGTTGACTGAAGACAATGGCATCGACGCCAAGGCGACCTTCAATAGCCCGCCCACCATCGAGAATCACCTGCGCCCAGCCTGCTGCGACCCGGATCGCCTGCCACCCACCTCCACCTGCTGTGACCAGTACCGTCGCCGGGTCCTGAGCACCACTGTCTATCCGCGCAACAACTGAGGAGAGACGTGATGAAAACCGACTGCCCTTCAACCCGACCTTTGCTTCGACGCCCCGAAACCGGGGCTGTGTTGGTGGTGGTCCTGCTGGCCATGATTGGCCTGCTTGGCTTGGGCCTTACCGGCCTCTACCTGACCAGCGGCAGCATCCAGATGAGTTCGAACATCAACATGCGCAACCAGGCGCTCTACGTCGCTGAGGCGGGAATCCAGACCGCGAAGAGCGTCCTGAACAGGACCATCCCGGGATTCCCCAACTGGACACCCAACCTCAGCGGCATGCTCGGCGGCACCAGCCCAGCGCCCTTGCCGATCGCTCTGCCCGCCGGTGTCTCCGACGAGCCCCCGGTCGACCCGGTCAACGGCTGCCTGGGCAGGGATCTTGATGGCACGCCCAGACGCGGGGCCATCCTGCGCGATGAACCGGGTCTTGGGTGTCGAGCTGGCACATCGGCGTATGTGGATTGCGACTACCCTTCCAGTATCAGCCACGATGAGGCCACGCCCGACAACGCCACTGCCCTGCGCTCCCAGTTCATGGGCAAGTACACCATATTCATTCGTCAGGATCTGGCCGAGTGCCGAAAGGGACAGTTCACCCAGGACACCAACAAGATCGTCGTCATTCGCTCCGAGGGCACCGCTTCTGACAACCGCACCAAGGTAGTTCTGGAAGTCACCATGTCGCCCAATCCCAACGCGACGGTCGTGGCCGGCCCCAGGGTCGCCTCGGTCTGCCCTGCCGGCGCAGCGGGCTGCGACGACAACGCTTCGGTGCAACAGGGCATCACCGTCAGCGGCACCCTGACACCACCGCCGACCAGCACCGGCACCGGAACCGGCACCGGAACCGGCACCGGCTCTGGCACCGGCACCGGCACCGGTACGGGGACCGGTACGGGGACCGGTACGGGAACCGGCACCGGCACGGGAACTGGTACGAGTACGAGTACCGGGCCTAGCTGCACTCCCTCGTGCTCCAATGGCATGACCTGCTGTCAGGGCGTTTGCGTCGCAACCAACACGAATCAGCACTGCGGCTCATGCAGCGCCTGCGGCTCTGGGCTCACTTGCTGCGACGGCACCTGCGTCGCAACCAACACCGCCGAGCACTGTGGCTCGTGCAGCGCCTGCGCCACCGGAAGGGCTTGCTGCAACAGCGTCTGCTGCACCTCTGCAGGCGCATGCTGCAACAACGCCTGCTGCGCCAACACATGCTGCAACAACGCCTGCTGCGTCCCTGGCAACCTGTGCTGCACCGCCAACTCCGTGTCGTCATGCCGCAACCCCGCCAACGACAACAACAACTGCGGCGGATGCGGCAATCACTGCGCCACTGGAAAGAGCTGCTGCAACGGCACCTGCGTCGACACCAAGACCGACGAAGGAAACTGCGGCACATGCGGCAACACCTGCCGCTCAGGGTGGACTTGCTGCAACAGCGGCTGCATCGACACAACGAGCAACAAGAGCAACTGCGGCAGTTGCGGCCACGCGTGCAGCTCTGCTGACTCCTGCTCCAACGGCAACTGCGTCCCCTGCATCAAGTATGCGGTTCGGGCGAACAACAGTTGCATTACCATCAACAACGGAGCTGTGGTCACGGGCAAGATCGGCATGGCTTCTGATACCTACTCGAGCGGGCACAATGGATGCCCCAACAACTGCCAGGGGGGCTCGCAGGACACCTCCAGGTGCGTTAGCGGCGGGATTGAATTCAACCTTCCGTCTGCCTACACCGGCGGCTCGTTCCCAGCGCCCACGTGTACCAGCAACCGCGGGGATCTCACGGTTGGCGGCACCACGAGCATCACTGCTCCCGCTTCTCCGGGGGTTGCCTGCTATAGCTCAATAAGCCTCAACAGCGGCAAGCTGACCCTCGGCAGTGGCTCCTATGTCGTAACCGGGAACCTGAACTTGAATGGCGGTGCTGAACTCCATATCAATGGCACGGTGAAACTTTGGGTTGCCAACGCACCCTCTCCAAATTCGAAGGTAACCGTTCAGAGCAACAATCCAAATGATTTCTGGCTCATCTACAATGGCACGGGCGACGTCAACAACAACACGAACAACGACTTCACCGGGGTCTTCTTCGCCCCGGAGGCCAAAGTCAACGTCAACTACAAGATCAAGGGCGCGGTGATCGGCGGCTCGGTCACCCTGAACTCGGGCGCCTCGGTTGGCTACGACAGCCGCCTGTGCCAGTAAAGGAAAGCCCACCGTCCGCTGACCCTTCGGTCAACCAACGGTGGGCCTCGTCGATCTTGTGCTTGCTGTGAACCGCGGCCTACATCATGCCGCCCATGCCGCCCATGCCGCCCATGCCGCCCATGCCGCCGCCACCGTGGCCACCGGGCGCGGGCTTGTCTTCCTTGGGCGCCTCGACGATCAGGGCCTGCGTGGTGATGAGCAGGCCGGCCACTGAGGCGGCGTTCTGCAAAGCCGAACGCACGACCTTGGTGGGATCGATGACGCCGGCTTCGATCAGGTCCTCGAAAACGTCGGTCTGGGCGTTGTAGCCGAAGGCCCCCTTCCCTTCCTTGATCCGCTGCACGACGATCGAGCCTTCCTGGCCCGCGTTGGCCGCGATCATTCGGCAGGGCTCCTCGCATGCGCGGGTGACAATGGCCACGCCTACCGCTTGCTCCTCGCCCAGCTTGTCCAGCTTCTCCATGCTGGCCACCGCGCGAATCAGCGCCACGCCGCCACCCGCCACGATGCCCTCTTCGACCGCGGCGCGCGTCGCGTGCAACGCGTCCTCGACCCTAGCCTTCTTCTCCTTCATCTCGGTCT
>PMCR01000324.1 GCA_003155465.1 Myxococcales bacterium | reverse complement strand
AAGTTGTTCACACAGATCACCATCAGATCCATGTTGCGGCGGGCGGCGTGCACGAAGTGGTTGCCGCCGATGGCGGTCAAGTCTCCGTCGCCCGAATAGACCACCACCTTGAGCTTGGGGTTGGCCAGCTTCAGCCCGGTAGCAAACGGGATGGCGCGGCCGTGGGTNNGCCACCCGGCCGGTGCAGCCGATGCCGGACACGATCGCAATCTCGTCCAGGTTCATGCCTGATTCGGTGAGCGCGCGGGTGAAGCAGTTGACCGTGGTGCCAATCCCGCAGCTCGGGCACCAGATGTGCGGGATGCGCTCCTGGCGCAAGTAGGGCATCACCGGGTTGACGCTGTCGATGTCGCGCAAGAGAGTGTCGTCGCTCATCGGCCCGTCTCCAGGATCGCGGCCAGGATCGTCTCCGGCTCGTGCACCGAACCGCCAGCGTGCGGGAGGCTGACCACGCGGGCCGCGCCAGCCACCGCGCGCTCGATCTCCAGCACCATTTGTCCCATGTTCAATTCGGGCATGATGAACACCTTGGCCGTCTTGGCCAGCTCGCGCATGCGCTTGGCCGGGAATGGCCAGGCCACCACCAGGCGTAGGTGCCCGACTTTCGCGCCGCGCTTGCGGGCTTCCTCGACCGCGGACATCGCGATTCGGGATGTGATGCCGTAGGAGACCACCACCACGTCCGCTCCCTCGACGCCATCCTCGCGCACATCCACGAGCCGGTCGGCGTTGTCGCGGATTTTGCCCAGCAGCCGCCGCACCAGCTTGTCCTGCGCGACCGCGCTCATGGCCGGGTAGCCACGCTCGTCGTGGGTCAGGCCGGTCACGTGAATGCGGTAGCCCGCGCCGGCCTTGGTCATCTCGGGCACGGGATCGTCGTCGGTGGTGGCAAAGGCGCGATACTCGTCCTGGGACTTGTGGGTCCACTTGCGTGGGACGACCTTGATTTCGGAGGCAGGCGGGATGACCACGCGCTCGACCATGTGACCCACCACCTCGTCCATCATGAACATGACCGGGCAGCGGTAGATCTCGGACAGGTTGAAGGCTTTCACCATCAGGTCAAAGCACTCCTGGGGCGAGTTGGGCACGATGGCGATGATTTCGTAGTCGCCGTGGCTGCCCCACTTGGCCTGCATCATGTCGGCTTGGCCGGGCAGGGTGGGCAGTCCAGTGGAGGGGCCGCCGCGCTGAACGTCGATCCATACCCCCGGCGTCTCGGTGATGGCAGCCAGCCCGATGTGCTCCATCATGAGAGAAAAGCCAGGGCCCGAGGTTACGCTCAGCGATTTCTGCCCTCCCCACACCGCGCCCTGCACCGCGATGCTGGAAGCCAGCTCGTCCTCCATCTGGATGAAGATGCCGCCCACCGTCGGGATGCGCGCGGCGAAGCGCTCCACCACTTCCGTCGACGGCGTGATCGGGTAGCCGGCGACAAAGCGACACCCGGCCGCCAGGGCGCCTTCACAGGCGGCGTGGTCGCCGTCCATGAAATGAATGCCTGTCAGCACGCCCTTGGGGTCAGCGGGCTCGGGATCTTGAGCTTTGGGCGCAGGAGTCGGTCTGGCCGCCGCAAGCGGGGCTGGCGCCGCGCCCTTGGTCTTGCGTGCGTCGATGTCCTTCCAACGCTCGCCGTAGATGGCGAAGTCGGGGCAGTACAGGCCACACAGATCGCAGCCGCTGCAGTCTGCGGGCCGGGCCAGGATGGGGAAGTGGTACCCCTTGGCGTTGAAGTCCTTGGTGAAATCCAGGCAATGGGTGGGACAGAAGTCGATGCAGAACGAGCAGCCCTTGCAGATCTCGGGACGGACAAATACCGTCCCTTTCCCCTGGCGCTCTGGGTTGCTCGGATTCATGGACGCTCCTGGAGGTCGCGATCAGGAACTAGCACGGAATTCCTGTGAGAACGAAGAAATAAGGACTCCATCGGTCTTGTTTATAGCATACCGTTACAGGCAGAGATGTGATAGGGAATATCGAATGTTCGGACTTATCCCATTTTTCCGGTCGACGATTGGAAAAAAGGTCCTGATGGCGGTGTCTGGGTTGTTGCTTTTTGCCTTTTGCGTCGAGCATGTCACGGGGGCTTTGCTTTTCTTCAAGGGGCCCAACGCTATCAATGGGTACGGCCGCCTGCTGCACTATTCGGCGGTCCTGGTCTGGTCCTTCCGTGTCGGCCTCATGCTCTCGGCCATCGTCCACGTCACCTTCGCGACCCTGCTCTATTTCCAGGAACTGGCGGCTCGCCCGGTGAGCTACCGCAACCGCCGCTACCTTCGGGCGAGTTATGCGGCTCGAACCATGAAGTACTCGGGACCGTTCTTGTTCGCCTTCGTGATCTTTCACCTGGCCCATTTGACCTGGGGCTACGACGTGGTGCCCGGCGGCTTCATTGAGGGCGACATCTACGCCAACATGCTCAACGGTTTTCGCACCGGCTGGGTGGCCTTGGTCTACCTAGGGGCGGTTAGTCTGCTCGGCCTGCACCTGCTGCACGGCGCGCACAGCATGTTCGAATCGCTCGGGCTGCGCCACCGCCGGATTGAATCGCTGCTTTTTGGCTTCGCCCGGGTGGCCGCGGTCGCGATTGCGGTGGGTCTGGCTCTGGCCCCAGCGGCGGTATTCTTTCGCATCATCGGGGGGTAAGGACAGATGGAACTCAAAGCCAACCTTCCCTCCGGGCCGCTTGCCACCGCGTGGGAGCGCCAGCGTTTCGAGTCCAGGCTGGTCAGTCCAGCCAACAAGCGTCGCTACCAGCTCATCGTGGTGGGCTCGGGCCTGGCCGGTGCCTCCGCGGCCGCGTCGCTGGGAGAGCTGGGCTACAGTGTGCGCTGCTTCTGCTACCAGGACANNTATCAGAACGACGGCGACAGCGTGCAGCGCCTGTTCTACGACACCATCAAGGGGGGAGACTTCCGCGCGCGCGAGCCCAACGTCTATCGCCTGGCCGAGATATCTAACCAGATCATCGATCAGTGTGTGGCCCAGGGGGTTCCCTTTGCGCGCGAGTATGGCGGACAGCTCGCCAACCGTTCCTTTGGCGGGGCGCAGGTGTCGCGCACCTTCTATGCCCGGGGTCAGACCGGGCAACAGCTTCTGCTGGGGGCGTACCAAGCGCTGGCGCGGCAGATCGCGGCGGGCCAGGTCAAGATGTTTCCGCGCAGCGAAATGCTCGACCTAGTGGTCGTCGACGGTCGCGCCTGCGGCATCGTGACCCGCGATCTGGTCTCCGGCGCGATCGAGACGCACGCTGCTGACGTCGTCATTCTGGCTACTGGCGGCTACTCCAACGTCTTCTATCTGTCAACCAACGCCAAGGGTTGCAACGTGACTGCCACCTGGCGCGCGCACAAGCGCGGGGCCGGATTCGCCAACCCGTGCTTTACCCAGATTCACCCCACCTGCATTCCGGTCACCGGCGATCATCAGTCGAAGCTCACTCTGATGAGCGAGTCGTTGCGCAACGACGGCCGGGTGTGGGTCCCACAGCGCGCCGGAGACCAGCGGCCACCCGCCCAGATCCCGGAGCCCGAGCGCGACTACTACCTGGAACGTCGCTACCCCAGCTTCGGCAACCTGGTTCCGCGCGACGTGGCCAGCCGCGCGGCCAAAGCAGTGTGCGACGAAGACCGTGGCGTCGGGCCGGGCGGCCGCGGCGTTTTTCTGGATTTCGCCGACGCCATTTCACGCCAGGGCGAGGCGGTGGTGCGCGAGCGCTACGGCAACCTGTTCGACATGTACGAGCGGATCACCGCGGAGAACCCCTAC
>PMCR01000021.1 GCA_003155465.1 Myxococcales bacterium | reverse complement strand
AGAAAGCCAAGAACCAAGATCTCCCCCCATCAGCCCGTCAGAAACCAAACCGGCGTCGAGCCGCCTGATGAAGGGCCGAGGGATCCAAAACGCGGCGCGAACGACGCGTTTATCTTAGAATGATCGCCCCCATGAAAAAAACACCGACCATCCAGTTGCTCCTGTCCATCATCCTGCTCACCTGGAGCAGCAACGCCGCCGCCGCGGGCCACAAGAAATCCGAGTCGAGCGATGCCGGGAGCGAATCCGCCCTGATCCGAAGAGGTCTCGACCTGCGCCAGAAGGGTCAGGACGAGGCGGCGTTGCAGGAGTTTCGCCGCGCGTATGAAATTTCCAAGACTGGTCACGCCTTGGCTCAGATTGCCCTGGCCGAACAGGCGCTGGGCCGCTGGCTGGAGGCTGAGAGCCATCTGATTGAGGCTCTCACGCGCCGGGAGAGCTGGATCGGCAAGAACAAGAAGCACCTCGACCAGGCTTTGAACGACATCCAAGGGCACCTCGGGTCTCTTGAACTGCCGGGCGAGGCCAAGGCCGGGACGGTGAAAGTGGATGGGGTGCAGATGGCGACCTTGCCGCTCACCGCGCCCCTGCGCGTGCCGGCCGGGAGCATTGCCCTGGAAGTGCAGGCGCCTGGCTACCTGCCCATCATTCGCAACGTTGTGGTACCTGCGCGCGGATTGGCGCGAGAGCACCTGACCTTTGTCGCCGTTCCCGTTGCGAAGCCGTTATCGCCGGTGATCCCGCCGCCGCAGATCGGGGTCGGCCCCGCGACGACAGAAGTGGTGGCAAAGCCGGTGGCGGCACGGCCCACCTGGGGCCCAGCACGCACGGTCGGCGTGATCTTGGGCGTGGCCGCCTTGGGCGCGCTGGGCACCGGCGCCGCCTTTCACGTGCTTCATGAGAACCGCGCCAAGTCGTACAAGAGCAACGGCTGCGAGTCAAACAATCCGCCCGCCGATTGCAAATCCCAGTACGACGGCATTAATCTGGACGGATACATCGCAATCGGAGGCTACGTCGGCGGCGCGGTTCTGGCCGGGCTGGCCACCTACCTCCTCGTGCGCAGCCCGAGCCCCTCGACTGACCAGGTTGCGACCGCCGCAACCGGCCTCCGCTTCCAGTGCAGCCCAGCTGCCGGCCTGGGCGTGACCTGCGCCGGCAGGTTCTGAGCACATGTGACTACGCACCCAAGCCGACGGCAGTTCTGTTCTAGGGAGCAGCCGCTGACGTGAGGCGGGCCGAGGAGACGGCGAGAAGACCGCGCCGTCTCCGGAGCTCGCACTCACGTTGAGGCGGGTCAGGTGAAGTGCGGCGGGTGGCAGACAAACGTCTTCGGCAGCGAGATCGCGAATGCCGATCACTCGACTGGGTCAGTAGCACGCCTGCACAAGGGAGGTAGCGGCTGGCCCGAAAAATCTTGTCTCGCAATATGTAGTCATACTGTAGCAATCCTGAGTGTACATATAGACCGCTGCACCGCACGCGGGGTAGGTATAGGTAGTGCATGCGTCGTAATCCGCGCCCGGGCAGGTGCAAGCGCTGCTAATCAAACAACTTCCCATATAGGAAGGAGCGCATTGTACCGTGCCACACGTGCCATAGAGCGGACCATGATCTGCCTTCGTTACGGCGCCATCGCAATTATAGTCATAGGTATTGCAACCGTTTACATATGGCGAGGAATATGTCGAACCAGGATGGGCGTTCGCATCGAGATCGCAACAGTCGGTGCTGTCAGTGACATAGCCTGATGGCGCGGTGTTGCCGCATCGTTGAATCGGCGTGCCCTTTCCATAGCCGTCGTGATCGTTGTCGGGATAGAAGGCACTGCATACACCGCTCGAACATTCAGTGTTGCCTGTACAAGTCTGGCCGTCCGCGTACAGGCAGTTCCCATTCGAACAGGTCGCCCCCCCCGTGCAGCCGTGCCCACAGGTGCCACAGTTCGCGTTGTTGTTCGACAACGACACGCAAGTGCCGCTGCATGCCGTCTGGCCAGCGGCACAGCAGGTGCTGTTGGAACAATGCGCGCTTGTACACTGACCGTCGTTCTGGCACGTGCCACCATTCCCGTTCTTGGACGTGCAGGCGCCACTTGCACAGTATTGCGCTGATGTGCATCCAGGAGTTTGGTTCTGCCAGGAGCCAGCGGAACTACACACCTGAGGAACTCCGCCCGAACTGCACTGAACGTCGCCTGCGTGGCATGTCCCCGTGCAACCAGAAGTCGCCACACATCCGCTGGGGCAGGCTTGCACATCCGGCATCACGCAACTGCCGCCGCTGTTGCAACTTCCGACGGCTTGGTAGTTGTTGGCGTTGCAAGACGCTGAGCCGCATGGTGTGGAGGACGAGGCGTAGAAACAGGCGCCGCTCGCCCCGTTGCACTTGCCGGCACAGGGAGCAGTCGAGCCTTGGCAAGCCGTACGGCTAGCACGAGGTGACGCGTTCGCAGCCAGGGTGGTGCAAGTGCCGGGGGAAGCGGCAACGTCACAGGCCTCACAGGATCCCGTGCAAGCCCTGTTGCAGCAGCGGCCGTCTGCGCAGAATCCGCTGTCACATTCGGAGGCGCCGCCGCAAGCAGAGCCAGGCCCCTTCATCCCGCCACATATGTCACCCGTACTCGCACAGACGTAGAGGCCGCAGGACGTGGGCGTCCCCGC
>PMCR01000218.1 GCA_003155465.1 Myxococcales bacterium | reverse complement strand
GCGGCGATAGCTGTCGGTGCTCTTGGACAGGCGCGTGTCCACGGGTTTCAGCACCTCGCCCTTGGGCAGACGCTCCAGCTCGCGATCGAGGAGCAGCAAGAGCAGGCGGTCCGACTTGATGTCCGAACTCAGTCGCTCCACCATGGCTTGAGCCGCGGCAGATGGCTCAGTCGCGGCTTCGGTCCGCAGCGTGTCTTCCAGACGCTTTTCACCCTGGGCCCTGATCTCCTTGGCCCCGGGCACATTGGCCCACAAGAACTCCACCTTGGCATAGGCCAGCAAACGCTCGGCTTTGCGCCGCTCGGCCAGACTGGCGATGAGCACGCTGGTGCCCTTGCGCCCTGCCCGCCCTGTCCGACCGCTGCGATGGGTGAGAGCGTCGCCATTGAGCGGAAGATCCGCGTGCACCACCAAATCCACCTCGGGCAGATCCAGGCCGCGCGCGGCCACATTGGTCGCCACCAGGATCTGCGCCTCGCCCGCGCGCAGCGCTTCGAGCGCGCGATTGCGTTCGGCCTGTGCGCGATCCCCGGACAGCACCACCGCGCGAAAACCCCGGCGCACAAGCTCGCGGTGCAGATCGGCCACCCCTTCCCGGGTCGTGCCAAAAACGATCGCGCGCTCAGCGGGGTTGTGCCTGAGCACATTCACCACCGCCTTGCCCCTGTCACCCATGGCGGTCAGGTACGCCACGTGACGAATATCCTCGTGAGTCGGTGCTTCACCCAGGCTGCGGGCATCGATGCGGGCCGCATCCTTCTGATAGCGGGCCGCCAGCGCGAGAATGGGCCGCGGCAAGGTGGCCGAGAACATGTGTGTGCGCGTACGCGCCGTCGCGGCACCAAGGATCGTCTCCAGATCCTCGCGAAAACCCATGTCCAGCATTTCGTCGGCTTCGTCGACGACCACCGCCTTGATCTCGTCCAGATGCAAGGCCTTGCGCGACAGGAGATCCACCAGGCGGCCGGGCGTGCCCACCACCAGGTCGGCGCCGGCGTGCAGACTCTTGAGATCGCGCCGGATATCGCTGCCGCCCGTGAACGCCGCCACGTGAAGCGGCGTACGCGCAAACAGCCAGGCGAGCTCGGTGCGCACTTGATTTGCCAGCTCGCGCGTGGGCGCGATGATGAGCGCCGCGGGCCGCCGGACGCGGCGAGCAGGACTGGCGGCCTCTTGCCCATCCCCGGTAGCAGTCGCGCCATCCCCCAGCAAGGTCTGGGCAATGAGCGAGCCAAAGGCGAGCGTCTTGCCCGAACCGGTTTGCGACGACACCAGCAGATCGCGGCCGTGCACCTTGGATTCGAGGACCGCCACCTGCACAGGGGTTGCCGTCTGGTATCCGCGCGCCGCGATAGCTTCGGCAAGCGCTGGGACGAGGCCCAGCTCGGAAAACATGGTCATAGACGCGCGTGCTATAGCACGCTGATCCGCAGACTGCGGCTTGGGAAAGACAGTTTGGGCCTGAAACGCGTTATACTGTGCCACGGTTCGGCGGCCATGCTGCGATTCCGCAATAAGGCGATTTGCGCGCGCTACCCCCGCCGGCTCGCCTGCGCAGTCTTCCTGGTGGCGGTGTTCTGGCTGCCCGGCCTGGTTCCAGCGGGCGGCCTGCCGGCCTTGGCCCAGCCGGGCGCAAGTCAGCTGGAGTCGAACCTCTCTCCCTTCGGCCGCTATCTCACCGAGCTATTCACCCAAGTGGGGGAGAAAACGCGTGGCGAGGTCTTCTCTTTCATCAACAGACTGGAGCTCTTTGACCTGGAGGGAGAGATCGATCGCCTGGTGGGCAGCCCCTGGGAGTTGTCGGATTCCACGACCTACAAGCTGTCTCTGGCCCCGCAACACGTGGCCTATCCGGTGTACGACCGCTTGGTTGCGCAGATGACCCGTCTCGACGAAATCCGCACGCGCCGGATCCAGAATCTGACGGTCGATGCGCTGCCCCTCATCGCCGTCGACCTCGATATCTTGAGCGGCGAACGCACTGGCACCCAGCTCCTCAACTCAGCCCTGAGCTACTTCGACGGCCGCGAGCTCGTGGACCTGGGGGTGTTCGCGCTGGCGCAACAGCCGTTCTTTCCCCAAACCGACGAGCAATGGCAGGAACTCAAACACGACCTGGGCACGCACCGTGGCGCGGTCGCGATCGCAGTCATGGGCTTGGGCGCACTGTTCGAGGCAGGTGCAGTGAGCAATTCGGGAACCATCAAGCGTTGGCGCGAGAACGACTACCGGCTTGGCTGGTACGGCGCCTTTTCGCACCTGGGCTACCATCTGCAGCCTGACCTTCGCGGAGGGCTCACCGTCAACCTGCCGGGACTAGAACTCTTCGCGGGTCTGATGGAGCAGATCCGTCCATCAGCGGGATCCGTCCAGCGCGCGTTTGACGTGGCTTTGCGTGAAAGCTGGCTCAATCGCTTCACTGCCGCGAGCGGCTGGGACAGTTTTGCCGTGCTGGCCGTGCGCCAAACGCTGGCGACAGAGGGGGAATATCATGGCGATGGTTTCACTGGCCGGGCAGGTCTATTCCTCAAACGGAACCAGCCGCTCCACCTGCGCTTCATCACCCTGCGCGCCTCTTTCGAAACCGAAAGCAATCTCACCGACAGTCTGCGTTTCGCCGCCGGCGTGGGCGTGGACTATGGCAAGACCGGCCTCTCCACGGTTCTTCAGTCGAGCCGCATGCTGGCCACGCGCGACAGCGGCCAAGTCATGGAAACGCGCACCGGGCTCTTTCTTGCGGGAACCATGGAGTCGCCCGGCCAGTACTACCTCGACATAATGATCGCGCAAGGATGGGCCATGCGTGAGGCGTGGGAGACTTGGCAAGCCGCGGACAAGCAACGCATGGCGGCCTTGGCTCGGCTTGGGATCTTGGCCCACGGGACCGTCGGCGGTTCGCCGGTTCTTGAGCAGCTCCGTCGCCAAACCGCGGAGGCCGAGTCTCGACGGGCAAGCCTGGCGCTGGCCCTGGCGGACTACTTGGAGGCCCGCCGGCACACCTACAGCCTGCAGCGCTGGCCCACCCGCCCCGGGGATCTCCACGGCCCCGTCGACGGCGCGATCCTGCAGTCGGCGGCCAGCGCCGTCTTCGTTCGCTTGACGGAACTGGGCGAGTTTCTCGACCAGTCCACGGCACCGCTCTCGGATCTGCGCGAGCGCCTGGCGGAAAAGCGCCTCCGCTACCAGAACCTCCAGGCCTCGGGGGCGCGGGACGAAGCCGCCGCGTTGCTGGCCGATCTGGACGAGCTCGACCAGCGTTGGCGCCAGGAATCCGAGGCGGTAGCGGAGGGTCTGCGTCTGTATGCGCACTACCTCGCCTGCGCGCGCCGGATCGCTGCCGCCGGCGGTGCGCTTGCCACCGACAGATTCTCCCCTCCCCTTTCGGCACGCACCCAACGCAAGCTGCTGGCGCTGGTGGCGCAGCCGATGCTGTGACGACGCTCCTAGCCGTCGATCTTGCAGTCCGAGATTGTTCCGACCTCGATATCCTCGGGATTCGACCAAGCGTTGTTGGCTTGCCAATGCGTGCGCACCCCGGCCAACTTGCCGATGACCCTAATCTGGCAGTTGGCGGTGAAGCGCTTGAGTTGCTCGCGTGGCTTGTTGGGAAGCTCGGCCTGGTAGCGCTTGGCAATGGCCGGCTCAAGGAAGAGACCCGGAACAAGATACAGGTGGCGATCCAGGGTGTAGTACGGCTTCAGCTTGTTCTGTTCGTCGCCCTGCCAATTTGTGATCTCGCTGGAATACCCACAATGGAAACCCTGGATGCCTTTCGCAGCCACGCAGTCCAGGTCCGTACGATCCGCGGTCACCAGCGTGATCGCCGCTGGCTTCGGAGGCGTCGCGGGGCCAAGCGAGAGGGCGCCCCTCCGCGTGGCGAAATAGGCGGCGAAGATGACGACCGCGACCACCACCAAGCCAAGAAAGATCTTGCCACGCGAGACGCCACGCCTCCTGCTGTCAAGCGCAGCATTGACTTGAGGTGTTTCCTGGGGTGCTTCCTGTGCTCCTTCGGTTTGCTTCGGCTCGTCGTGTTCGCTTGCCACGGTGGTGTCTCCTTTCGACCCTTCCTTCTACCGAACCACGGCGCTGACTACAAGCCCCCCGCCTTCGCACTGAAGATCGGATAGCGTGAGGATGTTCCGCTAGACTAGGTGGAAACGATGTCAAGAAGTCGCAGTCCTTTGCATCCTCCCCGCCTCCGGGTGGCCCCAAACCGGGTTGCCATCGCGGCTGCCGCCGTTTCGGCCCTGGCGACCGCATGCGTACCGAACGCGGGCGACAAGAAAGTGACCCCGTCGCCGACGCCGCAAGAGGTACTACCGGCTGAGATCGCGCTCGGGACGCAGCACCAAGTCATCACGGGCTTCGGTGCCTCCAGCGCATGGACCGCACCTTCCCTCACCGACGCCGAGGCCGATCAGTTCTTCTCGCCTGAGACGGGCCTTGGGCTTTCCCTGCTGCGCCTGCGCATCGCTCCTGACGGAACCACAGATGAACTCGCCACCGCCCAAATGGCGGCAGCCCGCGGCGTGTCGGTTTGGGCGGCGCCCTGGTCACCACCAGCAGAGTGGAAGGACAACAACTCGACGATCAACGGCGGTGCCTTGCTCGACACGCAGGCCCAGGCTTGGGCCGACCGGCTCGCGGATTTTGCGGCACAGATAGCGGCCGCCGGGATCCCCCTTGCGGCCCTGTCCGCGCAGAACGAGCCGGGGTTCAAGGCCGCTTGGGAAACCTGTGTCTACAAGCCTGCCAAGCTCGTCGAATTCATACGGGACTTTCTCGGGCCCGCTCTGACCGCACGGCAACTCGCCACGCCCATCCTTGCGCCTGAAACACCGAACTGGAACAACTTCGCCAGTTTTGCCGATCCCATCCTCGCCGATCCGCAAAGCGCAGCGTATGTCCGCTATCTGGCGACCCATGACTACGGCGGAACCCCCTTCCTCTACACGCCTGCCCAGGACCTGGGCAAGCAGGTGTGGGAGACTGAAGTCGCGGACCCCGCCAAGGGAAGCGATCCCGGCATCACCTCGGGCCTGGTGGTGGCGAAGATGATCCACGATCACCTGGTCAAAGCCGAGGTGAATGCCTGGCACTATTGGTGGCTGAAACCGCGCAAGGATTCACCGCCGGGCAACGGGGCACTCACCAGCCTCGATGGCCAGCTCGCCCGGCGCGCCTACGCTCTCGGCAACTGGAGCCGCTTCGTGCGTCCGGGCTTCGTCCGCGTGGATGCGACCCCAAATCCACAGGCCTGGGTCTTTGTCAGTGCATTCACGGATAACCGACGCGTGGTCATCGTGGCCATCAATCAGGGCACCGCTGATGCAGAGCAGATCTTCTCGATTTCCGGCGGTGCCCCACCCGCCATGACTCCTTGGATTACCTCCGCGGACCTTGCCCTGGCACCCGCAGACCCCGTGCCGCTCATCGGCGAGGGGTTCACTTTTGCTCTCCCCGCACGCAGCATCACGACCTTCGTCGGGGATCCGTAGACCGGTTGGTCACGAGACCAAGGGGCTTGTCGAGCCCAGACCTGCGAAAGTGTAAGTCTCGGCGCCCTCTTCGCTAACGTCCACGGTGCAGAAACCCGCGTGGTGCAGGCGACGCAGTTCCTTCTGCGCATGATCAAGCGACAGGTTGGCCTCCAGGGCCACCAGTGCGGCGGTGACGGTCCCCGCGTGGGATTGGGCACAGCGAAGAATGGCGCCCTCGCGTTCCGCCTGGATCTGCTCGGATCCTGGGTTGGAGGGACCGGCGAGCATGGCCATGCCTTTCATGGCCGCCACGCGGACCGACTCGGAATCCACCCCGCCGTGGATGTGCAGGTGCACCGTCTGGGGCCGGGCGGCTAGCTCCTCCACATTGGCCCGGTTGATCAGGCTGCGCATCCGGATGAGATCGTGCAGGGTCCCCAACCCGAACCAGCCCCAGGTAACCAGGTACAACACGCCCGAGACCGGGCGACCCAGGTAGAACCGGTGCAGCCCGGCACACCCAAGTACCGAGAATGCGGCCAGCAGATAGGCGACCCAGTCCTTCTTCATGGGCCTGATCTTCCAGTAAGCAGGCCGGTTGCGCAATGGCTTCTGCGGGGTGAGGTCGCGTTGCGGTAGACTGTTCTACCCGCCGACATGAAATCTGACCCCGCGCCATCCCTGTCTCCGCTGGGCACAGCCCGCCAGCGGCTGGCACCCGCCGTTGCCTATCCGCCCGGCTTGCTTTCGGAACTGCGCGATGCCGATCTGGGCGAGGAAGAGGCATTCTTGGCCTGGCAGATGGGCCAGCTTGCCGCCGGAATCGGCCAGGCCGAGCGCCAGAACCTGGTCAGCCTGGTCGCGCGCTCGCTCGTCAGCGGCAGTCAGGGCAGCACCCGCATGCGGCTGGCGCCTGGCGAACGCGCGCTGTTGCGCAGGGTGCCCGCGCTGGTCGGGGCCCCGGGTGAATACAGGCCGCTCATCGTTGACGGCGAATTCCTCTATCACCAGAAAATCCTGGCCTGCGAGACGCGCCTGGCGGCGGCCATCAAGGCACGGGCAGCGCAGCCTGGCCCGGACCCGCAAGCCGTCAAAGCGGCGGTCGCCGAAGTCGCGGCCACAAGCCAGCCGGCCCTGAGTGACGACCAGCAAGCTGCGGTGGCGGCCGCCCTGACCCGCCGCCTGGCCGTGGTGAGCGGCGGCCCAGGCACAGGCAAGACCACCATCGCGCTCGCGCTTGCGCGCGGGCTTGTGCGCCTGGGCGTGCCTGCGTCCGAGCTGGCGCTGGCCGCGCCAACCGGCAAAGCGGCCAACCGCCTGCAGGAGTCCTTCCACGCCGGCCTGACCGCCCTGCCCGCGCTGTCTGCCGAGGATCGAGCCCTGCAGACAGCTTGCCCGGCGGCACAGACGCTGCACCGCCTGCTCGGCTACTCGCCCGCAACTGGTCACTTCCTGCATCACCAGAATTATCGTCTGGCCGCGCAGGCGGTGATCGTCGACGAGGGATCGATGATCGATCTATCGCTCATGGATCAGCTGCTGCGCGCGCTCCGCGACGACGCCGTGTTGGTGCTGCTGGGCGATGCGGACCAGTTGCCTTCGGTCGACGCAGGAGCCGTGTTTCGCGACCTGGGCTGCCTGGCGGTGCGGCTGCAAAGAAGCTTCCGCACTGACCAGGCCCAGTCTGCCGGCCGTCGCATCAGCGAATGTGCGGCGGCCGTGCGCGCGGGGGATGCCGGCCGGCTGACGGCCTTGCTCACCCCGCGGCCCGCGGCTGCGGCGCTGGCCTTCGACGGCGTCGAACTTGTGCCTGGTGAAGAGCGCGAGGCCGTGCTGCAACGCTGGTACGCGATCGCTGCTCTGCCCAAGTGGGACCAGCTCATCGAGCACGAGTACGTGCTTGGGCCCGAGGGATTCTCGCGCGAGGACGACGACCGCCTGACCCGCCTGCACGCGCAGGTTGCGCGCCAGCGCGTGCTGTGCGTGACCCGCGAGCGGCCCACCGGCGCCAACCCGGTCAACACCTTTCTGCATGGTCTGCGCCCCGGCCCCGGCGACGAACTTCTTCCCGGCGAGCCTGTGCTGGTCTTGCGCAACGACTACGACCGCGGCCTGTGGAACGGAGACCAAGGGGTCGTCCTGTCAGTCAAGCAGCCTGGCCGCACGGCCCGACCCCTGGCTGTCTTTCGCCTGTCCACCACAGGAGCCTCGCGCTGGCTGGCTGTCTCGCCCGAGACCCTGGGCGACAGCTTGGCCCTAGCCTACGCCCTGACCGTGCACAAGGCGCAGGGCTCGGAGCATGACCAGGTTCTGCTGCTCTTGCCCGATCAACCTCTGCCTCTCTTCACCCGCGAGCTGCTCTACACCGCCCTGACCCGCGCGCGGCACACGGTCGTGATCTGCGGCAGCGCGGAGGTCCTGGCTGCCGGTGTCTGCACCAGCCTGACCCGATCGTCGGGCTTGGCCGAAAAGTTGGGGTAAGGGCAGCGCCGCGCTCCGGTGTTTTGAGCAACTGAAGAACCGCGTGCTAGGTTTGTTGGGTCGACTTGAACACCGTCAACCAAGACGCGGCCACCCGCCGGTGGTGAAAGCCAACAGTGAAGACGTGCCTGTGACGCCCATTCCGCCCCACGAACGCGCCAGCCCTGCCGCGCTTGAGGCAGAGGTGCGGACAGTGAGCCACAGCCCCATCGTGAGCGCTCTGCTGGAGGCCGTGGATGCCGGACTGCTGGTGCTGAACCGGGAGCGGCAGATCCTGGCCACCAACCGCGCGCCCCTGCTGGAGAACCTGCGCCACGAACGGCACTCAATCGGGCTACGGCCCGGCGAGTTCTTCTCGTGTCCGCGGGCAACCGAACAGGCGCAGGGCTGTGGGGCCGGCGAGCACTGCCTGGCTTGTGGCACCTACCAGGCCGTCACGCAATCGCAGGCCAGCAGGCGCACCGTCGAGCAGGAGTGCCTACTGACCACGGGGCGCGGCGCAGGCGCGGTGGCGCTGGAGCTGAACGTGCGCGCCACCCAGGTGGACATCGACGGCAAGGATTACACGGTGGTGTCCCTGCGCGACATCAGTCACGAAAAACGGCGTGAGGCGCTGGAGCGGATCTTCTTCCACGACATCCTCAACACGCTATCTGCCCTGTCCAACTGGACCCACCTGCTCACCAGCTCGACGGGCGAGCGTCAAGACCGCGCACGCGAACGGATCAGTCGCCTGGTCGGCCAGCTTGAGCGGGAGATCCAGCTGCAGCGCACGCTGCTGGACGCAGAGCAGGGCACGCTGCGCCCTCAGCGAGTCACGGTCACGCCCGCGGCGCTGCTCGGCGATTTGCAGGGCGTGTTTGCCGACACGCAGGCCGCCCAGCAGCGCACCCTGACCGTGGAGGATCGCTGCCCAGGCGTGGAGTTGGTCACCGATCCCGTCCTGCTCGGCCGGGTGCTTACCAACATGGTGAAAAATGCGTTCGAAGCCACTCCCGTCGGGGGCCAGGTCCGCCTTTGGTGCGAATGGGAGACTGGCCCGAGTGCGAGCGGCGCCCCCCAGTCGAGCGATGCGGTGGCGTTTCACGTGCACAACCCGGGCGAGATCGCGCCGGCGGTTGCGCCGCACGTGTTCCAGCGCTCGTTCACCACCAAGGCCGGCACGGGACACGGGCTGGGCACCTATGGCATGCGGCTGCTGGGCGAGCGCTATCTAGGCGGCCAGGTCAGCTTCACCACCAGTGCCGCAGCCGGCACTGTGTTCTCGATACGCCTGCCGTTGCCTGCGGCGGTGGCAACGGGGATATAGCGGACCACTGTAACGGCCCTCCTCGAACACGACCACGACCACGGCCACGATCTCCTGCACCTGGCGCGGGGCTACGAGTACTTGCATTGGACATTGCTCGTCTCGGACCGTAGCTTTGCGTCCATGACCGGACCCGACAGCAATCCGCCATCATCCGCGAATTTCATCGAAGAGATCATCAACGACGACCTCGCGCAGGGGAAGAACCAGGGGCGGGTGCACACGCGGTTTCCGCCCGAGCCCAATGGCTACCTACACATTGGCCACGCCAAGTCCATCTGCCTCAACTTCGGCCTGGCGGCCAAGCATGCCGGCAAGTGCAACCTGCGCTACGACG
>PMCR01000536.1 GCA_003155465.1 Myxococcales bacterium | reverse complement strand
AGGTCAACCTTGGTGAGGTCTTTCGAAAAGGGTCAACCTTGGTGAGGTCTTTCCGAGGACGAATATTCGGTACTGATCGCAGTGGGAGATTCGGATGCCGGCGCGCAACATCGTGGCCGTTTGTAGCGGATCTCACGAGAAAAGGGTCAACCTTGGTGAGGTCTTTCCTGTAGCGGATCTCACGAGAAAAGGGTCAACCTTGGTGAGGTCTTTCCTCACGAGAAAAGGGTCAACCTTGGTGAGGTCTTTCCGGAAAAGGGTCAACCTTGGTGAGGTCTTTCCATAAAGCCGTTGCAGACGATCCCGCCGTAGAGGAATTGGAGTAACATCAACGAACCGCTCGTGCGGCGGGCTCGCCGCTGAACGCCAAGACGTTCGCGGCAGACAACGTATTGTGGAGAGGGTTTGGACGGTGGTGCGCGACGATATGCGCACGGTTGTGCGCTTTGGGCGTGCTCAAGCTACCGGGAATAGGTCTTTATCGTGAAGGTGATGGTCTGTTGACCGAGAACCGCGGTCGTGACGTACTGGTTGGAGGCTACCTTCATGGTTGACTTTGCGTCGTAGTGCCCGGATTCCCCCGGATAGAACACGAGCTTCCCTCCGTTGGCGGTCCAGCCATCGGCGAAGGTCAGCGTATCTGTGCAGTTGTTGGTTATCAGGAGATCGGCTTCCACGCACTGCGAGCTCCCGTCGCCGCCCTTGACCACGAGGCAGGACTCGTTCGGATTCATAGAAAGCAACTCCGAGTGGTCCAGGGGACATCCTCCATAGCACCCTGCGACGCCGGAGAGCAGACAGGCAATGCCAAGTAGGCATCCGTGCATATTCGTCAACATGTACAAACTATACATGCCACTTCCGCTGGAAGAAACCTAGGGGACTCGACAACGGCTGTCGGGTGGGCTCCCGATGGCGGCATCGATGACCCCGCACCCGGGGCTGCGCTCGACGATGGATCGGCTCTGGCCCAACACATCGGTCACGCCGTCGTAGGAATCGATGCGCTCGCTGCCGTCCGCGCGATAGCTGTGTGTCTCCGTCTGCAGGCCGCGTCCACTTGACGTGGTTGTTTCGGTGCACGAGAGACTGAACAAGAGGACCCTGCCCTGGTCGTCGTAGGTGCTGGTCTGAACAGAATGAACGCAGGCATAGCCGGAACCGGCAGCAGTGACTTCGACGCGCGAGACACGGCTGTTGTCATCGTAGCTGCGGATCTCTTGCCGTGTGCCCGAAGTGCCGGTCGTATCGATTCGATCACAGCGGCCAGCGGCGTCCTCGTGAAAAACCCGGTGATTTTGGCTTGCTGGCGACCCGGGGCCGTAGTCAGTGACGGTCGACGACGCGAGCCTGCCGCTGGCGTCGTATTCATTCTGAAAGGAGCTGCCCATCCAGACGCTCGCCGTGGACGGAACCATCAGATCGGGCAGGGCAGGATACGACAAGTGAGAGTCGACGACGTTGCCGTTCTCGTCGTAGCGATAGTCGGTTTGGAAAGGCTGCTCGACGCCCAGATAGGTCAGCGCGCGGCCTTCCCGGCCATAGCGCCATTTCAGGGTATCCACCTTCGCGAAGTCTGAGCTGGTTGCGAACTCGGCGACCAGGATGCGAAGGCTTGCATCCCAGCTCTTGCGGGCATAGCTGACCCTCGCGGCGCCGCTGTTGGTGTCATTCGGCCACGTCGTGGTCTCGGTGCATGCGAACGGGGAAACTGCGACCGCAGGCTCACCGCCGGCGTCGGCCCCACCGTTGTCCACAAGGGCCGCAGGACCTGAACCACAAGCGCCAAGCCCGGCCGAGACAAAAGCGGAGACGACGAAGCACCTGGTCCACTCTGGAAGGGAACGATTCATGACCGAGGAGTTAGCAAGTCCCGGGCCAGTCTCGGATTTGCCGTGTGAACCAATAGGGAGCCATTGCGCAGGTGCGCCCCGTCAAGAACCCGATGAAGCGCTCAGTTTTCTGAGGCCCCCCAGGCAGCTGTGTCGCGTTCTTGCCTTCAGGTGTGCCGCTTGGCTGACTCACGGTCACTCGGCCAGGGAGCGCCGGAAGACGCCATTCCAGGTCATCCAGTAGATGTAGTCTTGATCCACCGCCAGTTGCGCGTCCGATATCCCGATCAGTTCGCCTGCCGCAAGCGAGGCGAATGACCCCAGCTGGATGTCGTAGAGTTGCAGGGCGCCTTCCGACAGCCAATACAGCCGGCCGTGCACGCGATCGAGCTTCAAGCTGGGAGGCGGCTCGGACGAGCCCCAGTTTGGCGAGGGTGCGGCCGGCGGCACGATGCGGGAGATCGTGCGGGTCGCCCCGTCAAGGGTGAAGAGCTCGCCTTGCGCGAGATAGTAGAGTCGGCCGTCTTGCGCCTCGAGCTGCTGAATTCCGACCTTGTCGCCCAAAGTGGCGTCGTCGGTAAGCACGAGGGCACCCGATTCGCCAAAGGCGGCGATCCGCGATCCACTCGCGCAGTAGACCGTGGTGCCGTCAACCACCAGAGTGGGTACGCAGTAGACGGTCTCCGCACAGGGGGTGAAGGGCGGCAAGACCTCGGGGCGTGCGTGGAACTGCCCCGTCGCCAAATCCACCTCGGCCAACGCCTCGCAAGCGGAAGCCATCAAGTACATCGTTCCCCCTGCCAAGAGAAAGGGTGTCCACCTGCTTGGCCCGCCGGTGGGGAGATTGGCGAGGACATCGGTCTGCCCGCTCGCGAACGAGATTCGGGAAATCTTGTAGTCCCATTCGTAGTAGACGTATTCGTTGTCCATGAGCTGGGGCCCGTAGTGCGAGGCGCCATCCAAAAACCCAGCAATCGGTCCAGACCCATCTTTGGGCGCATAGCGAACTTGACTAGCCACCTTGCGTCCTGCGGGCCACAAGAGGAGGCGATCGTTGATTCCAAGTGGCCCGTTATCAGGCGATGCCTCCTCGAAATAGAGCTGGTAGCGAGAAACGTCACCGAGGAGGCTGCACTGTTGTGTCGTGGCCGCGGTAGACGGGACGCAGAGGTTCGAATCGTAGTCGCAATAGTCAGAAGAACACTGGTCGGACCAATCACAAGGGGTGCCGTCCACCCGGACCTTGTCGCACGTCCTGTCAGTCATACAGACCAGGCCTTCGACGCATCCGTAGCCGCACGATTCTCCCTGCTTGCTCAAAGCGTGAGCTGGACTGCAATAGCCATAGTTGGTGTCGGAAAACAGCTCGCACTCGCTGACCATGCCTTTGGGCGCCGCGCAGTCGTAGCCCGTACAGTATTCCCCCGGACCAGGCAGGGCGTTCGGTGTGGAGCGAAACACGGCCGCGCAGGCATTGGTGATGCGAGCCCGCGCCGGATCGTCGGTGCGCAGAGAGAGGACGCAGTCCGGGGTCGAGCGGGCTATTTCGTTGATGCACTCGCTGGCCCGCACCGGATCGTAGTTGGGCGGCGTGTCCGTGCCAGGTTCGCAGTCTCCCGGCCAGGGCCCCATCCTGTCGTAGCGTTGCCTGCGCCAGACCACACACTTTTCCACATCGACAGTCAGGTTCTGATCGCCACAGCAGGTCCGATCCTTCTCACAAAGGATCCGCATCACGCGGTCGCAGGCGTCTTCCAAGGCGATGGGTCCCGACTCGACCGCTGGCCCCGGTTCGGTGCTAGCCCCCGCCGCAGACGAGTCAGCCGCCGGCCCACCATCCGTTGACGGCCGCGAACGGCTCGAGGTGGAGCCACTGCACGCCATCATGGCCAGCGCGACCAGCAGCGCGCCGAGGCCGCGCTGGCCCGCGCCGGTGTGACGCTCGTGAAACTGACAAGCGTGGTCGAGCCACATGGTCTGCCTCCAGAAGGAAGAGTAGTGCGGATCACCGCTTGCACCAACCGGGCCAGGGCGGATCCGACGCTTTCCGCACAACTCAGACACCTTCTGTGGCCCCGCTCGAACAACCGTGACACCGACGTCGCGGTCATGTCGACACCAAGATGGCGCGCGCCAAGGTGCGGCCCTTCATGTACACCCTCGACCAGGCGGTCGACGTGGTCGAGAGTGTCCTGTCCAAACGTCCCCTCCGCCTGACCCGGCCGCTCTCCATGGCCCTGCTGGTGCGCCTGCTGGCCTGGCTCGGCCGCTGGCGCGTGTTCTTCACGCGCGGCCCGGCCTCGCCGCGGGCGTGATCCTGGGGGCACTCCCGAAGTCTGGCGCCGAAGTATGGTGCCATCGCGCGTGAGCACCGTCGGCCCCCCCTGCGAGCCCCAGTCCCAACGGGCTCCTGGGAGCTGAGGCCCAACACGTTCAATAGTAGCGCGGGTAGCAGAGGTTCAGTCGTTCCGCGCAGGTTCCGAGCACGCAGTATCCGCAATCGCAATCGGCGTCAACGGCGCACTTCCTGAGCTGACACCCGCCCGTAGTCCCCTTTCCTGGCTGCCATACTTGTCCGTCGAGAACTCCATTGATTGGGACGACGTCGTAGGTCTGGACGAAGTCGCGCGCCCAGGTGTCCTCGGCGGAATTCTTCAGAAACGCCGCCCAATCCTGTTCGCCTCTCCTGGTGTGGACCTCGCGCGTGTACTTCTAGATGGTGCGCACGCAGGCGGCTGACGAGATCGGTCGCCTCACATCCCTTTGGGTGCGGTCGCGGGGCTGCCCCGTGCTACTTTGAATCACCATGGCCCGCGACCCCAAAATCACGCCCATCACCCGGCACGATCCGCGCACCTTCTACGCCACGCGCGCCACCCGCACGCGCAACGCCGAGGCCTGGGACCTCTGGTCCATCGACGACGGCCGCCGCGTGGGTTACCTGTCGATCATCGACGACGGCCACATGATCTTCGCACTCGGTGCCGTGAAACGCGGCACCTCACATGACGAGATAGCCGACCTTGTCGACGGCTTCTTCCCGCCCTCGGCCACTGACGCCCTAAGCCGCGAAACCGTGATCGCGGACTACGACGAAGAGCCGGTCATCCTTGAGTCAGAGGTCAGCACCGAGGAGTAGCCAACCACGGCTCGCCGCCCCCCGCACTTTCCCCTTCCCTCCTCTGTCGGTGCGGCTATTCTGTTACCCATGTCGGTCGGCGGCATTCCGACTCCCGGTCCGTTCCGGGGGCTTGTTCCGTACGATGAAAACAGTGCCGCGCTTTTCTTCGGCCGCGTGGACGAGATCGCGACGCTCGACCGCTCGGTGTGCGGCGAGGGAGATCGAGTTGTCGCGCTGACCGGCGAGTCGGGCGTGGGCAAGACATCTTTGTTGCGGGCAGGGCTCATGCCCGCGCTGGCCAGGCACGACGTCACCGGGATCTACCTCGGTGCCTACGAGGACATCGAGCAAGAGCTGTGGCAGGCCGCCGGGCGCGTGCGTGGCGAACCACCCACGCCTGGCGATGGCCCGGCTGACTATCTGGTACGCCTCGCGCGCAGCTCAAACGCCGGGACCTTGCTCATCCTCGACCACCTGGAGACCATTCTCGCCAACCGCGACCCGGATGCCAAAGGTTCCACCCTCGACCAACTGGCCGCGCTGCTCCTCACGGTCACTGAGGGGGCCGGGCCTCGCCTGCGCATTCTCCTCAGTGTGGAAACCGGTTCCTTCCACCGCCTCGACCTCCTCTATCAAGCCTGCAATCTCACACCCGCGGCCGG
>PMCR01000199.1 GCA_003155465.1 Myxococcales bacterium | reverse complement strand
CGTAGCCCGGCAGCCGGTCACGACGCTGGCCAGGCGGTCGTCTGCCCGAAGACCCTGTTTGTGCGGAATACTGCCCCCTGCCATCACCGTCACACCGCCCATCGCCCCTCCCCAGCGGGTCGTTGGCTCCAGGTTGCCCGCCCCGTGCGGCCGTTTCCAACCGGGGTTTCGAGGCCTCCGCCCTGCTTGTTTCGCTTACGCGTAGACGAGCTGGAGTTGTGGGAGCTACTAGTCGCGAATATTGGCCGATGGGTGTAGCGTTTCTTGGGGCGTGGGTGACGCCATGAGGATCACTATGAAAGCCACTGAGAGGATCACTATGAAACGATCTTTCTGCACCCTCCTCCTGTTGATCCTTGTCGGCACCGCTGGTTGCACCACCAACAACAATGTGGGCAGTCCGGGGAATGACTCAGGCGTGGCGGACGGTTCAGGGCAAGTCGCACGCGATGTCCAAGCGCAGCCCGCCGATGCCGGCCCCGTCGCCGCGGACGCGGCCGCGCCTGATGCGGTCAGCGTGGGCAAGGACGCCGCGCAGGATTCTCCCCCGGCAAGCGTCGCGCCTGATGCGGTCAGCGTGGGCAACGATGTCGCACAGGAATCGCCCTTGGCGGATGCCACCGCGCCTGATGCGGCCAGCGTTGCCAAGGACGCCGCACAGGAATCGCCCACGGCAGACGCGGCTTCGTCTGATGTGGCCAGCGTGACCAAGGACGCCGCACAGGACGCGCCCGACCCTGGTGCCACCAATCAATGCCAGATCAACGCGGACGGAACCTGCTCAGCGGTACCGCCCTTCATCTCATCATGCACACCCTTTTTCGGCTATCGCTACGATGAGGGCACCGGCTGCCGCTCCAGAGTGGGCATGACCCTGGGGTGCTGTACTGGGAACTGTGTGGTGATGCAGGGGTTTCTGGGCGGCTGCTATGAAGTGGCGATGGACGGAGGTACCGTCCCGTACATTGTTTGGAACACCATATCAAGCCCAAGGTACGTCCCCCCGGGAGTTCAAGCCTGCGATCCAAACTCGAATGCCAGTATTCATGGGGCGTCGACCTGGACATGTGGATCGCCTCGGCCAGACGCGGCTGTGCCGCCCGACGTCCCCCCTGTCGTCCTGATGACGCCGACGCTTCCGGCAGCATGCACCACCGATGGGGACTGCTGCGTGGCGAGCGACTACCTGTGCACGGCCGTGGCATACCTGGTAGGCGTGGCTGAGTATGACTCGATGGTCGCATCGATCGCGCAGGTCAACAGCAGCAATAGGGACCGTAGCTGCGTGGATTGCGTCACGCCCGCGATCCAGGTCCAGTGCGAAGGTGGTTTCTGCGTTGGCAAGAAGATACCCTACAGCTCTGCGGTGCGTCCGCTCACGCGCTCGCATTGCGGCTACCTCGCCCCACTCGACGCCGGCGTCGCGCCGACGGTCTCGCCCCACGCTGTTGTCGACGGCGGCGAGTCGTCCCAGACGACCTGGCATTGCGGGAGCCACTAGTCGCGAATCCCAGCCGGTGGGTGTAACCTTCTGGGGCGTGGGTGACGCCAGGAGGATCACTATGAAAGCCACTGAGAGTATCACTGTGAAACGGTCGTTCTGCACCCTCGTCCTTCTGATCCCTATCGGCACTGCTGGTTGCACCACCAGCGACAACGATGCGGGCAGCCCGGGGAAGGACTCAGGCGTGGCGGACGGTTCAGGGCAAGTCGCACGCGATGTCCAAGCGCAGCCGGCCGATGCCCCCATCACCGCGGACGCGGCCGTGCCCCCCGATGCTTCGACCAGCGCGGAGGCTGGCAGCTTGGGGATTGGTCGTCCCTGTGACGTGCTGGCTAACCCAGCGCCGGCGCAGGCTGTCTACAACACCCAGGCACTCGAATGCCCGAGCCGCATCTGCCTGAAGCCCAGGGATCAGGTTGGTGGGGTGAATACCGGTTCCTTCTGCTCGTCAGAATGCTCGGCAGACAGCGACTGTGTCGGTCAAACTCGGGATCCACGCGACCCGAACGACAAGCGCTGCGCAGGGGGCTACACCTGCGCGGTGGCGTTCACCGTGGGCCCGCTTACCTGCAAGAAGCTTTGCTTGTGCAAGGACTTCCTCGCGGATCCGGCCAGCGTTCCCAGCGACTGTAGCTCGACCCCGGCAGACGCGGCGGTGCTTGATGGGGCCAGCGTGGGTAAGGACGCCGCACGGGAATCGATTGCCGCGGACGCTGGCAAGGCTTGCGTCTATCCGCCGGGCTCGGATACAGCGACCGACGCGGGGAATGGCAGCTTCGTGGGATGCAGACCGGAACCGACATCGAACATGTGCGATCCATCTTCGTACGCGATGACGTGCCTGGGGAGCGGGATCATGCCTGTTTCGATTTCTCAACCTGCGAGCGGACTCAACTGCAAGGTGGTCACGATTCCCACACCCAGCAACACGCTCTTCTACTGTTGCCCCTGCGCTGGCAGTTCCGTGCCTGACGCGGCTGGCGTGGGCAAGGACGCGCCACCGGCTTCGCCCGAGGCTGGCGCTGCCCACCAATGCCAGTTGAACGCGGACGGAACCTGTGGAGCGGTGACGCCCAACACCGCTTGCACGCCCTTCAGAGCCCGACGCTACGACGAGAGTGCCGGCTGCTACTCCACGGCCTGGACCACCCTGTGGTGTTGTGCCACGGCTGCGGGGGAGTCTTGCGGCTCGCCCGCAATGATCGGCTGCTATCAAGTCACGACGGACGCCGGAACCGTCACATACTGGACCCCGGGCTTGGGGCTCCCATCGTCAGCGGGGCAAGCCTGCGATCAAAGCAAGTATGCGAAGGTTACATCAGCCTCGCCCTGTAGCGCGACTACGACGGACGCAGCGGCGTCCCCTGATGCCACGTTTGACGTCAACTACTCTGACCAGTTCCTCACAGCGGTGCAGGGCACCTGGCTCGTGGGTTCGAGTGGTGGAACCACCAACTACTCGTGGCTGCGCCTCACACGCGACGCGCCTAGCGTCTTCACGGCCTACGTTCAATCCGGTCAAGACCTCACTGGCAACACCCCGTTTTGGCCGTGCAGCGGCCAAGGTGACTGGTTCCTTTCGCAACTGCGGTATTCGATGCTCATTACGTTTCCGAGTTCCTGTCCCGTCAAGATGGAGGAGTACGTCTTCAACCCATTCTATGCGCCGACCGGTTACCCCAAGGGCGCCATTCTTACGGCGACCATCACCACGTTGTCGGGCAAGACTGCGCTCGTGGGCTACAAGTTCCCCGATTCTCAATGCAATGCCGACATGACCTCGTGTATCGACCCCCTGTAGTGAGAGCCTGGCGTGAAGCCAGCGCCGGAGTTCGCCGGCCTCGCATGCGAGCCGAGGGTATCCGCGACGGCTGCAGCGGGGCGGTTATGGTCGTGCAGTGAAACAACGCCGACCTGAAACTTAACCCACACCTATATGCCATTTTTGTGGATGGAGTTTTCGCCACCGTGTCCGGCCCCGAGCTGCGCCGCCGCCCCNNCCGAGAAGCCTTGTGCAAGTACGTGCCTCGTCCGCCCCTGGCCCAAGAACGCCTCAGCTTGCTGCCGGATGGTCTCGTCCGCATAACCCTCAGCAAGCCCTTCCGTGATGGCACGTACGCCGTCGACATGGATCCCCTCTCTTTGCTCTGCCGGCTTGCGACCATGATTCCCCCGCCAAGGATCCATGTGGTGCGGTACTCGGGAGTTCTCGCCACCTGGGAGAGCCGACCGAGCCCTGGCTCCGGCCAGGGCGCCCCCCTACTGGAGGGTCCGAGAGCTGCGCCGCAAGCCCCTGGCGCAGACCGAAATGTTCGACGCGTAGCCCGGCAGCCGGTCACGACGCCGGCCAGGCGGTCGTCCGCCCGAAGACGCTGTTTGTGCGGAATGCTGCCCCTGCCATCACCGTCACACCGCCCATCGCCCCTCCCCAGCGGGTCGTTGGCTCCAGGTTGCCCGCCCCGTGCGGCCGTTTCCAACCGGGGTTTCGAGGCCTCCGCCCTGCTTGTTTCGCTTACGGTGCAGGCTGGCCCCGATCTTTCCGTCTACCCTCCAGTTTGTCATCGCCATGGTCGCATCTGCGATCAACGAGCGGATGCGGCGGAGGCTGAACTACCCCGGGTAGGTGCCCCGGGTAGGTGCCCCTGCGCACTGCCCCTGCGCGGAGACGCTCTCGAAGACTGCGCGCACCTCTACGATGGCTGAGTGCGTCCTCGACGCCGATGTTCTGGTGGCGTGGATCGACTCGGCCGGGCTACACTTCGGGTCAGAAGCAATTCCATGAAGGCACTGCAAGCGACGGGCATCGTCACACTAGCCCACCAACTAGTGGTGGACGTCCCCTTGGACGTTGCCAGCGGTCCCCATCGTGTTGTGGTCGTGCTGGATGAAACGCTCACTCCTGAGCCCTCGGTTGCATCGTGGGCCGACCTAGCCCTGCCTGGCGCGCAGTGGCCGGCGGGCGGTTTCAGCCTGAGACGAGAGGACCTGTATGCCGACACAGGCCGTTGACGGCGTCTTCGCCGACACAAACGTCTGGGTCAATGTGGCGGTTCCTACGGCTCCGCTCCATGCCCAGGCTGTTGCAGACCCCGGCCGGGCAGCCACCGGAACCCTGTGGACGAGTCGCCAGGTGGTCCGGGAGTTTCTGGACGCACTTCTGAACATGTCTCAGGCACCTCCCTCGCGGCACCTCCCTCGCGAGTGTCTTGACGACAGAGCGGCCATATACTGTCACCCGGAATTGAGGATCTTCGCTTTCACGGTCGCGTTGTTGGTTGGAAGTTGCTCTTCCGGCAAGAGCAATGACCGTAGTTGCGAAATCAATGGCAGGAGCGGTGCATGCAACCCGGCGACGGCTCCGGCAGGATGTCTGAGCGCTACGGTCTTTTGTCGATGCGTTATCACTACGGACGGCACGCCTTCCACCTACCAGAGCTTGGATTGCATCGAGTCTTGCAAGGAAGACGGCTATTCCGGGGGCGTCTGCACGCAGTTTACTGGTGTCACCATGGGCGGAGGGTACTCGTGCGGATGTCGTAGCACAGGAGGGGCTGACTCGGGAATAAGTGATCCTTCGCAGCAGACGTGCGGAGCCTCGGTTGGGCCCACCCGGCAGAAGTGCGGCAGATGCGCCAATGAGCAATCTCGAACATGCGTCGCCGGACAGTGGTCAGACTGGAGCGCCTGTCCTGACCAGTGCGCGCCAGGGGAAGTCGAACTGTGCAGCCCTTCGTGGCACCATAGTTGCAATTCCTGCCAGTGGGGGGAATGCGGCGCGAAGCAACTGTACTCGGGCGATCTAGATGCGCTAGTCAGTGCGGTGGCGGCCGACTCATCCGGAGTCATCGCATGGGGAACTGCGAAGAAGGCCCCGACAGATACGACTTCCTCTGGGGTTCTGTTTGTACTGGACCTCGCAGGGCAGATCCTTACCAGAACTTGGGTCGACATAGCCCTCTACGTTTCCGGCCCGGCCGTGCTTACACCAACCGGCGCCGTGATCGCTGCTGGTCTCGTGAAGACGGGCGAAACGCCCACCACCACCCTGGACGATGGAGTCGTGGTGAAGCTCGACCGAGCCGGCAACGAATTGTGGCGGCAGACTTTGGCCAGCGATACCATTTCCGCGCTCACAGTGACCTCCGCCGGGAGTACGTACGTCGTCGGCAGCGGGAGGAACGGAAACGGATACGTTGCCTTGTTGAACGCAGCAGGCACTTTGTTGTGGCGGAATCGGTATCCGACCGCTGACTATTTCGACAGCGTGGTTGTTGATGCTGAGGGAGGTGCCGTGGTCCATGGTCTCGCTGAAGGCAATCTCCTCCCGGACGCCGGCGTCGACTCTGGCGCCAAGAGGAACAGTATTGTCGCCAAGTTCGCCGCGGACGGCCAATTGGCATGGTTGGAGCAAAGCGCAATCTATGGTGCCGCGTATGGTTCGTTGGCCTTGCTGGAGAACGGCTCGCTCGTCCTTGCGGAGCTGAGCCAGATCTCGCAGCTCACGAACACGGGGGAGGTGATGTGGACGCAGGCGTTCCGGCCAGAACAGTCTAGCCCGATCATGAGCTTTGACTCACTGCAACCAGTGTTTCTCGCGGGACCTGATGCCATTTTCCTGGCCGGTACGGCCAGCATTTCGTCGGTGATTTCGAGCCGAGGTGGATTCTTCGCGGAGTTCGACCTAGGCACGCGCAAGGCCCGCTGGTCGAGCTATTTCTTTGACTATCCCGAGGCCGCGGCTGTTGATCCGCAGGGCAATCTGATCCTAGCGGGGCCGCGCAACTGCGACGCCCACACTGCTACTAGCTGCGATCCCTCGCACAGCTTCATCTTGGCGTATCCGCCGTGAAGTGGTTGTGACGTGTGGCTCGCCAAAACCCCATCTGCGGGCAGTGACGTGATGGTGGCGCTGG
>PMCR01000229.1 GCA_003155465.1 Myxococcales bacterium | reverse complement strand
AGCAACCCTCAATCTCCCGCGCCCTCGAGGGTCTACGAAGTCGTCGTCACCCGCGCCCCGCCCCCAAGACGCTGATCGCGCAATGGATCAAGTAGATCAAGACAGAGTGGCCAGTGACCCGGTAGAATTGCGCGGAAGTGCTTGAAGAGTTGCAGCGAATCAGGGGCTACCTTCTATCAGTACCCTTCGATCTGTTGAAGAACATCTTGCGCAGGTCCTCGGTCTCCTTCGGGTCGACGTAGCGGAAGCCCCCTGCGATCTTGAAGCGCTGCCCATCGTCGAAGTCCAGAACCACGTCCACCGGCCCCTTGTCCCCGCTCGGGGTGACGAGGTTGATTGTGTCTTTGGACGAGATGACAACCTGCTCGGACACGTGCCTGCCGAATGCAACACGGACCCCGGTCTTGCCTGGCTGCAGCCCTGCCGCGATGATGTTAACCTGATCACCACCCGCGGTGATGCCTTCGGCCGGCTCCACCCGATCAATGCGGAGACTGGTCTCATCGCACGCTGCCAGGAATGTCAGCACCAGAACAGCCAATGACAGCTCCAAGAAGCGTTTCATGTGCGCTCCTCCTTTGTTGGATGGCACCTTAGCCCACTCGAATCTGCGCGCGCTGCCCAAAATGCCTCAGCGCGACAGCAAGCATATAGATATGTCTTAACCCGAACGGTGGCAAGCAGTTTTCACCGCTGGCACTTAATCATTCGGCGCGCGTGGCGCGCATGGCGGCCAGGTGGCCAAGCAGGTCCTGGGCCGCCTCCTGCTTTCCGTTCGAGAGGAAGTCGCGCACTCCAAGGATCGTGGCTTCGCGGTCAAGGGCGAAGGCGCGCGCAAAGGCCTGGCGCGCATCCTCATGCCGACCGAAGGCGTCGTAGCACACGCTGAGATTCAGCCACGCCTCTGCATAGTCGGGCTTGCTGGCCACTGCCGATTCAAACAGCGTGGCGGCCTGCTTGAGCTGGCCCTTTTCGCCCAGTTTGACGGCGAGGCTGTACTCGGCGTCGGCGTTCATCTGGCTGGGCATGCGGCCTTGGCCCAGGTTGGCGACGAGAAAGAGCGCGGCAACGGCCACGGCGGCGATCAGGCGTGGCCGTCGCAAGGGCTGGCCGACGAGCCATGCGACGGCCTGACTGGCGAATACGAGGAGAAAGGGAACGATCACCACGCGGTAGCGCGCGGTGACGAAGAACGCGACGACGGACAATGACAGCGCCGCAGTAAGCGCTGCCAGCAGGCGCGCGCGGCGTGCCCCAACCCACAGTCCCAGCGCCGACAGAGGCAAGAGCAGGCCGAAGGGGAACGCCAGGCCGGGGAATTTCCACAGCAGCGCCCGCAGCACGGGCGAATCAATGCGTGCGGGATAGATGGCGTGATTGCGGTAGATTTCGTCGCCGCCGACAAACAGGCGCAACTTGTGCAATTGCAGGCGCACGAAGGCGAGTGGATTGTGCGCCCCCCACGCCAACGCCTTGTTCACGAAGTAGCGCGACGAATTGGCCATGCCCCGAATACCCGCGCGGCTTGGCTCCCCTACCAGGCGTCTCCAATCCGCGTCCGGCCGCAGGTCGACCATCTTCTGGTACTGCGGATTGTTGCCGATCCAGAAGTTCGTCCCGCCATTGCCCGAGATGAGAACGAACTCGTGGCCGCGCACGGCGTTGCGGAGTGTGACGGGCGCGACGGCCAGGGCCGCACCCAGCAACACCCAGCCCGCCTTGCGACGGGCGAAGCCGGCGATGACCAGCGGCACCGTGAGCAAGGTGGCGACTACGGTGGCCGCCAGGCCGCCCGCCGCCCCGGCGGCGAGCCAGTGCCAGCGGCTGGGGTGGTCGCGGCTCGAGAGCACGATCTCCACCGCGAGCAGAAGAAGAAAGACCGCCAGCGTGGGTGGCAACAACTCGCCGTCGAAGTAGATGAGCATGCCGTAGCCGGCTGCCGCCAGACCAGCAGCCAGACCCACACGCGGGCCGAATACCCGCGACCCGATGCGGGCGGTCAGCGCGACCGTCAGCGCGCCGAGCAGGGCCTGCACAAGGCGCGCCCCGAGAAACGACTTGCCCAACCCAAACCAAATCAGTCCGAGGAAATATGGATAGCCCGGTGGGTGCCAGAACACGGTCTCGGGGTGGCCACGGCCGGCCGCGATCGAGGTCGCCAGATTCTCGTAGGTGCCGGCGTCGACGATGGGGTTGTCGAAGTAGGGGCTTCCGGTCATGGCCAGCACGTGCGCCAGGCGCAGCGCCAGGGCCAGGCAGAAGACCATCCCAAGGGTGCGCAGCGACAGGCCCGCCGCCGCTTGCGGCTTCGATGTCGATAGCTCACTGCTCTGCATCGAGTTCTTCTACGGCAGCCATGCCGAGTTGCCCAGGATTCCCGGACAGTCGGAGCCACACAGGGTTCGTCCTGTCAGTCGAACTGGACCGATCGCTTGGTGAACGCCCCCTCCAGCCAGAAGCCGGTGATGGCGAACGTCGTCGTGGGTGGCTGGTTGCCGACCGCTCCGGCAGCCACCAGTAGGGGCGCATAGTGCTCCCAGGTCGGAAGCGCCATCTGGGCCGCCGGGGCGCGGGCTTGGAAATTCAGCAACGCGTCCACGTCGAAACGCAAGAGCGCCTCGGCTGCCCAAGCGTCGAATTCCTTCGCCCATTGGGGGATGCCCGGGCGGAACGCGTACCGCATGTTGTGCGTGATGAAGCCGCTGCCGGCGAGCAGGGTTACTAGGTGGCGCGGCTGAACCGCACGTTGCAGTAGGCCTACTTGCTGCCTCGGCGGACCATCAGGTCAAGGTCCTCGCGCAGGCTCTGCAGATCCTCCTCGTGCTCGACCTCCTGCTCAAGGATGGTGAGCGCCATGTTGTAGGTCACCATGTCCTTGTCTTTGGTGGCGTCCATCAGCCCCTTGTAGGTCGTTATGGCACACTGCTCGCCGGCAATGTTCTGGTCCAGCAGCACGGCCACGTAGGGGTCCGCGGGTGCGTCGTACTTGCACGGGCTGACCGCGCCCCAGCCCTGGGGCGAAAGCACGGGCGTGCCGCCGAGCTGGATGATGCGGTTTGAAACCAGGACCGCGTGGTTGAGTTCCTCGGTTGCGTGCAGGGTAAGCTCAGCCGCGACTGCGTCCTTCATCGGACCCTTGATGAGCTTGGCGCCCAGCCAGTACTGGTAATAGGCGAGCCACTCGCTCGCGTACGCCTGGTTGAGCAACTTGAGCAGATGCTCGACGTCCATTCCGACGATCTCGCGGCCCCTGGTTCCCATGGCAACCTCCGATGCTTCGGTTTGGTCTCAGGTATACACCCACTACCCGATGCCTTCGAAGAGAACCGTCGACAGGTAGCGCTCGCCAGAGTCAGGCAGAATGGCCACGATGGTCTTCCCCGCGAACGCATCCAGGCGCGCCAGGCGCACCGCCACCGCGGCGGCAGCCCCGCTGGAAATGCCCGAGAGAATGCCTTCCTCGCGCGCCAGTCGGCGCGCTGTCTCGACCGCCTCCTCGTCGGAAACCTGTTCCACCCGATCGACCAGGCTAAGGTCGAGCGTGTCAGGGATGAAGCCGGCACCGATACCCTGGATCTTGTGCGGCGAGGGCTTGAGCGGGGCACCGCTGCGCATCTGCGTAATGACCGGGCTCTTGGCCGGCTCGACCGCCACGGAATGCAACGGCTTGCCCTTGACCTTCTCCCAGAAGCGCGAGATCCCGGAGAGGGTGCCGCCCGTGCCCACACCGCACACCAGCACGTCAACTTTCCCGTCGGTGTCGTGCCAGATCTCAGGCCCGGTGGTCTGTTCGTGTATGCGCGGGTTGGCCGGGTTCTTGAACTGTTGGGGCAGAAAATAGCGGGCGGGATCGGAGGCCGCCAAGGCTTCGGCACGTTTGATGGCGCCGGGCATGCCTTCCGAGCCTGGCGTCAACATCAGATTGGCGCCGAAAGCGGCCAGCACGCGGCGGCGTTCTTGGCTGAAAGTTTCGGGCATGCACAGGGTCAACTTGTAGCCGCGGACCGCGCAAACGAAAGCCAGAGCGATTCCGGTGTTCCCGCTGGTGGGCTCGACAACCTCCACGCCGGGCTTTAGCACGCCCCGTTCCTCCCCGTCTCGAATCATGGACGCCCCGATGCGGCACTTGACGGAATAGGCTGGGTTACGTCCCTCAATTTTGCAAAGGACGGTGGCTTTGGCTCCGGCGGCGAGGCGGTTCAATTTGACAAGGGGAGTTCGACCGATCGAGAGGGCGTTGTCGGCGAAGATGTTCGACATGGGACCTACCTCCATTTCGTGACGATGTGCGACTTGAGCGTCTTCACCCGAGGGCGAGGGCCCGATCCAGCGCCTCGACCAGATCGTCGGGATGCTCGAGCCCGACCGAGAGTCGGATGAGGTCGGGAGTCAGGCCGGACTCCCGCTGCTGCTGCTCAGTGAGCTGTGAATGGGACGTGCTCGACGGGTGTAGAATGAGGCTCTTGGCGTCTCCCACGTTGGCCAGATGGGAGAAGAGCTTGATGCTGTCGATGAGCTTGACCGCCGCCTGGTAGCCGCCCTTGTGGCCGAAAACCACCATCCCACCGAAGCCGCGCTGGAGGTACCGACTGGCCAGGGCGTGGCTCGGGTCCTGCTTGAGACCTGGGTAGCGGACCCAGGCCACCTTGGGGTGACGCTGGAGGAACTCGGCGACCTTGAGTGCGTTCTCGCAATGGCGGTCCATGCGTACCGGCAAAGTCTCGATGCCTTGCAGGAAGATCCACGAATTGTCGGGCGCGATGCAGGCGCCCAGGTTGCGCAGTGGCACGGTGCGCACGCGCAGGGCAAATGCGATGGGGGCCAGCGGTTCGGGCAGATCGTGGGCCCAGCGCAGGCCGTGGTAGTTGCTGTCGGGCTGGTTGAAGAGCGCGAAGCGAGGATTCTTCCAGTTGAACTTCCCTGCATCGGTGACGATGCCACCGATGGCGGCGCCGTGGCCGCCCAGCCACTTGGTCAATGAGTTGATGACGATGTCAGCGCCGTGGTCGATGGCACGCAAGAGGTACGGCGTGGTGAAGGTGGCGTCCACGATAAGGGGAAGGCCGCGCCGGTGCGCCACCTCGGCCACCGCGGCGACGTCGGTGAAATCCAGCACCGGGTTGCCGATGGTTTCGATGAACAGGGCGCGGGTTCTGTCGTTGATGGCGCGCTCGAAGTTCCTCGGATCCTTCGGGTCGACAAAATGGGTTCTGATCCCCAACTGCGGCAGGATGGCATCGAACTGGGTGTAGGTGCCGCCGTAGAGGTTGTTGGCCGCCACAATCTCGTCGCCCGCCTGGGCGAGCGTGATCACGGCGTAGAAGACCGCTGCAGTGCCGGAGGCCAGCGCAACCGACGCCGCGCCGCCCTCGAGTTGGGACACGCGCTGTTCAAGCGTGTCGGTCGTGGGGTTTTGCAGGCGGGTGTAGATGTTGCCCAGTTCCTTGAGTGCAAACAGGTTGGCCGCGTGCTCGGTATTCTTGAAGAGGTAGGAAGTCGTTCGATAGACGGGCACCCCGCGCGACAGGGTGGCATCAACTGGCTGCCCCGCGTGCAGCGCCAGGGTCTCGAATCGATAGGGGGTAGAACTCATCGGGCTTCCTTTCGTGCGGGCTTGATGAAGGCTGTCAAGACGAACTGGTCTTGATTCTTCCTACGACAGTCACGGGTGGCTGTCAAGGTGAAGTTCAGTCAAAAAGACAGGAGTTCACTAGAACGCCGCTCGACTACCTGGCATAGATGATGACGTCGTGGCGGCGAATCTCCGAACCGGCCGGATTCTCATAGGCATGGCGCTGGTCAGCCAAGAACGAGACGGTGTCGCCGGCAGCCAGTTCATGCGCCTCGCTGCCCACCCGCATGCGCAACTGGCCACTGAGCACGACCAGAATCTCGCGTGCGCCAGCCGCGTGGGCCTCCGGCCTGTGGGCCGCGCGCGCTGCCAGACGCAGTTCGTAGGCCTCGACCCAGGCGCATGCTCCGGCCGGGGTGAGGGGACGGCTCTCCATGCGGCCGTCGGAGGAGCGCAAAACCTGCGCGTCCCCACGGCGCAGCTCAGCCGCCCCGCGCAAGTTTCCGCCGATGAGTTCGGCAAACGGGACACCCAGACCCACGGCGATTTTCCACAGCACGCCCAGCGAGGGATTGCTTTTCATGGTCTCGATCTGTGAAGGAGGCGCGCGGCTGACGCCCGCGGCTGACGCCAATTGATCGAGGGAAAGGCTACGTACCTTGCGCTTTTCGCGCAGATTGGTCGCCACCCGGCGGCCAAGATCGGCGGCCGCGATGTCATCCCCTGGGGGCAGGGGAGCCTTGCGCATGGCTGCGACGGAAGCGGGCCCGGGGTTCTGTGCAGATGACCTTCTGTCTTTCTTCATAGCCATGGGGACAACAATAGCAGAAATCGGGAAGGCCTTCGAAAAGGCGCGCTGTAGAGGTCTTGGGGTTGGATGCTACGGGCCAGGGTTCGTCACAGGCGGGCCGGCCTCAACCGGCGTGGCGGAAGGGACGCGCTTCTCCATGCGAATGCGGGCGGGACATCTGCGGACCCCGTGGTAAAAGCTGCCCTCGATTCGCCATGCGCCCGAGTATCGTACGCAGCCCCGTGGCCTCCGAGGGTGACGTCAGTGTGGGCCTATGGTCGGATGGCGAGCGGGCGCGGCGCTACGACTCTGTCGGCAACCGCCAGTTCTATGGGACGCTGTTGACGAGATTGCTTTCGGGCGCTGGGCCGTTTTCTCGGGGGTGCGGGCTCGACCTGGGTTGTGGCAGTGGTTTTGCCACGGAAGGACTCTTGCAGGCGTTTCCTGGTGTCGCCTGGCAGGGGGTGGACGTGTCGGCGCCGATGCTCGCGCGGGCGGCGCGCAAGCCAACCCTTGCGGCAGTTTCGCTGCGCCACGCCGCTGCCGAGGCGTTGCCCTATGCCGCAGGCTCGTTTGATGTGGTGGTCTGCAATTTCGCCTGGCACTGGTTCCAGCGTGCCGCGCGAGACGAAGTGCTGCGGGTATTGCGGCCTGGGGGTTGGCTTCTGGTGAGCGCACCCCTGCGCCATTTCAGCAGCGCGGAGGGCAACCGCTGGCTGGCCCGGCAGTTGCACGCGCGGCGGGCCAGCTTCCGTCGGCTTGCCAGCCAGGGTCTGCGGATCGAGGAAATGGCGAGCCTGTTGCCGGGTGACCTGCGTGCCAACCGTCTGGAGGCGGTGGTGCTCGAGGAGAGTTTTCCAGATGCCAAAGCGCTGCTTGCCACCCTGGAAAGCCGCGGGTCGCTGCACGCCATCTTCGGTGCCGACGGATTGGAGGCATCCAGTCGAGTGGGGAGCCGGCCGGTTTTGTCGGCGGCGCACCATCGCGGGAGGGTTTGGGAACCCTTCCAGGGTTCCCATTTGAGCGACCAGTCCGAGGGTCACTTGCGGTTCGAGTGGCACGTGGGGTTGTTGCAGGCGCAGGTCAGGCCGTGACCCGCGATCCGGGTCGGGTCGTGATCATCAGGGCCGGCATGGCCGGGGTGGCAACCGCTTTTGCCCTGAGTATATTGCCTTGCAAGGACTCATGAAACGCGTCGTCGTCGCCGGGGCGGGAATCTCCGGCCTGTCGCTCGCTTTCGAGCTGGAACGCCTGGGCGTCTCGGTTTTGGTCCTAGAGAGCGAGCGACGCGCAGGCGGCAAGATCGAGACCGATCGGCGAGACGGCTACATATGTGAGCGCGGTCCGGCCAGCTACCTCGACCGGCAGAACAGCATCACGCCCTTGGCGCGCAGGCTAGGCATCGAAGGCCGCGTGCTGCCGGCCTTTGACGCCGGGGAGCGCCGGCTGGTGGTGGCGAACGGCCGTTTGCACGACACGCCCCTCGATGCGGAGGCGTTCTTCCGTTCGCGGCTCTTGCCCCTTTCCGCCAAGCTGCGCATGCTGGCTGACTTGGTTCTGCCGCGTGGCCCCTCGGCGCGTGGCCTGGAGGAATCGGTCACCGCGTTTGCCAGCCGGCGTCTGGGCGAGCTGGCCGGCGAACGTTTGCTGCAGCCGTTGGTGTCGGGCCTCTACGCGGGCGATCCAGATGCGGTCAGCCTGCCGGCCGCGTTTCCGCTCATGGCTGCTATGGAGCGCGAACATCGGAGCTTGGTTCTGGGCATGCGCGCTGACCTGAGGAAGCAACGGGGGAAGGGGCTCGCGGGCAGCGACACGCCCCGGCTGTCGTCGTTCGTGACCGGCCTCGACGAGTTGACCACGGCGTTGGCCAGCAGACTTGGCGACCGGCTTCGGCTGGGTGTGCGCATCGTGCAGGTGGAGCGCGTTGCCAGCAGCTTTCACCTGGCGGTCGACGAAAATGGGCACAGCAGTACCTTGGACGCGGACGCGCTGGTATTGGCGATCCCCGCTCACCAAGCCTGCCAGGTGGTCCGGCGGCTGGATTCCGACCTGTCAGAGATCCTCGCGCGCATTCCCTATGTCCCGGTTGCACTCGTGCACCTGGGCTACTCCGCCTCGGCGCTGGCGCAGCCCGCGGACGCCTACGGGTTCTTCGTGCCTGCATCTGAGCATCTGAAGATCCTCGGCGCGGTTTTTGCCTCGGCCATCTTTCCCGGGCGCGCGCCGGCCCGGTTTCTGCTGTTTTCGGTACGCACGGGCGGCGCGCGCCATCCCGAGACGGCAAGCCTGCCTGACCAGGAATTGACGGCACTGGCCCACGCGGAGCTTCGGGGCCTGCTGGGCCTGACCGCGCCACCCGCTTTCGCGCATGTCGTCCGTCACGAGCGCGCTTTGCCTCAGTACATCCTCGGGCACATGGATCGCGTGGCAGACCTGGAGGCAGGCGAGCGGCGCTACCCCGGTCTTTGCTTTCACGGCAACGCCTATCACAACGCCGGCGTGCCCGAACTGGTCAGCCGATCGGGCAAGCTGGCGCGCAGGCTGGCTGAGGAACTTCCACGATGAGAGAGATTCTGGAAGCGGCCCTCCTGCGCGAGCTGGGTTCCACCTGGCGAGAGATCAGCGGCAACCATTTCCGCGGCCGGTTGCGGCCGCCGGTACTTGCCCTGCACGACGCGGGCGCGCGCCTGGGATTCTGGGACCGCCGCAGCCGCACCCTCTCGCTCGCGCGTAGGCTGGTGTATGACCAGCCCTGGGGCGTGGTGCGCGAGGTGTTGAAGCACGAGATCGCGCACCAGTTCGTCGACGAGGTCATGGGCATCGACGACGAAACCGCGCATGGCCCGGCATTCGAGAATCTGTGCCGGCAGCATGGCTTTGATCCGTCAGCGCGCGGGCTGCCCCAGACTGCAGGAGGCGAGGGCAATCCCGTGCTGCGCCGGATCGCGCGCCTGCTCGCCCTGGCCGAGAGCCCGAACTTGCACGAGGCCGAGGCCGCCATGAACACGGCGCAACGGCTGATGCTGAAGCACAACATCGATCAGACGGTGACCCGGGCTGCCGAGGGCTTCGCCTTCCGGCACCTGGGCAAGCCCAGCGGCCGCATCGAGGCGGCAGAGCATGTGTTGGCGGGCATACTGTCGCGCCACTTCTTCGTCGAGGTGATCTGGGTGCCGTCCTACCTACCCGGCGAAGGTCGGCGCGGCCGCGTGCTGGAGATCTGTGGCACCCTGTCCAATCTGGAAGTGGCGGCATATGTGCACGGCTTCCTGCTCGAGACGGCGGAACGACTGTGGCATGAGCACAAGCGCCGGCATCGCATCGCCAGCAACCGCGAGCGGCGGCGCTTCATGACCGGCGTGATGATAGGGTTCGATGAGAAGCTGAAGACGGGCGCCGCCGAGAGCCGGCGCGAGGGCCTGGTCTGGGTGGGGGATCCCGCGCTGCACGGCTATCTGCGCCAGCGCTATCCGCGTACCACCCGCGGTGGCGGCATCGGCCTGTATCACACCGAGGCCTATGAGCACGGCCGCAAGGCTGGGCGCGAGATCGTGTTGCACCGGCCGGTCCAGGGGAGTAGCGAGAGGGGGCATTTGCTGGGCCCGGTGCGCTGACACGGCGTTGTCAGGTTGGCGGGATTCCCTACCACCCCGGGCGTCACCGTGTCGTAGGTGCCGTGCGACCAAAATCAATCGCTCGCCACGCACCTTCTTCTTGCGACTTCCGATAAACTCACATGGTGCAATTGGTGATCGCCGAAAAGCCCTCGGTCGCGCGCGATCTCGCCCGCGTGCTGGGGGTGCGGCCGGCGGGCAAACACTGCTTCGAGGCCAAGGACCGCGTGATCACCTGGTGCGTGGGTCACCTGGTCGAGCTGGACGAGCCGGCCAGCTACGACGGCCGCTGGAAGGCTTGGCGGCTGGACACGCTGCCCATGATCCCGTCGGAGTTCAAGCTGCGGCCGGTGCCGAGCACGCGCGAGCA
>PMCR01000011.1 GCA_003155465.1 Myxococcales bacterium | reverse complement strand
ACGGCTTGCTGGATGCCGCTTCCTGCCTTCATCTTGAACCTGATGCCCGTGTACATACTGACGTCGTACGGATTGAAAACCTGGCTTGCAGGAGCCCGGGGCGAGAAGCCGGCGCCGAACCCGACCCCGTCGTCGGGCAGGCCGTCGAACCCCGGTCCCGTCCCGGGCGCGAAACCTGACCCGGTGGAGTGCAGCGCGTACTTGTTGCACGGGCTTGCATCCGGCGCTGGCTCAACAGCGATTGGGCCGCTGGGGTTGAACGCGGGGGTCTGCGCTTTGCCCGCGGCCATCGCCCCGGGCGAGCCCGGGTAGTACACATACCACCAACCGCTTCGGCGGGGGCTTCCTTGCGGGATCATGTCGCCCTGGCCCGACTCGAAGTCAGAGATCATTTCAGGCGCGACCGGGCAGGCCCTGTCTGTACCAGTTGAGGCACCGCCACTGCCATCAACGCCAGTGCCACCCGAGCCGCCGCCCGCGCTGGTTGTTCCACCTGCGCCGTCCGCGGTGCCACCGACCGGGACATCGGGCACGCCGTAATAGGCGTCCGCTACAGCAGCGGCGTCGGCTGCACCGCTCCCGCTGGTACCGGCGACAGAGGTGCCGATCGAGCCTCCTGCCGAGGAAGCGGTGCCGTCCGCGCCACTTACGCTGGCGTCCGCCCTATTGCCCGTCTTCAGCGGATGCCCACAGCCCACCGCAGTCGCCACAAAAGCCAGCGAGCCCAGTCTCACTGTTGCCACAACCAGCTGCCAACGCATTCCAGGACTATGGCACGGGTGTTCTCGATATCGCAAACCTACAACGTCTCCAGGATCGCTCACGGGCGAAGCCGAGCTAGCTGCCGCCAAGAATGCCACCCATCCTCGCTGGCCCGTCAGCCCCCACGGCCCCGTCGTGAAGAATCGTGATGCCGAACTTCCCCCAACCGCTACCGGCAAAGACACTGGCGGCGGCTAGCGCGAGGAAGAGTTGAAGAGTCCAAAATGGTCCATGTGACCTCCAGCAGAATACGCTACTTCGAATTCCTGGGCGGTAGGAGAAACATGCCGACCATCGCGTTGGTGCGCGCCCCTTGGGTTTTCCGCATGTCCCCGCGGGTAAGCCAACTTTCGTGCTTGGGCTATTCACCCTTCTTGCAGACTAACCAGGCTCGTGCTGGAATCTACTCGTGGCGCCAAACGGAACGCAATCCTCGAAGTTCAAGATCGGAAAGGTGGAAACCATCTCAGAAGGACTTGCTGCGATCACAGGCTGGGCACCGCTCGTTCCGGAGTTGTGGTTTCGTGGACACTCGAGCGAAAGCTTCTCGCTCCTGCCCAGCGTCTTCCGCCAGGGCCCGGAATGGGGTCGCACGATCGACGAGGCGGGTTTGTTTCACGATTTCATTCGTGAGTTCGCGGTCATGAGGACGGAGCATCGCTCCGAATTCGAGTGGCTGAGCCTGATGCAGCACTACCATATACCGACGCGGCTGCTGGACTGGACCACAAGCTTTCTGGTTGCGCTCTATTTCGCAGTTTTAGAACCCTTTGACGAAGATGGGACTCTATTCATCCTGAATCCTGCGCACTTCTGGGTCGAGTCGACAGACGTCCCGACGCCCCTTTTGACGGCCGAGATAGAATCAAACAGTTTTCAAGATCTGGTCCTGCGTTTGGCGAGGGCAGCGAAACAGATCTTCTCCGGCGTGGTTACTCTGAACGGGATCAATTGCGAAGGACTCGAATCGGATCCGATCCGGCTGTTGGACGTCACGCAACCCCACGAGATCAAGTCACTACGTCATCGCCATAAGACGTCGTGGACTCGAAACGCCGTGACGGGCGAAATGTCAGACGAGTGGGAGGCCGATCTCACTCGGCATCTTTCCACCGTGATCGCCATTCGCCCGCCCAAGCTGAACCCTCGGCTCATCGTACAGCAAGGCATGTTTACCTTTCACGGTGGAAAGATTCTTGAAGGGCGCCAGGTGATTCCGTTCAGGCCGCTGGAAGAGTTCTGTGAGCCGCTTGCACTCGCAGCCTTGATCGTGCCGGCTGCGGCGAAGAGAGCCTTGCTACAAGAGCTTCGCATATCTGGTATCTACCAAGCCGTGCTCTTCCCCGAGATGGAGCACAGGGCACTTGAGATCCGCCAGCAGCGGGTGAAAGCCTACGTCAAGCCCGGCTAGACAGGATGTCTGAACGGATGCCACCCAAGGTCTACATAGAGACGAGCGTCGTTAGCTACCTGACGTCGCTCCCAAGTCGAGACATTGTCGTGGCCGCTCACCAACAGCTCACTCACGCGTGGTGGGCCGCCAAAGCCAGATACGATCTCTTCGTTTCAGAGGCAGTCGTCGCCGAAGCGGGCGGCGGGGATCCTTCGGCCGCCGAGCGTCGGCTGTTGGCTTTGACAAACATACCCATTTTGACGATCACGGGCGAAGTTGGGGACTTGGCTGGCCGTTTTGTGGACGCGGGAGCCCTTCCGCGCAAGGCTTTCGTGGATGCCCTTCACGTCGCCGCCGCCGCCATTCACGGAATGGACTTCCTGTTGACCTGGAACTGCACCCACATCGCCAACGCGAATATACGTGCTAAACTCGAGTCGCTATGTCGCTCGCACGGTCTGCAACCCCCGATGATTTGTACCCCGGAGGAACTGCTGGCGTGACCCAAGATCTCTCCGATCCCATCGTGGACGAGGTTCGTGCCATCCGGGAAGCCTATGCTGCGTCCCTCGACTACAACCCGGCAGCGATTCTCGCGGATTTGTGTTCGCG
>PMCR01000466.1:391-2570 GCA_003155465.1 Myxococcales bacterium | reverse complement strand
TGCGGATAGTAGTACACTTTGCCGTTTGCGGCGTCCAGGTACCATTCTCCATATTCATCCAGATACTCAAGCACATTGGACAGTTCCACCCATTCGGTGGAAGTGGCCCTGCCCATTGAGCTCCATTTGTTGAAATCGGGGTTTTCAATCTTCAATACCCAGTCGTTCGGATCGGACGACGACATTCCGGTTACAGGAATCTCAGCCGTCTTGAAAACGCTGAAGAAGGTGACGACCGCTGCCGCTGGATTCGCAAGAGCTACCAGATCGGTCTTCTTGAATTTTATGCCGTCCTGCACATACGATGCTGTCGCGGGATCATCCCACCAGCCGTCTTGCGGCAGGAATTTCCCCGCGCGCTGGGCCCGTACGTTGTTCACGTACAGTTGGCGAAAGTAGCCTGCGTATCCCGCGGAAACAGAAGCATCGGCAACGAAGTACGGCTTGCCGGCAACCTGCGTCCAGCCTGTTACGGCCTTGCCGGCATCGATAACGGGGATTTCTCCTGGATATGATCTGTAGACCATATAGTTCCCATCGGAGCCCGAGTCGGCGCTCGTAAGCGTAAACGTCGTGGTCCGGGGATATGTGCCGCCGCGTAGGTAGACTACAATATCCCCGGTAGCGGTCTTGTTCAGGTTGTTGGTTCTGATGTAGTCCCTGGCTTTTTCCAGCGTGTTCCATGGGGTCGTGGCGGTCGCGCCGTCATTATTGTCGCTGCCTGCTGGGGAAACGTAGAAGGACAAGCCGGCTGAGGAGACAGTGGTGCCGCCGGCGGGCTTTGAGCCGCCGGTGTTCCCACCAGCGGCCGTCGTCCCGCCTGTGGCAATAGATCCCCCGGTGGCCGTGCCGCCACCCGCTCCACCGCTGACCGTGCTGCCGCCGGTTGCCGTGGTTCCTCCCGACGCGCCCCCGGTTGCTTTCGATCCGCCTGTGGCGGCGGAGCCGCCGCTCGTCGTTGCGCCGCCTGCGCTGGTCGTGCCGCCCGCGCTGGTCGAACCACCGGAAGGTTGGATGCCTCCTGCGGGCGTGAGCGTCCCTCCTGTGAGCGGAGTCGACCTACTGCCGCCAGTCGCCACCGTGCTCCCTGCGCTCGTGCTACCGCCGCTTCCAACCACTCGCCCGCCACCCATGCTGCCCCCGAACCCGGTTGCGGACGTACGGTGTGCAGAGCATCCGCCCAGGGCGAGTGCCAGTGAGAAACCAGCCACTACTGCGAGACGAATCGAATGCTGAGGGAGAGAAGTCATCTCGAAGCTTCCTGTCTTGCGACGGTCATGTGCGAGAGGGCTTGCTGTCAGCAAGCTCTCGATCTCTTTGATCGGCGTGAGTGGGCACGCCCCCGCGTCATGAAGAACCTGCCGTCTTAGTAGTAGCGCCTCAAGCAGTTTCGGTTCAAGCGGCCAGTTGGCACACCAGGACATTCGCTTGGTCGAAAGCGTTAGGAGATCGTGCTGCACTGGCCGATGATCCAGCAGACTGGGATCTTTTCCCAGACCATCAGGCCCAGCTCATCGGCCACGCGGGCCATGTGCTCGTTGGGCGGGTAGTGGGCCAACCGGACGAGATTGGCGTTTTCCACGCCGATGCGTGCGCACAAAGCAGCGTGATATAGAGTACAATGCGTGGCGAGATGACTGGGAACGCAAGGTTAGTCGGTTGCATCGCGGTCACGATTGCGACGGGCAGCTGCGGGTCGCGCGGGATCTCGAATGGCGTGGACGCGGAGCAGGCGGATGGGCCGGTGGCCACGGTCGCCAACAGCGCAAGCGGAGACATCGCGCGCGACGGGGCCGACGTCCTGTGGGGGCAGGCGGATGCGCCGATGGCCACGGTCGCCGACGGCGCAAGCAGAGACACCGCGCCCGACGGCGCCGACGTCTTGCAGGGGCAGGCGGATGCCCCGATGGCCACGGTCACCGACGGCGCCTACGGTGGACACGTCATCCCGGTGGCTGTTTCTGCGGGCCTGTACTCCACCTGCGCGCTGCTGTCGAACGGGACGGTGAGATGCTGGGGGTACAACCACTACGGCCAACTCGGAAACGCGACGACGACCGATTCGACCACGCCCGTCGTGGTTCAGGGATTGAACGACGCCGTCGCGCTCTCGGCGTCGGATGGGTATCACGCCTGCGCCGTGCGGGTCGACGGCACGGCGCAATGCTGGGGGAGCAAC
>PMCR01000466.1:0-343 GCA_003155465.1 Myxococcales bacterium | reverse complement strand
ACAGTGACATCTGCGCGCTTCTTGCCGATGGCACGGTCGACTGCTGGGGGGACAACGTTTCCGGTCAGATTGGCAATGGCACATACGCCGACGCCGTGCACCCGGTGTCGACGCCCACTGCGGTGCAGGGGCTGAACCACGTCGTCACCCTCTCCGCCGGCACCGAGGGCGAGTGCGCCGTCCTGGCGGACGGCACGGCCGCGTGCTGGGGCGCCAACAACCATGGCCAGCTCGGCAACGGCACGGTGACGAGTGGCCCACCGTACGGCAGCTCGACGCCCGTGGCGGTCTCCGGTTTGACGAACGTGGTCGCGATCACGACGGCTGGCTATTATGCCTGCGC
>PMCR01000425.1 GCA_003155465.1 Myxococcales bacterium | reverse complement strand
AGATCGTCGTTGTCGGGGTTCTCGACCTTCCAACGCAGCTTGAGCACGGGCGAGTGTGAGCGCGTGCCGCCGGTGGGAGTGGCCATACTGCCCGTCGCGCCGCCCGCGCCCAATGCGGCGGGCGCCGGGCCCGCGTCGGCAAGGTAGACTTCGGAAACGCGAGCGCGCTGGTTGTACGGCACATAATATGTGAGCACATCGCGCAGCACTGACGACGGGTTGGGCAGCCCAACCCGGTATTGAAGATAGCGCGCCTGGTCCCCGGCCACCTTGCCTTGCCCTTGCCGGCCGTGGTGGCTGAGCGATTCCAGTTTTCTCCAGTCACTCCAGTTCTTGTCGGGCTTGCCGCTGTTGCCGGCGCGGGTTTCGAAGACCAGATCGCCCGACCCGACCCAACGCAAGAAACCCCATCGCGCGGGACCGTCGGCGTCGAGCACCCGCGAGAGATATGAGGCTTCGCTGGCGGGAGCGGGGCGCACCCGAAAGATGGCACCCACATCGCCTGTGCCCACCAGAAATCCTTCCGGCGTTGACACCAGCGACAGCGCCTGCCGCTCGGGCAGGTCGATGGCGAGCGCGACGGTGCGGTCAGGTGAAATGCGATGGATCTTTCCCTGAGTGCCCGACGCGGCGTAGACTTGGCCACCCGGGCCGGCCAGAAGTGCCGTGAAGTAGCCATCGGCAAGAGCCAGCACTTGCTCGATGCTGCCGTCGTCGTCCAGCCGATAGACGGCAGCGTGCGCCTTGACCTGGTCGGCCCTAGGCTGCGCGCCCGAGGCCGGCGCCGGTAGAAGGGGAACCTTGGTGCCCTTGCCTGGCTGGGCGCCTGCGACAAGGGCGGCCGGGACGTCGCTCGGTCGGTCGAAGGCGTTGACCGCGAGATAGGTCGCGCCGGCAACCCGCGCGATGGCGCGGATCTCGCTGGCTTCAAAGTCGTGCAGGGCCTCGGCGTGNNCCCACAAGAGCCGTTCCTTGCCCTTGGCGTCGATGACGAAGACCTGCCCCGGAATCCCGGTGGCGGCGTAGGTTCCGGTGCCCTTGGCATTGGAGAGCAGCGCCCAGACATGTTCGGCCGGCAGCTTGGCGAACGACCGAGTGGCGCCGGTCTTGCTGTCGACCGCGAAGATGCGACCACCAGGGGTGGAGCCAGCCAGCAGGGTTGCGTCGGATCCGGCGGCAAGTGCGGTGACCCAGGGCGCGTCGATTCCGGCCAGCTTCTTCGCCTCGCCGACGCTGCCGGCGACCGGCACGGCATAGATTCGCCCCTGATCGCCGGTTCCAAAGTAGGCCGTACGGCCATCGCGGGACAGGGCCACGCACCAGACAAAGGCCGCATCCAGTGCCAGGCGCGTCGCCTTCATCCCCGGGACGACCTCGCCCGAGGGCAGGACCATGCTGGAAGTGGCCTCGCCCTCCTCGAAATCCTTGGCCGTGGTCTGGCGAAAAAAGCGCGTGGCGGTGGCCAGGGCCGCGGTCGCGACCAGCAGCCCAGCAGCCGCCAGGATCCAGGATAGGCGTGGCTTCATCGAGGGACATAGTATGGGGAAGTTCGCGGATGGCCAAAGCGCAATTCACTTGGGAACCCTGGGAAGGTTTGCTCCGCCCTTCGGCCCCTCCACCCGCTGCCTCCTCCCCGCTCGCTTCCCCCTTCGGNNCTCGGCCTCGCCAACCCCTCCCGCGAATGGTGCGCCACACGCGGGGCGGGCGGGGTGGGCTGTCTGTCCCGAAGGGCCGGCGGGCTCCCCACGCGGTTCTCGCCAAGGGGCGATCCCTGCGGCACAATCGGAACGTGCTGCCGACTCCGTCTGCTTCGCCGCCCAAGACCGTGTGGGCCGTGCTCGATGTCCTGCGTTGGACCACGGCCCACTTCGAAAAACACGGCGTCGCCTCGGCGCGGCTGGACGCCGAGTTGCTGGCGGCCCACGCGTTCGCGATGTCGCGCATCGAGCTCTACGCGTACTTCGACCGGCCCCTGGGTGCGGCCGAACTGGCCGCCTACCGCGATCTGGTCTCGCGGCGGCTGGCGGGCGAGCCGGTGGCCTACCTGCTGGGCCACAAAGAATTCTGGAGCCTGGATCTGTTGGTCGACCCGCGCGTGCTGATTCCCCGGCCCGATAGCGAGACCATGGTGGAGGAGGCCCTCGACCGGCTTGCAGATCCCGACGCGCGCATTGCTGACGTGGGCACCGGGTCAGGCGCGCTGGCGCTGGCGCTGGCCAAGGAGCGGCCAAAGGCGCAGGTCTTTGCCACCGATATTTCGCCCGACGCGTTGGCCGTGGCACGTGCCAATGCCGAGCGCTTGGGCCTGACCATCACCTTCCTGCAGGGCGATCTGGAGCAGCCGCTCACACCCTTGGGCCGCTTCGATCTGATGGTGGCCAACCTCCCCTACATCCCGAGCGCTGAGATAGATGGGCTGGCCGCCGACGTGCGCAGCGAGCCGCGCTTGGCCCTCGACGGCGGGGCAGACGGCCTTGCGCTCGTGCGCAGACTGGTGGCAGGAGCGCCGGAAATCCTTCACCCGGACGGTTGCCTGGCCCTCGAGATCGGCGCCGGCCAGGCAGGCCCGGTCGAGGAACTCCTGCGTGGGGCTGGCTTCGGCGGGGTTCGTTCCCGTCGAGATCTGGCCGGCATCGAACGCGTTGTCTCAGGCGTGAAAGGAAGCTCATCGTGAACCTCCGACTTGCTCTGCTGGGGTTGACGCTGGCCGGATGCTTCTCCGCGACCCAACGACGCGAGGACGAGTTCATTCGAGACGCCCGCATGTTCAACGACGATCTGCGCTGGGCGCGCTGGGATCAGGCGGGATCTTCCATGCCGGCCGACGACAGACGGCTGTTCTTGGAACGCGTGGATCTGGTGGGCGACGACCTGGTGATGTGCGACTACGAAGTGAAGAGCATCCACTTTGACACTGGTTCGTCGGCGGCGACCGTGACCGTCGCCATCGATTGGTATTCGAAGCGCGACCCGAATCTACGTAGCGCTACCCTCGAGCAGCGCTGGGAAAGCCGCGGTGGGCGCTGGATGATGATCAAGCAGCGCCGCTCGCGCGGTGATCGCTTTCCCCTCGTGACCGAGCCGGTGACGAAATAGGCTGGAGACCTGAGGGAGGGCGACGAGCGAGCCATCGGGTATACTCCCACGCGTGGTCGTTTGAATCCCAGGGGCGAAAGCAACAGAGGCACAGTCCAGCGAAGGCACGCGATGAACAACGAAAACGGCCGAACCACCGCCTCTTCGGTAGATTCGACAGGCTCACCGCTGGCAGACTCAAGTCAGGCTCTGCGGGAGAACGAAGAGATCTTCCGCCGCCTGTTCACGCAGTCCCCCGTCGGGGTCGTCATGGTCGGCATGGATTCCCGCTTCCGGCGGTGCAACGAGGCCTTCTGTCGGTTCCTCGGCTACCAGGAAGACGAACTGACTGGCATCACTTTTCTGGACGTCACCTATCCCGAGGATCGCACGACAGGCGCATCAGAGATCCAGGCCATCATTCGCAACGAGCTCGACGTCGCCCAGTTCCAGAAGCGATACGTTCGGAAGGACGCAACGGTCGTGTGGGGAGAGGTCAACATCCGAATGCTGCGGGGCCAAAGTGGAGCCCCGCTCCATTTCCTGTCCGTCGTGCAGGACATCACCGTGCGCAAGCGGGCCGAGGAGGAAAAGGCCAGACTGCAAGCCCAGCTTCAGCAGGCGCAGAAGATGGAATCGGTAGGCCGTCTGGCGGGCGGCGTGGCGCACGACTTCAACAACAAGCTGGGAGTGATCCTCGGGCATGTGGAGATGGCTCTCGAACAGGTGGACCCGGCGCTGCCGGTCCATGCCGACCTGGTGGAGATCCGCAAGGCCACGCAACAGTCCGCAGACCTCACCCGGCAATTGCTGGCCTTTGCCCGCAAGCAGACCATCGCGCCCAAGGTGCTGGACCTGAATCAAGCCGTGACCGGCATGCTCAACATGCTGAGACGGCTGATCGGTGAGGATATCGAGCTTGACTGGCGGCCAGATCCAAATCTGTGGCCGGTCAGGATGGACCCGCCCCAGATCGACCAGATCTTGGCCAACCTGTCTGTCAACGCCCGCGACGCGATTCCCGGCGTCGGCAAACTGACCATCGAGACGGGAAACTGCACCCTCGACACGGAGTATTGCGCAGCTCACGCAGGATTCGTCCCCGGGGAGTTTGCCCGGCTGGCCGTGAGCGACACCGGCAGTGGCATCGACAAGGAAACGCTGGCCCACGTTTTCGAGCCATTCTTCACGACCAAAGCTATTGGCAGGGGCACCGGCCTCGGTTTGGCCACGGTCTATGGCGCCGTCAAGCAGAACGGCGGCTTCATCACTGCCGAGAGCGAGCTGGGCCAGGGCACGACGATCACAATCTTTCTGCCCCGGCATGCAGGCAGGGCTGACCCGACGCGGCCGGAGAATGCGGCGGAACCGGCCGTGCGCAGCCGCGAGACCATTCTGCTGGTGGAGGACGAGCCGGCCATGCTGAAAATGACCGCGGTCATCCTCAGAAAGCATGGCTACATCGTGTTACCTGCGGACACGCCGGGCGAGGCGATCCGCCTGGCCAGGGAGCACGGCGGTGTCATCCACCTGCTCATAACCGACGTGGTCATGCCGGAGATGAACGGCCGGGACCTGGCCAGAAACCTGCTGTCCCTCTATCCCGAGATCAAGCGGCTGTTTATGTCAGGGTACACGGCCGATGTCATCGCCCACCGCGGTGTCCTAGATGAAGGGGTCGATTTCCTGCAAAAGCCGTTCTCCAAGGAAGTCCTGGCCGCCAAGGTTCGGGAGGTGCTGGACGGCGGATTGTCGATTGCGGACTAAGTGTGCGATCTGGTCGGTGGCGCAAGGGATCGATGCTTGACCAGCGAGGGCAAGAGAGCGGATAAGTGAGTATGGCTTCCTTGCCCGGGACCAGCCGACTCACTGTCGCGGCATTGGCTATCTTTCCTTGGTTCCTGTTTGCCGCTGTCGGCTGTGGCGGAGGAGCTGGGACATCTTCGGACAGCGGGGGGAGCACCGGCGCTGCTGGCCAGCCGGCGGCGAGTGGAGGACAGACGGCAAGCGGCGGCCAGACCGCCAAGGGAGGCCAGAGCGCGACGGGCGGTTCGTTTGGAACCGGAGGTACTGCGACCGGCAACGACGCAGCCGCGGGATCCGTCGGACGGGATGCCAGCGTCGCAATGGGTGGCCAGCCGACTGGGGGAACCAATGCCGGCGGCGCTGAGGGCGGCAGTTCTGCTGGTGGCAACCCCGGTAGCGGTGGGCAAGGCGCCACGGCAGGCCGCAGCGCGGCCGGCGGTTCTGCTGGGGCTGGAGGTACTGCGACCGGCAACGACGCGGCCGCGGGATCCGCCGGACGGGACGCCAGCGCTGGACCGGGTGGGCAGCCGACGGACGGAGCCAACGCAGATGCTGCTGGCGGTGGCGGCGCTGATGGCGGCAGTGCCGTCACCGGCGGTCGAATCGATGTTGGTGGAGGCGCAGGCGGTGCTGGTGGCGACACCGCGTACAACCCATGTCCCTCGACAGGGACTTGCGCCATCTTGCCGCTGGGAGATTCAATCACCGCGGGAACCGGCTCGTCAGATGGCGGCGGCTATCGCGTCGAGCTGTTCCGGCAGGCCGTGGCCAATTCCCAGTCGATCACTTTCGTTGGCACCTTGGCATCCGGTCCCACGACCGTCAGTGGCAAACCCTTCCCGAGAAGCCACGAAGGGCACTCGGGCTTTGTGATCGACACCATCACCCAACGCCAGGGCCTTTCGTCGGTCACCGACGCCGCCATTGCCAGGTCCATCCCACACATCGTCCTTCTGATGATCGGCACCAACGACATCGTGTGGAAAGTCCCCGACGAGCCAACCAAGTTGGGAAACCTGATCGACAAGATCATTGCTGACGCGCCCCAAGCGCTGGTGGTCGTGGCCCAGATTGGTCCCTCCAACGACGACGCCAGGACCGCCCTCATAAGGGCGTACAACGACGGGATTCCGGCCGTGGTTCAAGCGAGGGTCGCCGCCGGCAAACACGTGGCAATGGTCGACATGTTCACCCCCTTCGTCAGCAACCCGAACTACAAGACCGCCCTGCTCTCGGACGAGGTTCATCCCAACAGCGCGGGATACGTCATTGTGGGACAGACCTGGTACCAGGCGATCCAGTCGGTTCTTCCGCGCGCGCACTAGAGCGTGAAGCTACCTTGCCGTGACGGACACGACGTCGAGCTGCAAGAACTGGCCGGCGTAGGCCTGCGGCGCGGGCGGAATTCCTGGTACCACGAGGTTGGTGACGTTGGCCATCTCCTTCTGGTTCTGGCCGTCGACGCTGAAGGTGAGCGCCGCTCCACCCTTCATGGGAATGGTTACGGTGTAGTCGATGGTGTAGACGGCGTGCTCGATTGCCGTGCCCCGGTTGAAGTAGTAAGTCTGTTTGGGATCCGGCACACTCAGGCTGTAGATGTTGAAGGTGGCGTCGAGCTTCGTGCCACCGCTGCAGAAATGCTCCTGCGTGCTGGCGGCGCAACCCGAGTACGTCATCCACTCGACCACACCGCGCACGCGCAGTTCAATATCGTAAACAGTGCCCGGATCGCCGCCGAGGGCGAGCGGATGGGTCTGCTTGTCCACCGCGGCGGTCGTCGTGCAAACGCCCGCCTCGGTCGTCATTTTGTCGCAAGGCAGCTCGACGCGAAAACCTTGCAGTTGGGACGCGATGGCGAGCAAGGCCGCATCCGACGGAACGTCCGCGCCGCCAGCCAAGTCGGCGGGGAAAGCCGCGTCGGACTTCGAGCCATCGCTCGGCGGCGTGCCGCCGTCCCTCGCACCGGACGCGCCACCCGTGCTCCCTGCGCCGCC
>PMCR01000030.1 GCA_003155465.1 Myxococcales bacterium | reverse complement strand
ACTACGATTCCGATGAGGCCGACAAAGGGATCTGGCTGATCGGGCGTCTGCAGAGAGAGACGACCCATTCGACTGTCGAGGGCGTCGAGGGTGTGCGGGTCACGAGCTATGAGCGTGATCTGAAGACAAATGCGTTGGTCAGCACGACCATTGAGCCTGACAGTGTCGACCCGAATATCTACAAGAAGACGGTTCTGACGAGGAGTCCGGCCGGGACGGGGCAGGTTATTGAGACTGCGGAATATGTTCTCGATCCGGCAACGCTGACGGCCACAAAAGCGCGATCGACCAAGGTACTCGCATTCGATTCGGTGAGTGGGATATTCCCGGCATTCACCCGAAACGCGCTCGGGCAGGTCACGAGCCAGGTCTACCATCCGTGGCTGGGGGTGCTGGTGTCGGAGACCGATGCAAACGGGCTTGCAACGCGACGGAAATACGACGGCTTCGGTCGACTGCGCTCGGAAAGCACGCCTGATGGCGCCGTCACCCAGGTGGACTACTCCGTGGCGGACCAGACCAAGCCGGTTTCTACCGCCACGCATTCAGTCGCGGTCACTCAGGATGGCGTTGCAAGTACGTCGTATTATGACGCTGTTGATCGGCTTGTGTCGGTAGTCAAGGTGGATGAGAAGGGCGCCCCCTATCAGAATTTGGTCCAGTACGACCAATATGGTCGCGAGGCCTCGAAGTGGCGTCCCTATCCGAGTTCGCAGAAAGGCAGCGAGGGCGCGCTACCCCACGTCAATTCGACGTACGACACGTTGGGGCGTCCCATATTGCAGGAGTTCATGTCTGGGAGCACCAAGGTATCGAGCAGGTCGTGGAAGTACGACGGTGCCTGGACCACGGCGACTGAGAGTGGGCTCGGGCTCGTTCCAGACAAGACGACGACAACAAAGACGAACGGGGGCGGACGGGTGTTCAGCGCAACTGAAAAGGTTTCCGTCAGAGGAACGAGCGCGACGATGGACGTGCCGACCCAGTTCTTCTACCGTCCGTTCGGGCAACTCGGCATAGTCCGGGACAGCCTAAACAATGACACGGTCATGACCTACGATGCACGTGGCCGGAGAAGAACGGTCAAGGATGACGACACCGGTACCACGACGTCCGACTACGATGCCTTCGACCAGTTGACAAAGGAAACCTACCAGGATGCAAACTGGGTTAGCCGCTCGTATGATGCCTTGGGCCGGATGACCAGCGAGACCAACAAGGCCGGCAGAACCAACACCACGATTTGGGATGCCTCCGCGAACGGCATCGGCAAGCTCTCAGCTCGCATCAGTATGGATGGCGTGACTACAGAGTTCGACTACGATGAGGTCGGGCGCCCGTCGGGTGAAACCTGGGGATTCGGTGCCGGGGCCTATCGCGTGGACTACGCGCATGATCAGTACGGTCGCTTGGCCGGAATCGCCTACCCCGAGGTGGCGGGGCAGCGTCGGGCCATCTACTACGGGTACGACCTAAAGACCGGTGAGCAGTCCAGCGCCAGCCTGGGAGACTCCCTTGGACCGGAGAAACTGATCTGGAAGGCGCAAGCACGGAATCTTGATCGCCGCGTTCTGAGCGAGTCGTTCGGCGATGGTTCGGAGCAGCACAGTGCCTACGATGATCCCCGCGGCTTGCTTTCCAGCCGAAATACCCGGATGTCAGCCACAGATCCTGGAACGACAATTGGGTTTACCTACGACGCAAGGGGGTATCCTCTGACCCGACAGCAATACTTGTCAGGTCAGGGCGAGACCTTTACCCATGACGAAATGGGGCGCCTGACGAAGTGGGAATCAACCGGGACAAGCGCGACCTGGAAGGTTGAGTACGACTATGATTCCATCGGAAACCTAGTGGGCAGAGAAGAGTCGGTGAATGGCACCTCACAGGGGAGAAAGGCGCTTGTAAACGGCGTCACATCCACGTGCTACAAGACAGCAGGTCCCCATTCTGTAACGACCGTCACTTTCGCCGGAGCAACCCTATGCTACGAATACGACGCTCGGGGCCAACAGACGGTCGGGGCCGACGGACGCGCAGTCTCCTATACAGAATACGGGCTGCCCACGCAGATNNGGCTACGATGCGACCCATCGTCGCGCTACGAAGACTGGGCCCGGGGGATCGACAATCTATGTTGGGTCCCTCTACGAGAAGCGAGTCAACACCGACGGAACCGAGTCGCATGTCATGTACGTGCTGGCTGGCGGCGAGGTGAAAGCCCAAATTGTGGTGAACCGTACGGGCGGCGGGGAGGAGATCGACTATCTGATGCGCGATCACCTCGGCTCGGTGACCAGGGCCAGAGGGGATGGCACCTGGCAGGACATGCGCTTCGACCCATACGGAAGCCGGATATTGGCGACGCCGCCTCCGACCTCGGTTGCCGACAACCCCTCCGTTAGGGTCAGGTTGGGCTTCACTGGTCAGGAGGAGGATGACGACCTCGGCCTGGTGAACATGAACGGCAGGATTTACGATCCCGCGATCGCACGCTTTCTGACGCCCGATCCGCTGGTATCCATGCGCTCGCCTTCGCAATCATGGAATCGGTACAGCTACGCGGAAAACAGCCCGCTTCGTTTCGTTGATCCGAGTGGGTTTATCGGGGAAGATGGGCCGACCAGCTATCCGCTAACGCCGCAGAACTGGATTCCTGGTACCCCCGACCCTACCTGGAGCTACTCCGCTGCCTGGCAGCCGGCCTGGGGAATGTCTGGAAGCTATGTGACAAGCCCCGTCCCGGTGACCGTTGGCTCATTTGATGAAGCTGGGGCAGGGGCATCGAGCAATGCCGGAGCGCCGAACACCCCACAGCAAGGGGGGGATTCGCCAGCCTCCGGTGCCAGGTGCGGCGCTATGTGTCAGTCGGAAGTTCGGAAAGCATTCGGGGACGTCTCGCTTTCAGGGGACTCAAAGACTGGCTGGAACCTGATCAGGCTCACGGGGGGGCAAACTTGGTTCCAGGAAGATACTAACATTGGTGATGGGGTGGTCAGATCTCGGAGTGAGGCCGTACTGAAGCAGTGGGTGGTTGACCGTCTTCAGCCAATCCTCGATAGATACAAACTCGGCATATCTCTCGCGTGCGTGCAAGCATACATAGGAACGAACGACGACAGTGGCCGCTCGCCTTCCTTGGGCGTTATCCGTCTGCCGACACCTGGCTCAATAGTAGGCATCTCGTTCTGGAATAGCGCCGACACTCTTCTTCACGAACTTGGGCATCAGGTACAAATGGCCACTATGGGTGAGGCAGGAATGCTGCTTAGGTGGGAGGGTGAAAAGGGGCCAAATGGTTCTTCAGATGCTCATTACAATCCGAATACTCTTGAAGCGCGCGCAGACCAATTTGCACGATTCCTTCTTCCGGTCTTGGTACAATGAAGATCCAGTCAAGAATCATGCTCAAGAGACCAGCAGCGGTTGCGCTGGCTCTGTCGGGAATATTGTCATGCCATACTCGGAAGGAGAGTCCTCAGCCAGTTAAGCCTCCAAAGACCAAAAGTCTGCCTGCCTCGTCGCCACAAATCAACATAACCGTCCAACCGACAGGATCCCCACCAGGTCTGCGTCTTGGATTCTGTTTCGATGGCAATGGAGAATATGATCCACAGGTGGTCCGGATCAGTATCGCCAACGTTCAGATGCAAGAGATATCCTGTACGGTCAGCGCTATTGACTCGGCATGGCTGTGGAAGGAGTGGGTCGTGGGCACCGCTCCTCCTGGCTTTCGTTTGGAAGAATGCAAACAACTTATTCCCGGCGAATATGAAGTATATGTTAGCGCTATAATGGCAAAAGGCGTGCGCCGGATTTTGCTAGACAATCACGGGAGCGTCAAATTGTTGCCGTGGAGCGCCGGCTCATCTCCGCCTGAGTACTGGACATGCCCAGCCAATACACGGGATCGGCCCAGGGTGCTAGATGTTCAAAGAGTCCAGGGGAGTGACGGCGGAGACCCTCTCGATTTTGCGATTCATGAGATGGGACGTGACATGAAAGAGCTAGGGCATTTGAAAGGAGCTCCTGCAATTCCGTCTAGTGGTCGCTAAACGAATGGCGCTCGCGGGTTAGGTGCTGGACGCATGACTGAGATTGGCGGGAATTCCAAGCACGAAGCACTTCGGGCGGCAAGCTCGCAGCTCGCATCAGCATGGACAGCGTGACCACAGAGTTCGATTACGATGAGGCCGGGCGGCCGTCGGGCGAAACCTGGGGATTCGGTGCCGGGGCCTATCGCGTGGACTACGCGCATGATCAGTACGGGCGCTTGGCCGGAATCGCCTACCCCGAGGTGGCGGGGCAGCGTCGGGCCATCTACTACGGGTACGACCCAAAGACCGGCGAGCAATCCAGCGCCAGCCTGGGAGACTCCCTTGGACCGGAGAAACTGATCTGGAAGGCGCAAGCGTGGAATCTTGATCGCCGCGTCCTGAGCGAGTCGTTCGGCGATCGTTCGGAGCAGCACAGTGCCTACGATGATCCCCGCGGCTTGCTCACGAGCCGAAACACCCGGATGTCCGCAACGGATCCGGGGACGACAATTGGGTTTACCTACGACGCAAGGGGGTATCCTCTGACCCGACAGCAATACTTGTCAGGTCAGGGCGAGACCTTTACCCATGATGAAATGGGGCGCCTGACCAAGTGGGAATCAACCGGGACAAGCGCGACCTGGAAGGTTGAGTACGACTATGATTCCATCGGAAACCTAGTGGGCAGAGAAGAGTCGGTGAATGGAACCTCACAGGGGAGAAAGGCGCTTGTAAGCGGCGTCACAGGCACGTGCTACAAGACAACAGGCCCGCATTCTGTAACGACCGTCACTTTCGCCGGAACAACTCAATGCTACGAATACGACGCCCGGGGACAACAGACGGTCGGGGCCGACGGACGCGCAGTCTCCTACACAGAATACGGGCTGCCCACGCAGATAACCCGCAACGGCGTGCAGTGGCAGTTTGGCTACGATGCGACCCATCGTCGCGCCACGAAGACAGGACCCGGAGGATCGACCATCTACGTGGGGTCGCTCTATGAGAAGCGGGTCAACAGCGACGGAACCGAGTCGCATGTCATGTACGTGTTGGCTGGCGGCGACGTGAAAGCCCAAATTGTGGTGAACCGTACGGGCGGCGGAGAGGAGATCGACTATCTGATGCGCGATCACCTCGGCTCGGTGACCAGGGCCAGAGGGGATGGCGTTTGGCAGGACATGCGCTTCGACCCATACGGAAGCCGGATATTGGCCACGCCGCCNNCCCTCCGTTAGGGTCAGGTTGGGCTTTACCGGTCAGGAGGAGGATGACGACTTGGGGCTCATCAACATGACCGGCCGAATCTACGACCCAGCCCTGGCGCGGTTCCTTACGCCCGACCCGGTCGTGTCCATGCGCTCGCCGTCGCAATCGTGGAACCGGTATGCCTACGCCGAGAACAGCCCGCTTCGATTCACCGACCCGACTGGGTTTTACGGCGAGGACGGGAGCGCCGCAGCTGCAGCCGCGGCTGCAGCCGCTGGGGCAGCTGCTGGGCAGGCGGCCGCTGCGGCGTATCAGCAAGCCTATGCCCAGATGAGCGGCTACACCTGGTATACGCCTGAAGCTGCTGCGTGGGCGAGTTCGGGTCCCATTGATTTGAATCTGAATCCAGGCTCATTCTCCGGAAGCTACGGCACGGCCTCGGGCTGGGCTGCCGTGGGCTCGTTCGACGAAGCCGGGGGAACCAGCGCGGGAGCGAGGAGCCAGGGGGGCGGGCAGCAGGGAGGCGCAGACGAAGAGGTGCGGGAGTTCGGGGCGAGTGCGAGGGATTCGATCGCCAGAGAGAACTACCAGTTCGCAATTGCAAACATGGACGCAGCTGGTGAACTGGGAGGGCCAGCGCTCGGTGCAGATGGCCAGCCACTTCGGACGGCGTGGACCTTCCAAGTCACCGCCAGCGTGAATATCAACATCGGCCCCGTCAACATAAACTATTCGGTCGGTTTGGCAGGTGATTCGAATGGCGGCTTGGCGGTTATGCGCACGGGAGGTGCGGGAGGCGGTGCAGGCACAGGGGGATCTGCGGGGGTTGGCTTGGATGTGTCCAATGGTGCATCGGTTGATGACCTCGCCGGTCCATTTGCGACGACTCAGACAAGTGCTGGCCTCGGACCAAGCGCCTCAGCTTCCGGGTACACTGGAGCTGGCAGCCAGGGGCAGCCGATCGCCGGCACTGGCTGGAGCGTCGGCGCTGGCGCGGGCGGAGGTACCTACTCAGGCTGGTCCACGACGAAGGTAGTGCTGCGGATATGGTAGCGCTGTATAGAATCTGCAGCTGGATCGCTGCCGGGCTGGTTCTCCTGGCGGGGGCGTCGCTGCAGTCTCTGTATGTTGGATACACTCGGGAAATGCCACAGGCGCCGCAGGTCGAGTCAGGTCGGACCGTCGAGATGGGGGTTCTGTATGGAAAAACGGTCTACGTGACGAAGGCGGAGGAGTACCGTCTCTATGCGAGGATGGGCTGGGTGGTGGGCGCCGTGGGCTTGGGCGGCGCCATGGAGCTGCTGAGACGACGCGCGGCGCGCCGGTTGAACGAACAGCCTCCCGTGCAGAAGTGAAAAGACGCGCTGACCTACGATGACCCGCCTTGGGGGGGTGGAGCCAGGGGGATGATGACCTGTCACGAGACGCGAATGTTAGATGTTAGCGGCCGAATTGAGGTCGTAGCGTTTGGCCGAATTGAGGTCGTAGGGAATCGGGGCTGCGGCCGGGCTGGCGTCCGAAAAGTTGCTCCGCGACGTCGTAGCTGGCGGCGGCCGAATTGACGCCGCACGGGCCGTCCAGGCCGGTGCCGGACGGAAGGCTGCGGCGATAGCTCGGCCATCGGCCGGACTGACGTCGCAAGGGCGCGACGGCGGGGGCTGGGTGGGGCCAGGTGTGCGTGGTCCGCAATGCGACGGCGGTAGCCGGACGTCGCGATCATCGCGCTCGCCGGGCTGACGGAGACGTTGTCAGGAATCGACGTCGCCGACGGGCGCGGCCGGGGTGTTGTCGTCGGCCTGCTCGAAATTGCGACGTCGCTGGACGGCGGCGCGCAGTTTGGACAGGTCGGCCATGCGATCGCCATGGGCGCGCGCCACTCAGGTGCGCCACTCAGGTGCCAGTCACATATTCAGAAGCGCGGCAAAGGAGCACAATGAAGAGGTGAATGTAGGTCTGCCGGAGGTGGTGGCAGATCGTTGCCGTTGATTACAGTGTCCGGAATTCGGGCGGCGCTCGCGCCGCCGTGGAGGTGCCGCCGTGGAGGTGCCGCCGCGACTATGCCGATGGGGACGAAGGTGCCCCGCGATTTTGAGTGCTAACCCAACTTCCGCAGTTCGGGGGTTGAGGCCGGTTTTTTCGTGGGGTTGACAGGGGTGAAGTGCGCTGAATCGCGGAGCGACTGCCGCGAAAGNNCTGGGTGAGTTGGATGCCGCCGGGCGCGCGAAGGCGGCGGTGCTCGCGCGGCAGATCACAGGGCGGCGGGAGCAACGGCAGTTGTTCGAAGCGCCGCCAGCGCCGGTGGAAACGATAGCGGTTCGCGTGGACCAGGTACGGCTGGAGCGAAGCCGACGCTTCGGCGATGTGTGGATGGGACTGACGCTGTGGCAGGCACTGCGGCTGGACCAACTGTGCGAGGAATTGCTGCCGCCTGGGCGCGAGGCTGTCCCGTGGGCGACAATGGTTGCGGTGCAGGTGCTCGCCCG
>PMCR01000345.1 GCA_003155465.1 Myxococcales bacterium | reverse complement strand
CAGCATTGCAAATCCGCACGTCCGATCCCGACCCGGGCCAGCAAACGATCGACCACGGCACCGAACGAGGCGCGCAGGGTCTCGGGCAGCTCTTTGGCCAGCACGACATGCAGCCCGTCGTCGCGCAGATCGAAACCCAGCAGGTCCAGGCTGTTGGGGAACAGATGGGACTCGGCATCGAGCAGGGCAACCCTGGGGCCCGCGCGGCGCCCGGTCAGCAGCGCCGCGGCCGCGCCGTCGCCAAACAAAGCGGTCGATACCAACTGCGCGGTGCTGGCGTCATGGCGCTGGAAACTGAGAGTCGGCAACTCGACCGCGACGATGAGAACATGCGCATCCGGGTGCCCGCCCAAAAAGTCGTGCGCCCGGGCCAGTGCCGCCGCGCCCGCCACGCACCCAAGCTCGGTGATGGGCAACCGGCGCACGTCCGGCCGAAAGCCCATGTCCTGGGGAGCGTAACCGATTTAAGCCAGTGTGGTGCGTGGAAGACGGAGGGATGGAGCGAAGGCGACGGCCAAGCCTGGATGGAAAGGCGACCCACGAGGATGAACCCGCGACCCTTGAGCTGTGTCCCGAGTCCTCAGGCAAGACCACCCTGGCTCTGCACGTGGTGGCGCAGGCACAGAAGACGGGTGGCATCTGCGCCTTCGTCGACGCAGAACACGCGCTGGACGTCAGCTATGCGCGCAAGCTGGGCGTGCGAACCGACGACCTGCTGGTGTCGCAACCCGATTGCGGCGAGCAGGCGCTCGATATTACCGAGATGCTGGTCCGCTCCGGGGCGGTCGACGTGGTGGTGGTGGATTCGGTCGCGGCGCTGACCCCACGCGCAAAGCTGGAAGGCGAGATGGGCGATTCGCATATGGGTCTGCAGGCGCGCCTGATGAGCCAGGCCTTGCGCAAGCTGACCGGCACCATCTCCAAGTCGCACACCCTGGTGATCTTCATAAACCAGATTCGNNCGGCAACCCGGAGACCACCACGGGCGGAAATGCGCTCAAGTTCTACGCCAGCGTGCGCCTCGACATCCGGCGCGTCGGTGCGCTGAAAGACGGCGAAAAGGTCGTGGGCAATCGGACGCGCGTCAAGGTGGTCAAGAACAAGATGGCACCGCCGTTTCGCGAGGTGGAGTTCGACATCCTCTACGGTGAGGGCATCAGCCGCGAGGGTGACTTGGTCGACCTGGCCTCCGAGTGCGGGGTGGTCGAGAAGTCGGGCGCCTGGTTTGGCTTCGAGGGCGAACGGATTGGACAGGGCGGGACAACGCGCGCCTGTATCTGCGCGAACACACCGATGTCGACAGGAAGATCGAGGCCAAGCTGCTTGCCCACCACGGGGTGAAGCGTGAGGTGGGGTCGCCAGCGCTGGCCGCCGGGCCGGCCGGTGCCGGGTCTGCGGGCACGGCGCGCCCCATGGCATCCCAGCCCAAGGCGCAAGCTCCCGACAAGCGGAGGTAGCGACGGATTGTCGGGAAGTTCGGGGCTATTGTGCCATCATGCAGGATGGCGAAGCATGCCGGACCCACCGTTGATCGTCGCCCGTCGCGGATGACACGTTGGCGAGTACAGCCCCGGGGGCCTGCCATGCGATCCGTGGCGCCGCGGAGGATCTCCTTGAGAACCCGAACTTCCTCCAGCGCGTAGTCGAGCTTCCGCTGCAGCCTCTCGTTGATCGCGGAAGCGATCATCGCGATGAAAAACTGAAGCGTGAGCGGAAGCATTGGTCGCCACGCTGGCCGTTCAGGCGTCCAGATTCAAGTTACGAATCTCCGCGAATTTGTGGGACCGGGCAGATCCGGGTCACCAGCGCCGCCCTATCGCCCTATCGAAGTCAACATCGGTGCGGCGCTATCATGGGCAGGCACAGGTCAGCGAGGTCTTGGCTTGACCCCGTCGAGGCACCAGACGATAGTCGCACACCGACCTTGCCGTGATGTGTGATACAAGGAATGGGCACAGTGTAACGAAACAAGATGATCGCCGCGCTGACAGCCCGACAGCCATGGAGACTCGCAAGTCGATTCACGTCCTACTGGTCGAGGATGACCAGACGGTCGCGGACGCCATTACACGGGACTTCGGTCACGACGGCGTCACCGTGACGGTGGCAAGAACGCTTGCCGAAGCTCGGGCTGCTTTGTGTCAGCCCTCGGCCCCTGTCGGGGTCGTGATCTTGGAGCTTCGTCTGCCGGACGGGCGTGGCGAATCCCTCCTGCCTGACATCGAAGAGTGTCCCCGCCAGCCGGCGGCGATCATCACCAGTGCCTTCTTGCCGGAGTTGCTGGCCGACGCGCTCGAGTACCGTCCGGTTGCCATGGCGAAGCCGGTCAGCACGGCCGCGCTTCTGCGAATGGTGAAGACTGTGGCGGCGGGGTACACGCGGCCGATGATCAGACGTTTCGTCCGGCGTTTCGAGCTGAGCAGGCGCGAGACAGAAACAGTCGCGCTGCTCGCGCAGGGGCATGGGGCGAAGGAGATTGCCAGGCGGCTGACCTGCAGCGACAAGACAGTCTACTTCCATCTGACCCGCATCTGCGAGAAAACCAACTGCCGCGACTACCACGAGATCGTCGGTCGACTCCTCGCATTCACCTGTCAGGCACTGGGCCACACGCCGCCCGAGCATGCCGCATTCGTCGACCCAGTTTGCTCTCCGACCGTGCGTCGGTAGGGCCCCGGCAGGGGGCTGTCCCACGGCTTGCGGTGCCCGCGGCCGTCGCGGCTGGCTGGCCTCGACCAGAAACTTTCCAGGTTGTCAGGCCGAATGCATTGCCTGATTGTATGCCGAACAGGAAGGTGACTACGAAGAGAAGAAGTCCAGTTTGGCTGGGACGGATGACTGTCCCGCTTTTCGACAGATAGGTGTCAGTCCGCAGCTGATCGACAGCAAACAAACAAGGAGGCTTTGCTATGGCAGATCTCAGAAAGTTCATGTGGGACGGTGCCAAATCGGGAATGGCTCTAGACCTGTACCTCAACCGCTGGCCCCAAATCGGAAATGGAAAGGCGGGAACCGTCGAATCGCTCCACGTCGCGGTCTCCGGTCAGGGGAGTGTGATGGGAATCAAGTTCAACATTGCGATCGAAATACTCATGCCGGACCTCAGTCCTTCCGGGAAATGCACGGTGATATTGAATGGCGCAAGAGCAGAGGGGTGCGCGTATTCGGTGAGCGGGGGGACTCTCACTATCAATCACCCGCAGACGCAGATCCAGCTGCAAGACAGTGACAAGAAGTGGACGTGGGTACACATAAACAACCCCATCCCTGTTTGGATAGGCGCATGGCCTAGTGGGATGAATACGGCGCCTGAAGATCACTTTGGAGATGTGAAGCAGTCCTGACACACCTCGAGCCCGTGATGAATTGCGGGCGAACAGCAGACACGCACCACCCCGCCGACGACTTCAGCAGCCCACTGACCCTGCTGATTCTTGCCGGCGGTGGTGGGCTTCGACTTGCTGGAGCGAATCTTTGGGCTCCCCACCCCAATCTGTGGATTGTGGCGTAGTGGCGGTGAAGATGACAGGCGCAGCGGCGGCGTAGCTGGCCTCACGGTCGGCGGCTGCGCCGGCCTGCGCGCGTCCACATCTGGGAACCTTCCTCAGCTCCGGTCCGGTGGACCAGCCCTATGAGACCTTCGTTACCCACGCGCCGGGTGCCACGCCCGCGACCCAACGTGGCAGTGCTCGCGACAAGCTCGCATACGTCAAGAACTTGGGGTTCACGGCCATCGAGCTTCTGCCCATCCACGAGGCCAACGGCAGCAAGAATGCCGGCTACGACCCGAGCTTCTATTACGCGGTGGAGACCGCCTATGGTTCCCCGGACGAATTACGCATGTTCGTGGACGAGGCCCACGGGCTAGGGCTGGCCGTCATCTTCGATTCCGTCATCAACCACCTCACCGCGGATCCATCCGAAAATGCCAAATGCCCGAACCGACGCAAATGCCCGAACCGCGTAACGAACCGCCAAATGAAATGCCCGAACCGAGGGTAGTTTCAAAAATGCCCGAACCGAGGGTAGTTTCCATAACGTAACGAACCGCGAACCGAGGGTAGTTTCCAAGCAACTTTTCCACCGCCCAGCCGATACCTTGGCATGAGCCTTCCCAAATGCCCGAACCGAGGGTAGTTTCCAAACCCCAAATGCCCGAACCGAGGGTAGTTTCCAAGCAACTTTTCCACCGCCCAGCCGATACCTTGGCATGAGCCTTCCGCGCCAGGTCCTTCCGGGTTCCGACTACATGCTCACCCGCCGCTGCTCCGAGCGGCGGTTCTTCCTGCGCCCCGACGATGAAACCAACAACGCCTTCATCTATTGCCTCGCGCTCGCCGCACAGCGCGCCAAGGTCGAGATCCTGTTCGCCCAAGCCATGTCCAACCACTATCACGCCGGGATTCACGACCCGCTCGGCACCTTCCCGGTCTTCGCCGAGCATTTCCACGCCTTGCTCGCCCGTTGCCAGAACACCCACCTCGGCCGCTTCGAAAACTTCTGGTCCTCGGACCCGACCTCGGTCGTTCAGCTCGTCGAACCGAACGACATCCTCGAGAAGATGGTCTACGCTTACACGAACCCCGCCGCCGCGGATCTGGTTGACACCGCCGAGGAATGGCCAGGCGTCAGCACGTTCCAGGCAGCCTTGACCACCGGCCACATCGTTGCTACCCGGCCCAAATTCTTCTTTCGCCCCGATGGAAAATTGCCCGAACTTGTGACCGTGAACATCGCCAGACCCCGCGGCTTCGTCGGCCAGACGCAGGCGGCATGGAGCGAACTCGTCACAAGTCGGGTCGGCTACGTCGATGCCGAGCACCGCGTACGCCGCCGGGCAGCCGGCAAAACCGTCCTCGGCCGCGATGCCATCCTGAGACAGGACCCTTTCGACAGTCCCAAGAGCCCCGAACCTCATTTTGGCATCAGCCCGCGCGTCGCCGCCAAGAACAAGTGGCCCAGAATCGACGCCATTGGCCGCGCCACGGTCTTCGTCGAAAGGTATCGCGTCGCTATCAAACAGTGGATGGCTGGGGTGGCCAACGTCGTGTTCCCCTACGGCACCTACTGGATGTACAAGTTCGCGCGTGTCGTTTGTGAAACCGCGGAAGAAGCGCAGCACGCCTTGGTGCAAGCCCGGGGAGCGCCAATCGCCGCGTGAGGCCGAACGGCTGGCCACCGCACTACCAGATTCATGAACCGCACCAGGGCTGACTTCTGACCTGGTGGCCAGTGGCCAATTCGACGAAGACCTGGCCCGCGCCACGGATGCCCCCCCAACAGGCGTTCCCAACCGGGCCAGATCGTTGATCCTTCCTTCCCTGGGTGCTCATTCGGCTGTGGTGGGTTGCCTTGTTCACTACGGTTCCTCTTTCAGTTGCTCTTATTACCCTCGGTCAGGGATCTGTCGGGATCTGACAGGGGAATCCTCATCTTGCCAAATCAACATGAAGCTGTAGAATCTGCCGCATAATCGTGATCTCCATGTCGTATCATCCCCGCTGTCTTGAAGCAGCGCTGCGCAGCCCAACATCTCGGGGAAAGGTGCGGCTGCTCTTTGGCGCGCGGCAGACTGGCAAATCATTCCTGCTGCGGGCTATCGCACCGTCGAAAGCCCTGGTGATAAATCTACAGGATCCGCGCGAACGTCTCCGCTACGAGCGGACACCAGGAACACTGGTGGCCGAGTTGGAAACACGCAAGGATAAGCGTCTTGCGGTCTGTATCGACGAGATTCAGAAGGTTCCCGGCCTACTTGACGACATCCAGTATCTCTTCGATCGCTTCCCAGCCAGGTTCGACTTCTTCGTCACCGGCAGCTCGGCCAGGCGCCTTCGAGCAGGCGCGGCCAATCTCTTGCCGGGACGGGCGCATTCCTTCCGCCTGTTCCCAGTGATCGCTCCTGAACGAACCGACACCGGCGCGTCCGCGATCCTACCTCCACTTCCGGTCGTCCCGACCAACCGCGGTTTCCCCGCTGCCCCGATCGAAGATCTTCTGGTCTGGGGCAGCCTGCCCGGCATCACGGCCGAACCGGTCGCGCGCCGCGCTTCGACGCTCTCTACCTACGCCGAAGTCTACCTGGAGGAAGAGATCCGTGGCGAAGCCGTGGTTCGTGACGTCGGGGCATTCTCGCGTTTTCTGGGCGTGGCGGCTTCCGAATCTGGCTCGGTCATGAACCTCGCCGGGCTCTCACAAGAATCCGGTGTCCCGGTGGCCACCATTCGCACCTTCTACCAGGTCTTGGTGGACACTTTCGTCGGCACATGGATTGGCCCGTACGGGCGATCCGGTCGAAAGGAGATCTTGTCGACGCCTCGGTTCTTGTTCTTCGACTTGGGCGTTCGCAATGCCGCGGCTGGCGTGCCGTTGTCGCGCGAACTGTTGAAAACCGCGGCAGGATCGCTCTTTGAACAATGGGTGCTGTTGGAGTTGGTCGCACGAGGCGCATATCTTGGACGCGGACACCGGGTCAGCTTCTGGCGAACTCGGCACGGCGCCGAGGTGGACGCCGTAGTCGAGACTCCTCGCCGCGACATTCCGATCGAGGTGAAATGGACGGAAAATCCCCGGCCGACTGACGCCCGCCACCTGGAGTTGTTCCTGGATGCCTATCCGCAGCGGGCCAAGCAGGGCTTCGTGGTGTGCCGTGTGGCCCGTGCCCGCAAACTAACCGATCGCGTGACCGCCCTGCCTTGGCGCGAATTGTAGGTCTACGGCACAGGCGCAAAGTAGCGGTTGATCGGATCCATTGATCGATAGGCCGTGATTTCGCGGTAGCCGCGCAGGGTGAAGTACTCGTTGATCGCGCGGCCGTGTTCGGCCGAGTGGATTTCCACGCAGGCCAGGTCCGCTACTCGAACACGATTTCGTCGATCTGGACGCTGTTCGAGAGTGGGTATGGCAAGAACTGCGGATGCTGGGGCGGCGGTTCGGAAACGACTGAGAGCCAGATCTTCCCGGTCGAGGCAGGCAGCCGCACAGTGACATCTTGAGGCGATCCGCAAGCGAGCGGCACCGCAACCGAAGCTCCCGCTGCCCCGACCAGACTTGCTCGTGTCACCAAGGCCGAAGGTCCGGAACGTAACCGTTTTAAGCCAGTATGGTGCGTGGAAGACGGAGGGATGGAGCGAAGGCGACGGCCGAGCCTGGATGGAAAGGCGACCCACGAGGATGAACCCGCGACCCTTGAGCTGTAAGCGGTCCCACAATGAGCCTTCGATGGGCAGGCCCCGGCCCTGCGGCGGGAAGGGTTCGGCCTACTCGAACAGCTCGGCCTGGCGGGTTGGTTTGACCCGTGTGACGCTGCGGAAGTGGGGCGGTGGGCGAGCTTCGGCGAAACCGAGGGGCTCGGCCCACAGGCCCTGGCGACGGAGGAAGCGCTCGATCCTTGCGCGGTCGCGGACCAGGGCGCGAAACTTCATTTGTCCTCCGCAATGAGCGACGGGCGCGGCGAAGCCGCGTGGGGCAGGGGCAGGGCGGGCAGGCCCTAGGGTATCGACGGGCAGACCGAGGGTGAGGCGCATCAGGTCGGCCCACGGCCGATATCGGCAGCGCAGCTCGGGACCGGCAGGCGGCAGCCCAGCAACTGCCGCGGCTGCGAGCTGGGCCAGCACCGGGTCGCGCGAGGCCAGTTCGTCATCTATCTCGAGGGTTTCGGGGCAACTGGGTGTACTTCTGGAACACGCCGACCCTGCGCAAGCGCGGCTCGATGGACGTGGCCCAGTTGAACCAGGCGGAGCACCGGCTGTTGCAGAGAATCCTGCGGACGACCGACATGGGGAATCTGGGCTACCGACTTGGCGGCGCACTCGCTTCCGACCCAGCCCTCCCCGGCCTGGAGGGCAAGCTTGGGGTGAAGTTTTCCCGGTCTGCCGCGCACGCCGCTCCTCCATAAGTGCTCGGTTCTGTGGCACCACCACTGGAACCTGCGACACCCCGATTTGGTGATGGCCGACCCAAGCCACCATCTGGACCCTACGGGAGGCCAACTCGTCATCTGACATGGGAACCCTGGAAGGGTTCCCATGCCCTCCCGCGATGGTACGCGGCCGGCGAAGCCGGCCGGCTGCCCACGCGTCTATTATCTCGAGGGTTTCGGGCAACAGATGGACCACGCCCCGGCGGGCCAGGTAGCGCAGGATGCGCACGCGCGCAACCTGCAACACGTCGCCGACCTCGTCGGTTGCAAGCCTCGGCAGGGCGCTGTTCCGGCCGGCGAGGTCGGTAGCCATCGCTTCTCTGTCGTCCCACGACATCGGGCGTGGGCGAACATCTGGTGCCGCGGGCCACCTGGCCCTGCGGGCGGAATGGGAGTTGTTGGCCACGACCGCGAATTCCAGTCGGCTATTGAATGGGCTTGCCGATTCTGCTCAAATCAATGCCATGAAGCGCAACCACAACTCCAGGCTGAGGCATTTGCTGACTCTTGTTTTGGTTCCGGCAACTCTTGGGCTTGCTGCCCGGCCGGCACGGGCGTGCACCATTTTCGTCCTGACCGATGCCAACCACGCGCTCTTCTGTAACAACGAGGATTGGTCGAATACCAAGTCGCGCATCTGGTTCGTGCCGGCCGGCAAGGAATACCACGGCGCGACCTACGTAGGGTTCGACGACGGGGTGCCATTTGGAGGGCTGAACACCGAGGGCCTCGCCTACGACTGGGTTCAGGTGTCCAAGACCCCGCAGAAATGGGAGTCCGCCCTGCCCCCAGCACGAGGACGTGCAGCTCAGCGAATGCTTGAGGGCTGCGCCACTGTCAAGGACGCCGTCGCCTTCTATCGGGCGTACGCCGAGCCGGGTTTTGCCACTTCGGTAATCTTGGTTGCAGACAAGTCAGGAGCATCGGTTATCATCGGGCTAAGAGACGGGCGTGTGGTGTTCGAGGAGTCGAGGCAAAACCGGGGCTTTGGTTTCGGCCAGCGGTTCTTGCAGGCCGCGCTCGACCGCCGCGCCGCACTCCCCAAGCAGCCCGATCCCACCATGGCCGAGGGATTCAAGATCCTCTACGATGGCAGGCAGGCCGGCGAGTACAGCACCAAGTACTCGAACATCTTCGATCTGAAGGCCGGCGATATCTACCTGCGTCCGTTTTCCGAGCGCGAAGGCGAGACGATGCTCAACCTAGCCGACGAGCTTAAGAAGGGAGCTCACTACTACGAAATCCCGACAATCCGTCAGCAACTCACGGCGTCCCTTCGCCCTCTACCCCCGAGCATGGAGCGGCTTCCTTTGGAGGCGTACAAACCGATTCCGGATAGGGAGCCCAAGGTCACTACTCATGTGGGCGAGCTGCTTCGGGATGTGGCCCGAGGTACCCCTCATGCCGAGGACTACACTGCCGATTACTGGAAATCGGAGGTATTGCCGAACCTGGCGCGCTTCCAGGCCTATCTCAAGCGCTTCGGCGAGCTCCGATCCGTGACTCTTGTGGAGCGCGACGAAATCAACGGCCTGCGCAGCTACCGATACCGAGCGGAGTTCGCGAACGCGA
>PMCR01000018.1 GCA_003155465.1 Myxococcales bacterium | reverse complement strand
CATGTCCCGGAGCACGGAACCCACGTATCCGAGGTGGCCGTGATGGTTGCGGTGCCGTCGGTCAGCCCTGCAGACTTGGCCGTCACGGTGATGGTTCCGGCGCCGGTTGCCTGGACGATCGCGAAGGCCAGGTTTCCGGAGGCGTTGCGCGTGAGTCCACGGAACGTCTCCTGTGTCATGCTCCCGCTGTCCACGGCGACGATGGTGCCGGGACCTGTGATCGAGAAGGTCACGGGTGCGGTGGCGGTGGGCACCGCGGCCTTGACGAACGAGACGTCGTTGAGGTCGGTCGTGATTGTGGCGTGATCCGCCGCGAGCACCACCTGGCCCGCAATTGCCCCGGTGCTGAAGGTGGTCGCGGGTGCTCCCCAGATCCCCTGCCAAGTGAAGGCAAGCGGCCTGGGAGTTCCCAGTTCGTCCAAGAGCGCCTGGCCGTAGCGGCCAACGCTCGGCCAAAGGCCATCCTGTTCGCCAAGGTAATCAACCCCCGTCCACATGAATGAGCCGGTCAGCGCCGGGTTGGCCGTGACCGTAGTCCACGTGGCGGTTTCGGTGCCCATCTCGGTGAGGACCCCGGCGCGTGCAGGCGCCATTGCCATGGCCGTAGCGACGTCGGCGGGGCGGTAGTTGCCGCCGAAAACGTCGAGGAGGGTCCTGGTAGCTCCTGTAACGTCACCATTGTCCGAGGGCCGAAAGAGAGCCTGGGTGACCGCCCGGCCAGGGTCGAGGGTGTGACAGAGGGAGACGATCTTGGTCAGGATAGGAGTTCGCGTGCTGAGCGAATCGCGGATTTCATTGCCCGCACTGTACAGCGCAATGCTGGGGTGGTTTCGATCCCGCATGACAATGCCGGTTACATCGACCTGGTACCACGGTGCCCCGCTGGGGGTTCCGGGCACCGCCGGCATTCCGGTGGGGTTGGTCGCGGTCGTGTTGAAGTAGGCACCGTAGTCGCCGACATCGCTGTACTTGTGTCCGACCCAAATGTCGAAGAACTCGTCCATGACGAGAATGCCCATCCGGTCGCACAGATCGAGGAATTCCGGGCTCGGCGGATCGTGCGAGGTGCGGATGGCGTTCACCCCGTAGGTCTTGAGCTGTGCGATCCGCCTTTGCATGGCCCGCGCCGGCGCGGCGAGCCCGAGCCCGTGGTAGTCCTGATGCAAGCACACGCCCTTCATCTTCGTGTTCGTGCCGTTGATATTCAGGCCAGTCGCGGTGTCGTACACCAGGCTCCGGATCCCGAAAGGGGTGACGTCGTCGTCAAGCGTGGTGCCGCCGACCTGTACGTTGGTCACGAGCTGGTACATGTTCGGAGCATCAGGGGACCACAGGCTGGGATTCGTGACAGGGACATCGAATGCGAAGCTGGCCGATGCACCCGCCGCGATGGTTTGCGCAGCCGCGCTGACGGGTGCGAGCGCCGTCCCGCTGGCGTCGCTGACAATGCCCTGCACGCTTACCATTTGCGACGACGTCCCGGAATTGACCACCGAGGTTGTGACCTTGACGGTCGCCGATGCCGTCGTCGGTGCGGGCGTGCTGACGTAGGTGGCCCACTGATTGACATGCACTGGATCAGTCGCAATGACCCGGACGTGCCGGTAGATCCCAGCGCCTGCGTAGTAGCGCGAGGCGGGCTGCAAGGAGGTGTCGGTCTTGACCGAGAGCACGTTCTCCGATGTCCCGAACTTGGCGCTCGCCGTCATATCGTAGCGGAAGCTGACATACCCGTACGGATGATTTCCGAGCCGCGTGCCATTGATGTAGACGGTGCTGTTCGCCATGACGCCGTCGAATTCAACGTAGACTTTCCGGCCCGACAGTTCTTGTGGAAGGGTGAAATGCTTCCGGTACCAAGCAATTCCCGATGGCAGGTAGCCGCCCCGGCCAGTGGTCGCGGCCGTTTGAGAGAACGGCCCTTCGATGGCCCAGTCGTGCGGGACGTTCACCGGGCGCCACCCTGAATCCGGGAACGCCGCCTGATCCGCCCCGGTGGCGTCACCTTTGTTGAACCGCCAGCCCAGGTCCAACGGAATCATCCTGCGGACGCGACCAGGTGGAGGAGTCGTGCCACCCGTTGCGGTGGTCCCACCGGAAGCGGTGGTGCCACCCGCGGCGGTGGAGCCGCCTGCAGCAGTGGTGCCACCCGCGGCGGTCGTACCGCCCGTCCCGGCTGAGCCACCGGAGCCCGTCCCGCCAGTTGCCGTGGCACCTCCTGTACCGCCGCTTCCGCCGGTGCCGGTGGAAAGCTGGAATTGCTGATAAGTGGCGCCGTTCCAGGTGCGCTGGACGACGGCGGTTCCGTCCGCCGTGCCGCCCTTATTGACCTCCGCCACTTTCCCGCTGTGATGCGCTGTCAGGCGGATTACGCCCGACGACACCTCGGCTATGGCCCATTGCTGATTGGTGGAACTGTTGTTACAAGTGTACTGGATGATGGCGGCGCCGTCAGCCGTCGACTTGCCGTTGACATCCAGGCATTTGAGACTCTTGGTGTTCTTGATGGCGTAGTAGCCTGTCGTCACACTTGCGATGGTGAAGTTCTGGCCAGCGGCNNCCGCACTCTTGATTTGGTACACGGTGGTTGGGCTGATGGTCAGGCTCTCTTGCCTCTGCGACCAGTCGACCGGCTCGCCGGCCGAGCGACAACCGGTCACGAACAGTGTCAACAGCAAACCACGCATCCAAATGGTCTTGTGCATTACGAACCTTCCTAGCGTTGGTGAGCGTGCTGGCTACCACAGAAGGCGGGCCATGGCTAGGTGATGGGTGGTCTGATAACCTATCGTCCTTGTGCGACGTTGATGAGTGGTACGCTTTTTTTCTGGAGGTTTTCGGGCATGACTAGTTCTCGCGTTTCATTGGCTGGAAAGATGTGTTTTGGCCTGGTCGTGGCCGCTGCAATGTCGACCGCTTGCTCGTCCGGTTTGAAGGTTGAAGCCGCCGGCGGCGGCGGGGGTACCGCGGGCGCAACGGGCACCACGGGCGGCATCGGCACCACGGGCGGCATCGGCACCACGGGCGGCGTCAGCACCACAGGTGGCGCAACCGGGACGACGGGCGG
>PMCR01000358.1 GCA_003155465.1 Myxococcales bacterium | reverse complement strand
CTTCGCCTACGCGATCATGGGAACCATCAAAGGGTTCGCTCCGCCCTTCGGCCTCCCACCCGCCACCCCCCCCGCTCGCTTCGCTCGGCCTCGCACGATGGTGCGCTACGCGCGGCGCTCGCGAGGGCGCGCGCTAGGTGCGCGGGGTGGGAGGGCTTTCCGTCCCGAAGGCCGGCGGGCTCCCCGAGCGACCGGCGCCGCGTATGCGTTGACCCAGCCGGCGAACCGTGGCAAGACACCTCGTCATGCCGGTAATCAAGTCGATCAAGGACATCGTGGTGGGTCAAGCCTTGCGCTTGGCGGGCAACCCGCGCGTGAGCAAGCTCGCCAGCGACCCCCGCCTGATGAACGCGGCCATGAAGGCCCTCAGCCTGGGCGGCACCCTCAAGTCCGGGATGGATCGAGCCGGGGGGGTGGCCGCTGGTGTTCTCGGCTTGGCCACGCAGCAGGAGGTCGCCAACCTGCGTGCCACCATACAGCAGTTGGAAGATACGGTGTCCACGCTCGAGGCCAGGGCGGCTGCAGCCAGGACATCGCCGTCCCCGTAGGTGAGTTCTACTGCGGGCACGCGGGGGCACGTCCGGGCGGCAGCAGTCCGAAACACATGTGAGTCTGGTCAGCGTCGCTTGGGCCAACGCAGCGTGGGGCCGCCCAGCAAGCCTGTCGATCGGAGCCCGGTTCACAAGCGGCCACCAGCCGCCCTTGTGGCTGGCTGACATAGTCCATCTCGATGCGGGTCCCGGCCAGTGCTTCCGTCCCGATCACGCCATCGACCTGAGCGCCAGAGGGGAAGTCCTCGTTGAGGTTGCTCATGAAGTCGCTGGTGTCGCTGACGATGGCCGCAGCGAGGTTGGAACCGACATCCACGTGGGCGGCAGCCGGCAGGGCTGCCCCTCCGCTGACGTCGCAAGGCTGGAAGCAGGCGCCACTGGCCTGGTTGGCTACCGTCCATTCGATGCGACGTGCGCGCGCCAGCTCGGCGCACGCCCCTGGCCACAAGTCGCCTGAGTCGCCGTCCACCAGCGCCAAGCGCGACACGGTCACCCAGTGGGCAGGAATCGGATCGGCGACAAGAGGCGAGTAGAGCGGCGACTCGCCTGCCCCGAGAGGCGCCGGCACCTGGCCTCCCAGACGCTGCCAGGCGCTCGCGCTCAGCACCAACCGACCATGACCGGTGCTGAGCGCGAGAAGGAGATTCGTTCCCGAGGCCTTCACCTCGACCTCTCCGGCCTTGCAGGTTTCCGCTGGCCCGTCAGGGGTGAATGCCGCGGGGTTGCCGCACACCCGCATCACCACGCGACTAGAAGGCAACCCCGGTCGCCCGCTTCCCGAGGCGGTGGCCGCCGCCGTGTTGCCGCGCAGTCTGAACCTCATGACTGCGTATCCGTTCGTCGCCAGATCCGAGTCACTGGCCGGAAGGTCACTGTAGATGGTCATGGTGGCAGGCTCGGCCGGGATCCGCGGAAAGGCGAATGCCAGTGAGAAGCTTCGCAAGACATCTGCCCCCAGAACTCCAGCCACGTGGGTGTCGGCGTCCCCCACCGCGCCCGCGCAAAGATCGAACAGGGTGATGCCGCGAAATGAAGCCCGCACCGGCGCGCCGGTGTTCTGCGCCGCGAGCAACTGGATGTCTCCCGTGTAGACCACAGGTTCCGGCGTGGCTGCGGGACAGATTCCGCGGCGCAGGCTGGACAGCAGGGATCCAGTTTCGATGAGGAGAAAGGGGGTGTCGGAGCCGACTGCCACCCTGGCCAGGGTGGCTCCCAAGGCTGGGCCGCCGGGCTCGGTTGGCGCTCGCTGCAGTTCGATGGCACGCGAGTCGTACTCGAACGCCGGTGCCTCGCTGCAGGAAGCGAGCGCAAGCAGGAAGGTGAGAGCGGTGCACCGTCGCGTAAACATCTAGAAGCTCACCATGGTCATGACTGCCAGCGTGTGCTGCAGCATCTTGTAGCTGCCGGCAGCCGTCGGGCGAGCCCGGCCCGCCAGGTCCGTCTGGCAGGCGGGCGAAGACAAGTCGCGGGACGCCTGCGCGCAGGCGGCGGCTGCCGCGGGATCGAACCCGGACGCCCTGACCGTGACAGGAAACATCCAAGTGAGAGCATAGCCAATCTCGATTCGCAGGTGGCGCCCGATTGTGAACTCGCTGGCCAGGCCAGGCTCCAGCTTCGGCCCATCCACCGCAGCTGCATTCAGGTTGGCCTCGGGCACGGCCGAGGTTTCCATGCGAAGTGTCCCGCTCCAGCGGAACCAGGACAAGGGTGCGTGAACAAGACGTGCCCGCATGTCCAGGCTATCCTGAAAACCGCGGTACAGAATCAACTGATCGGGAAGTCTGCTGCCCAGAAGCGTATCACTGCTTGGGCCGACGACGCGGATCTTGATCTGATCATATGAACCGTACCGAACCCAGCGCACGATCCCCACCGCATCCAGGTGACGGGTGGCATGCCACGTGACCCCTGCCAGAAAAAGGTCGGGCAGCCGGTAGCTCATCTCGCCAGATACGCACGGGCTGTGCCCTAGGATAGAACAAAGATCTCTTGTCGACGGCGTCGCAGGAGGCGTCACCCGGCTGCGTTCCATGGCCAACTTGATGGTCCCGCCGGTCCCCAGGGGCGCGCTGGTGTAGGCCAGACCCGCCTCCCAGGCCCCTCGGCGAAAGTGGATGCCTCCCGTGACAAAATAGGATGGCGCCTGCGTTCCCTGCGTTGCCAGGTCGTAGCGTGCCGCCGCGTCGGGGTTCTCCGCGCGGGTTGTCGACGGGTCGGCAGGCACCGTGTCCTCGTCAAACACCAGATGGCCATAGCTGAATAGCAGCCCCGGCGCGACACCGACTTGCAGCGAGTTCGACAGTTCGATGGCCAGTCCGGATACCAGCGCGAGCTGTCGCGAGTCGACGCTCACCAAGTGATAGCGCGTGGGTTGCTCGCCACCAGCCGCCACGCCGAAGCTGAGCTTTTGCGAAAACGGCGTGTAAGCGGCAATCGCCAGGGCGAATCGTCGCGCCACCCCCGCACCCACTCCGAGGAAGCTGCCGGGCCCGGGCGGCCAGGCGAAGGGCTGTTCGAGGCCATGGCCGGACGCCGACGGGAAGCTGCGTGTTCCGCCCGGCAGCCCCGTCATCCGATCGATCGGGGCACGATCGACCGTGACCCGGGTCGCGCGCAGGGAGGCTCCGAACATGAACTGGTTCCCCTGGATGAGGCCCAGTGCCGCCGGGTTCCAATACACTGCTGTCAAGTCGCCCGTGGTGGGACCCGAGAAGCCCAGACTGCCCACGTGAGGATCGTCGAGCGGGCCGGCCAACGCTGGCGTTGCAGCGATCAAGAGGGCTGCGGTGATGAGTAGCTTGGTCGCGTGGGGAGCCCGCCGGATTTGCCGGCGGCGCACCATCGCGGGAGGGAGAGGGAACCCTTTCAGGGTTGCCATGTCAGGCGCGTGGGGAGCCCGCCGGATTTGCCGGCGGCGCACCATCGCGGGAGGGAGAGGGAACCCTTTCAGGGTTCCCATGTCACAATTGTTCACGGCGCTTGAACTCCCACCCTATCGCGAGGATAGCCCACAGTCGACCATCCGCATCTCGTTTGCATCTTGTTGCGCGGCCACCGTGCCCGTGAGCGCTGCGGCGTGGACCAACCCCCAGCGGTGCTTCCACTTGGAACGAATAGGAAGGAGCAGGTGCCATGATAGCCGCTCATCCCCAAACGGACATCACAGAGAAGCCTCCAGAACAAGAGGCTGCTGACCGAATCCAGTTGGCAAGCAGACTCAGCGAGCATCTCGCGGAGGCTGCCAAGTTGGCCTCGGAATTCGGCGTTCCTCCCGACGCCTTTGCTGCGGCAGCGTGGCATGCTTACCTGCACGCCTCACCTGCCTTGGCCGAGCATATAGAACAACTCCAGCTCATGGCCGGCATCGAGGAGCTGCGCAGCACCGGCCGGCTGGCCAAGGCGTAGCTGGGCGCGTGCGGAGCCCGCCGGCTCCGCCGGCGGCGGACCATCGCGAGAGCGAGTCAGTCCCCCGTAATATACAAGGGTTTGGGAAACCCTCTCAGGGTTCCCATGTCAGCGTCTGGGTAGGCCGGGGAGCATGCCACGCGGGTCGACGGATTCGCGGTTTCGCCATAGCTCGATTGAGATCACGGCGGCGCCGTCCAGGTTCCGGCCGGCCAGGCCAAGGGCCTGTCCCGGTTCGACAGGGTCGCCAGGAGCAACCACCACGTCGCGCATGCCCGACACGACGCTGACCAATCTCGCCGGGTGTTGCGTCACCACGGCGTAGCCGCCCTGCGGCAGGGCCTCGACTCGGCGTACAACGCCATCCGTCACCGCTCGCACAGGTTCGTTGAGTCGGGCCAGCAGCTCGATTCCGTCGCGACGCAGTTCGGTTCCCGTTGGGGCGTCACGCCGGATGCCCGGAACACCTACCATCGCCCCGCGCACCGGACGGGCAAAATGGTGGAGGGATTCGGCCGTATCTGCGGGCACATCCGCCTGCTGGCTGCGAGCCCGGTCGAGCGCCACACGCTCGGCGCGCACATGCTCAACTTCGTCAGCCAGGATACGAGCTTCCGCAAGGCCCTTGCCGAGCGAAGTCATCGCCAAATCAGCTGCTTCAGCATCGTCCAATCGTGACTTCGGGTTGCTCACGAAGCCCAGCTCGCGTCGGCGCGTGAGGCGGTAGGCCAACAGCGCCTGCTCGCGCAGCTTGGCCTCCGCCCGATCCTTCTGGCCTTCCAGAATCTCCTCTCGTTTGGAAAGACGTTGGGCGAGCCTTGTCCCCTCGTCGGCTGTCTCGGCCCGTGCGACCGAGGTCGGTGCGAGCAGGAGCAACCAGATGATGAGTCTACGCATCGACCACGCCGTGCACAGGAGTGGAGAGGTATCCGAGCACCCACCCGATCATTGGAGCAGTCAGAAGACAGACGGCGGACTCCCAGAAGCCCAGGGAGACCACGACTGGCGTAGCTACGATCCCCAGCGTCCTTTCAACTGCGGTCAGCAGGGCGGGCCAAGCAAGACGTAGGACCACCAGCGCGGCGAGCGCGCCGGTCAACCCCGCGGCGGCAAGCGCGATGTTTGCGGGAAGACGGATTTTCCCGGCGGTCTCGCCGAGGATCACGAGAACCTGCGCCTGGCGCCGCCGAGCCTCGCGTCCGCGCAAGACCGTGCTGACCAGAAACGAGAGGGCCGCGATGCCCGCGGCCAGAACCACGGCCCAGCCCAGACGTTGGCCGAAGCGAACCCACGCTTCAAGGCGAGCCACGCCTTCTGTCATGGCATCCACCTCCGCCACTGCAGCCAGCCCACGCAGGCGTCGCGACAACTCCGTCGCTCGCTGCGGCAGATCCGCCGAGGACACAAGCGCGACTTCGATGGAGCGCGGGAAGTAGCCAGGTTCGAGGTCGTCGAGCCACGAGCCTGTAGCTGGCAGCGGACGTGCCGCACCCCGCAGACGCGCGAGAGCTTCAGCCGGCTCGACCAGGCGCACCCGAGCCACGCCGGGCCGCCGTCGCAGCAGATCGACCAGTTGGGCAGCCTGGTCCGGCTCCATCTCGTCCCGCAGGAAAGCGATCACATGCACACCGTGGTCCACTGTGCTCATCCAGCTTCGTGTCGCGCGCAGCCCCAGGATGGTCGCGCCACTGACCAGACCCAGGATCAAGAACGAGCCGGCTGCGGCCCACAGCGTACGGCGTGCGGATGGGGACTGGCGCCGTGCCCGGCGCAGGATCCAGGCGACGGTCACGACGACTCCTCTCCCGTCGAGCGTCGGTCGGACAAGCCGATGGTTTCGGCCGACTCGGTTTTTTCGGGCTCCGCGTCGCTAGTCGCGTGGGGAGCGGGCGAGCTTTGCTCGCCGCGGACCATCGCGGGCGGGATGGCGAGGCCGAGCGAAGCGAGCGGGGTGGGAGTGGCGGGTGGGGGGCCGAAGGGCGAAGCGAACCCTCCAGGCGTTCTCATATCAACCGAGTCAACCGGCGCGGGTACGAGACCGATGGCGGGCGCACCCGTAATGCGGCCACCCTCAAGATGAACCTGCCGGCCACCCGCATCCACCAGCATTTCCGCGAAGCTGGGATCCGAGGTGGCGCACAAGACAGCGCAACCCCGCTCGCGAGCCCAGACCAGTGCGCGGGCGATGCCCTCGCGGTCATCTCCGCCCATGCCCGACGCCGGCTCGTCCACGACGACCAGGGGAGGGGGGCCCACCAAGGCGCGTGCGAGCGCGACCAAGCGCTGCTGGCCCGTGGACAAAGACCTAGCCAGGCGGTTCTCCCAGGCCGAATCAGCCACCATGGCCAAGGTTTCGCGCGCGTCCGCTTCGGCCGAATCGATTGGCTCACCGCGAACGGCCAGGGCCAGCATGATGTTCTCCAGGACGGTTTCGTCCGGGATGAGCAGGGGCGAAGGCGGCAGGTAGCCAACGTTGCGGCGAACATATGGCAACGATGATGCCTGCAGGCCGGCGATATTGCGATCCGCGATCCAGACAGCGCCCGAGTTCGGCGCTCGAACCCCGGCCGCCACGGCCAGCAGTGAGCTCTTGCCCGAACCGGTCGGTCCGTGCACAACGACCAGCTCGCCGCGAGACACGCCGAGAGTCACGTCCCCGAGAGCTGGGCTGCCCGCGCGTAGGTAGGAAACACCTTCGAGCCAGATCACAGAGCGATCTTAAACGAGAAGCGCGAGGGTCGATAGTTTGCGGCCTGGCGCTCATAGTTTCTCGCCAGTGAAAGTATAATGCAATGTATGGCCATTGTGGTTCTGTCCACAGGCTGCTATGGGCCAGAAGTGACCGGACGCAAAGGCGAATCCGGTTGAAAGCCACAGACTATCAACACACAATATATAGTGTAGCCGTTTGTCGTATAGTACTACATCTTGTGTTTCTTGTTGACATGAGAGTCGAACGGCGACACTAATCTCCCGTCCGCCGCACAGGGCTAGCGAAGGATTTGCCAGTCTTGCGGGCGGGTGGTTTCGCAACTCTTTGGGTCATCAAGGATAAGAGCAAGAGCGCAGACAGCAAAGCCGGCTCGGCGGCCCTGAAGCCGAGACGCAGTCGCGGAGGAGGAGTGCTGATGCTTGAGAAGCAAGATAGCCGACGCCAACGAAACCCTCGGCCCAACGGGCTTGAGTTGCCGATCCCAGGTCCATCGTTGACCAAGGACGGGCGCGCCGGTCGCGGCAAGAGCCGCAAGCAGGCGCCTGGGATACGCATCGAACGATCCTTTACCCGGGCCGGCGACAACGGCTACGCGGGTATCATCTGGGAACAGCGCACGGCCAGCATCATCGGCGAGGGCGGCAAGGTGGTGTTTGAGCAGCGCGACGTCGAGGTCCCGAGTGGCTGGAGCCAGACTGCGACCAACGTGGTCGTGCAGAAGTACTTCCGCGGCCAGTTGGGCACACCCGGGCGCGAACGCTCTGTGCGCCAGCTCATCGACCGTGTGGCCGACACCATCACCCGATGGGGCATGCAGGACGGGTACTTTGCCGACCAGGCTTCGGCCGACAACTACCGCGCCGAGCTCAAGCACCTGCTGGTCGAGCAGAAGATGTCATTCAACTCTCCGGTCTGGTTCAACGTGGGCATCGAGGCAGAACCGCAGTGCTCGGCCTGCTTCATCAACAGCGTGGAAGACACCATGGAGTCAATCCTGGGTCTGGCCAAGACCGAGGGCATGCT